>JABMJD010000032.1 GCA_013201395.1 Candidatus Syntrophopropionicum ammoniitolerans
ATCAATTCTGTGTTCCGATTAATCCCCGCTTTTGGTTCGGTTTTCACACGGTCTGACAGGTACCTTGTCCCAGTTTTTCGGGGGAATGGGGGACACGGCCTATGGGGTATTCCTTTGGGTGAGTTGGAAAGCGGGAAGGCTAAAAGCAGAAAGGTTGGGTAGGGTTGAAGCCGGCGGGATAATTCCAATATGTTTAATAGGCCAATTAACTTTAGCAGTTTTGGCCAAACCAGTTACCTTGACAGAGGAACGGGGACACAGCTCTGTCTGGGGCCGGGCCTTTTCAAGGCGGGGACGGTTCTTGAACTTGAATGCCAATAAATGGAGGACAGACAGTCTCCTGGTTCTCCCCAATGAAACGGGGGAACGGGTTCCTTGTTCCAGTCCTGGCCTCTGGCTAGCCCCCTCCTTGTTCTATTTGACATCCTAGATATTCTTGCAGGGCCTGTTTAGGTAGGTTTGGCCAAATGAGATGCCTTGACAGAGGGACGGGGACACAGCTCTGTTTGAGGCCGGGCTTTATCACTAAGTTATGTCCTCGGATCATAGGGCAGATACCCTCCCAGTCTGGGGCCGGGCTTTAGTGCCCGGGAAATTCCCCCTGGAAGGTGTCCCATGATCATATATCCGTACCAATATTTGATGGGACAAGGTACCTGTCCCCTGTCCCTTGCAGCCATTTTAAATCAGGGATCAGACCCGAGGACTAGGACAGAGGAGGGGGGACACGCCTCTGTTTGGGGATTGGCTTTCGCGCTTGGGTATGTCCACCGGATAAGGCGCGTTGCATAGCATGGGAAGGGGACACTCCTCAGTTTTGCAATATCCGAGAAGTGCCCCCTGATCATAGTGGAACGAGGAACCCGCCATGCTGTGTAAAAACCATTTTTGGAAATAGTTTTTCCCACTTAAACACTTATACAAGCCTTTCAATGGGATTAGATGGGTATACACAGTAAGTATCCATACTATAATCCCCACTTTTTGCTCAAGGGTCATTAAACCTTGGACCTTTCACACTGCATGACATCTTCATGTTCCATTTTGCCAGTATCTGGTGGGACAAGGTACCTGTCCCCATGTCCCGGTTAAATCTGTTGCATTACCTGGGCGCAGCGGGGGCACAGGGTTTTGTGTGTGTCGTCGGCGCCTACTTCGTCGTGATACATCCAGCAGCGTTCACACTTGTCGCCGGTGGCAGGCTGCACGGCAATGAGCAGCTCGGGCACATTTTCATTGGCCTGGGCAGTTGCCGGAGCTTCTTCTAGGGAAGCCAGGCGCACAGCGGAAACAATGAAAAGCACCGGCAGGTCGGCCACCAGGGGTGCCAGGAAATCATGCAGGTCCTGACCCAGGTACAGCTCCACTGCCGCCTGGAGGGAGTTGCCGATCACCTTATCCCGGCGGGCAGTTTCCAATACCTTCGTTACTTCGCTTCGTACGGCCAGCAGCCGATCCCATTTTTCTGCCAGTTCAATGTCGATATATTCATCCACAACCTGAGGCATATCGGCCATCTGCACACTAATCAGTCCCGCCTTGTCCCCAGGCATATGGCGCCAGATTTCTTCCGTGGTAAAGGTCAACACAGGAGCCAGCAGGCGTACCAATGCCGACAGAACCTCGTACATCACTGTCTGGGCCGAACGGCGTTCTCTAGAAGCCGCGGGCATGGTATAGAGCCGATCCTTGATAATATCCAGGTAAAGAGAGCTCATATCTACCGTGCAGAAGCTATGAATAGCATGGTAAACCACATGGTATTCATAATTCCTGTAGCCGGCGGTAACCCTTTGAATTAATTTTTGCAGCCGCAGCAAGGCCCAGCGGTCAATCTCCAACAGTTCCTTATAATCAACATTATCTGTTGCCGGGTCAAAATCATATAGATTACCCAGCAGGAAGCGGCAGGTATTTCTAATCTTGCGGTAGGCCTCTGTAAGCTGCTTTAAAATACCGGGTGAAGAAGCCAGGTCACTGCGGTAGTCAGCGGAACTGACCCACAACCGCAGGATGTCGGCACCCATTTGCTTGATTACTTTGGCCGGATCCACCACATTGCCCAGGGATTTTGACTGTTTGCGGCCTTGTTCGTCAACGACAAAACCGTGGGTCAACACCGCCCTATAGGGAGCCTGACCTGATACGGCCACAGCAGTGGAAAGAGATGAGTTAAACCAGCCCCGGTGCTGGTCGCTGCCCTCCAAATACAGATCCGCAGGCCAGCTCTGGTCCGGCCAGACGGCAGGCTCATCCAACACCCCATAGTGACTGGTGCCGGAGTCGAACCAGACATCCATAATATCCTTTTCTTTGGTAAATTCAGTGCAGCCGCATTCACATTTCACTCCCGGCGGCAGCAGATCTGCAGCTTCCCGGGCAAACCAGACATCGGAGCCATTTTTCCGGAACAAATCCTGCAGGTGTTTGATGGTCTGATCATTGATCAGTTCCTTGCCGCAATCCCGGCAATAGAAGATGGGGATGGGTACACCCCAGGTGCGCTGGCGGGAAATACACCAGTCACCTCTGTCTTCCACCATGTTGTAGATACGCTCTTCACCCCAGGCGGGAATCCAACGTACCTTGCGGATGGCGTCCAGGGCAGACTGACGGAATCCATCAATGGAAGCAAACCACTGCTCTGTAGCCCGGAAAAATACAGGCTTTTTACAACGCCAGCAGTGGGGATACTGGTGCATAATGGTGGATTGATTGATCAGATTTCCCCGATGATCCAATTCTTCCAGCACGCTGTCGTTGGCCTTGAGGAAAAATTGACCGGCGAAAATACCCCCTTCGTCAGTAAAAACTCCTCGGGAGTTAACTGGGGACAACACCGGCAGGCCGTACTGTTTGCCCACGGCAAAGTCTTCAATACCGTGACCGGGAGCCGTATGCACACAGCCGGTGCCCTGATCCAGGGTCACGTGGTCACCAAGGATTACCAGGGAAGTCCGGTCCACAAAGGGGTGGCGGCATTCAATATGCTCCAGCTCGGCCCCGGTAAATTGGCCCACTACTTCAGCCTGACCCAGGCCCACATTTTCCAGGAAATCCTCTTTTAATTCTGCGGCCACCAGATAATTTTCCGAACCTGCCTGAAGCAAGACATACTTATACTCAGGGTGCAGGCATATGGCAACGTTGGCCGGCAGGGTCCAGGGCGTGGTGGTCCAGATTACCAGGTAGGTATCTTTCTCCGGCAGCAAGCCTTTACCATCTTTCACCGGAAACCGCACATATATGGAAGCCGACTTTTTGTCTGCGTACTCCACCTCGGCCTCAGCCAAGGCCGTCTCGCAGCTGGCACACCAGTACACCGGTTTCATACCCTTGTAGATGTAGCCTTTTTTGGCCATCTCCCCAAAAACACCAATCTGGCGGGCCTCAAAATGGGGTTGCAGGGTAAGGTAGGGTTTGTCCCACTGGCCCCGCACGCCTAAACGTTTGAATTCTTCCCGCTGAATATCAACATATTTCAGGGCAAAATCTTTACATTTTTTTCTGAACTCTACCAGGTCGATCTCATGGCGGTTGAGGCCAAAAGCTTTGATCGCCTGTTGTTCAATGGGTAAACCGTGGGTATCCCAACCCGGCACGTAGGGGGAATCAAAACCAGCCATAGAATGATATTTAACGACAATATCCTTCAAAACTTTATTTAAAACGTGGCCCATGTGGATATGCCCGTTGGCATAAGGTGGGCCGTCGTGGAGAATGAACTTGGGGCGACCGCTGTTTTTTTCCTGCACCAGACTATAAACGTCTATTTCGTCCCAAAACTTGAGGAACTCCACCTCCCGCAGGGGCAGGTTGGCCCGCATGGGGAATTTTGTTTTCGGTAAATTTAAGGTTTTACCATAATCCATTTTGAACACCTCTCTTAAAATCATAAAATTGTTGAAAAACTTTTAGCAGCCAAAACAAAAATCCCGCCCTTCAAGGGACGGGACTATTTTCACCTACCCGCGGTACCACCCTAGCTGCAGCCCGGCAGGACACTTGGCACCCAACCGGAAGCTAACCACTCAAGCTGCCTGATAACGACGGCAAGCCGGCCTGGCTTAATTTTCTAGGGAAGTTCAGCAGGCGCCTCACGGGTGATTTTCAACGGCAGGCCCGTACCCGGTTTCCAGCAGCCCCAGGCTCTCTATACGGGCAAAATCCGCCTACTCTTCCCGCTCATAGGAATTTACATTATACGTCAACACGCACTATTATATAAAAAAGCGATATGGTAGTCAACCAAACTGTAGTCCAGCCGGAAAACCAGTCTGTTTTTTCCGCCCGGCCCTAAGGCATGAGCGCTTTTAAAGCCTTTTCCGCGCTGAGACCGTAGGCCCTGATGACTTTGTTGCGGCTGGTATGGCCGCCGACAATCTCCACCCGGGAACGGGGCACACCCAACGTCTTGGCCAAAAATACGCGGCAGGCTTCGTTGGCCTTGCCCTCTAACGGGGCAGCAGTAAGCCTGATTTTCAGGGCATCATTGTACACCCCGGCCAAACAATTTTTGGAGGAACGGGGCATCACCCGCACCTTAAAAACTACATCACCATTTACCTCTGTCACTTGCAACAAATTTGCTAGGCCCCCAGTGTGACATCATTTTTAGCTACCGCTTCCTGTAGATCTTCCAGGTTTAAATCCTCTCCGGCAGGAAACTCCCCGGCCTGGTCTATGAGCTTGATCTGCAGCTCCAGGAAGGACTTAAGGCGGGTCTTAAAAATGCGGGCTTTTTGCTTAATCTGCTCATATTCGGTGGTCATTACCGCCAGCTGTTTTTCCGCCTCATGGAGTCTTTCCGCCGCTTCCCGCTTGGCCTCGTTGGCTAGCTGATCTGCCTCTACCCGGGTTTGCTCAAGAAGAAGCTGGGCTTCTTTTTCTGCATTTTGTTTCAGTTCATCCGTATTTTTTTGGGCCATGACCATCGCGTTTTTGATTGCTTCCTCAATCTCCTGGTAACGGGCCACGTTTTGTTCCGTTTGGGCTACCTTTTCCTTTAGTTCCTGGTTCTCACGGATTAGATTCTCAAATTCTTTGGCTACCTGATCCAAGAAAGCGTGGACCTCATCTTGACTGTAACCACGTAAAACATGCCGAAATTCTTTCTTCTGAATGTCCAGCGGCATCAGCACTAACCTTCACCTCAAAATTTACATTGAACTATGAACATCTACATAAACGCTAATAAAAGGTTGATCACGATCCGTTGAATTATATGTAAAACAAAAAAAGCGACAATCGGGGAGAAATCAATATTGCTAAAGGTGGGAATTATCCGTCTAAAAACACGCAGGTATGGTTCCGTAATCTCATAAATAAAACGAATAATCGGCTGGTAGGGGTTATGCCTGATCCAGGATAAAACAATCCGGATCAGTAGGATCACGGCATAAACCTCAAAAGCAACATTAACCACTCTAATGACACTAAAACCTATCCCAAAACCCATAATACATTTCCTTTCATCATCTGAAAAATACTTCTACCAGGAGTAACTGCCTACCCGGACATCTCCCGAGAACGCCGGGCTGCTTCTGCAACGGCCTTCATTAAAACCGGTCGCAGGGCACCTTCCTCCAGGGCGAAAAGCCCCGCCGCAGTTGTCCCCCCGGGCGTAGTGACCATGTTTTTTAATTTGGCGGGATGATCTGTTGTTTCCAGGATCATTTTTGCCGCTCCCAGCATGGTCTGGGCAGCTAATTCCCGAGCCGTGTTGTGGGGCAAACCCAGACGGACAGCACCGTCAATGAGGCTTTCCAGAATCAAATACATATAGGCCGGACCGCTGCCGCTCAAACCGGTGACACAGTCCAGTAATGATTCCGGCACCTGCACCGCCCGGCCCAGAGCATTAAAAATAGCCATTGCCGCCTCGATGCTCTCCTTTCCGGCATAACTACCGGGGCTTACTGCGCTGGCACCTTCCCCGACCAGGGCCGGTGTATTGGGCATCACCCGGACCACAGGTATGGGCCCGCTCAGGTAGGATTCGATCCGGCTGATGGTGACGCCGGCAGCGATGGAGATAAAAACCTGCCGGGGCCCGGCCACCGCCGCTATTTCCTGCCATACAGGTGGAGCCACATGAGGCTTGACGGCGATAATAATAATATCGGCCTGCTTGACAACGGCACAGTTATCGGCACTGGTGTTTACACCGATTTTTTCCTGGAGCTGTTCACGGCGTTCTGCACTGACATCACTAATGTATACCAGAGCCGGCTCTACCAGACCGGTGCGAATCAGGCCGCCGGCTAGTGCCTCCCCCATCGCTCCGCCACCGATAACCCCTATTTTTTTTCCTTTTAGTGGCATATGACTGACCGCCTTTAATCAAATTTAGAAACGCATATTGGCAAACATGCCCTTGCTCTTGCCCAAATCCTTGCTGTCGGCAGAGATATCCATGTTGTTGGGGACAAAAAGGAAGATACCACTGCCTACCTTTTGCATACTGCCGTTTAAAGCATATGTTGCCCCGCTGATAAAGTCAACCACCCGCCGGGCCAGCTCTGCCTCCGCCTGTTCCAGGTTAACAATCACCGGGCGTCTATTTTTGATATTGTCGGTAATCCCCTTTACCTCTTCAAAAGAACGTGGTTCCACGACAATAACCCGTATTTGGCGCTGGGCATGCATGTTGATTACTGTCCCTTTTTCTTTTTTCCGCTGCCAGGGGCGCTGTTCTTCTTCCGGCTCCTGTTGGACGTTTTTTTCTTCTTCCACTTCTTCCTCTTCGAAACCCATAAAATTGAGCATCTTATCAACAATCTTCATCACATCGGGCCCCCTCGATTGATATTATTAAGTATTCATGCTGTTTTTGCCGGCCTAGTTTCGTCTGCCAAATAGCGCTGTGCCCAGTCTAATTAAATTAGCACCCTCTTCCAGGGCCACTTCAAAATCCCCCGTCATGCCCATAGAAAGAAGGTCCATCTTGATTTCCGGTATACTATTTTTAATCTGTCGGGCCAACTCTTTTGTCTGCCGAAAAACATAGCGAATTTCTTCCGGATCTTTGCTTAGTGGAGCAATAGTCATTAAGCCGCATATTTGCAAACCCGGCAGGTCCATAGCAGCGCGAGCAAAATCCTCTGCCTCTACCGGGGATAGGCCATGTTTTGTGGTCTCCCCGGATACATTAACCTGGATCAGCGCCCGCACCGAAATACCGGTTTCACCAGCCACGCGGCTAATCGTCCGGGCCAGTGACCAGCGATCCAGGGAATGAATCAAACTGACCTTGTCGATAATTTTTCTCACCTTGTTAGACTGCAGGTGTCCGATAAAATGCCATTTAATATCCGCACCAAACGCCGGTTGTTTATACAAAAACTCTTGTACCCTATTTTCACCCAGGTGGCGCACACCCAGATCCAGGGCCTCTTTTATTACCTCTACAGGAATTGTTTTGGTCACTGCTACCAACTGCACATCTGCCGGGTTACGGCCGGCGCGCCGGGCAGCATCACTGACCCGTTTTTGCACCCGGGCCAGGTTTTCTTCGATATTCACAATTATTTACACACCTTTATTCTATTAACCATCCTTCACGCATCAAAATGGGATTGCTGACAAAAGGAACCCCCTCAACAATTTCATCGCCGCTCAGGGCCACCTTCCCGCCCAGGGATCCCTTGATCTCCACCGCTGTCCAGGTGGCTTTTTTCTTGATCACCAGGTAAATGCCGGGTTGCTCATCTTTATAGACAACAGCCTGCTCAGGTACCAGTAATCCGCCCAGGGCCCCGGCGGTGACATCAATACTCACCTGGCGCCGGTGAATAATTTGTTCGGGAAAATTTTTCAGCATAAACAAACCCTCAATATTTTCGCCATTGTCAACCAATTCGGCACCGGGTACAATGCTAAATTCAAAATTATTCCAGAAAACCTGTAGTGTCCCCGGTTCGTCCCAAAAACCCTCGGCAAAGTCGGCCTTTGCTATGGTGGTGTACATATAGACAGGAGACAGGTTGTCGATAATTTTGAATACAGGTTGTCCTTTATCCACCAGGTCACCGTCGGCCAGGGGCCGATCATCTATTTTCCCCATTACCGGCAGGGCCAATTCGTCCATGTTGGCGGGGGAAAGGATACTCTCATAACCATCCAGGTGGCGGCATAAAATACCGGTGACATCAGTGTACATATCTGTAGTTGTTTCCCCACCATCGGCATCAATGGTAGTTATTCTAGCCCCCCCGGCTCCCATTTCCAGGCGTTCACCTTCGGGCCGGATCAAGTGGAACCTACCGCTGCAGGGGGCCTTGAACACCTTTTCTGCCTTAATCAGCACGCCATCCAGTGTTATTGTCCGGTTGATGCTTTGTTGGGGCAGCATTTGCACCTGGGCAATGGTGGAAACAACAAACTTCTTGCTCAAAACAACCGCCAGCACCACCAGAGTTACAACCAACAAAAAATTTCGGAAAAAATTATTCGGCCGGCGTCTTTTTTTAGGCAATGGTATCTGCAAAACATTCCCATTTTTCATTTTATACAAATCCGCAGTTTATCCTCAAGTGGCAATTAATTCGACGGTACCGAAGGCAAATCCTGCTGATTGGACCTTAATTTTCATTTTGCTCATCCCCATTATCGCGACGAGCATTTCCGCCCAGGGGCAGCAGGACCGAAAATGTGCTGCCTTTGCCCACCTTGCTTTCCACCTGTAACCCGCCTTTATGGGCTTCAACGATGTGTTTTACAATGGATAGGCCCAGACCGGTGCCGCCCAATTCCCGGGAGCGGGCTTTATCAACCCGGTAAAAACGCTCAAACAAACGAGCTATATTTTCCGGCGGGATGCCGATACCATTGTCTTGGACGTCAATTTTCATATGATCCAGCTCGATACCGGCGCTGATGCGGATGGTGCCGCCTGCCGGGGTGTAGTTAATCCCATTATCAATCAGGTTAAGCAGTACCTGCCTGATCATGTCCGGGTCGGCATAGACATGGGGCAGGATGTCCGGTGCATCCAGAGCGATGACCAAATTATTTTCCGCTGCTTTGGCACGCATAATATCAGCCGTAAGCCGGAGCAGATCCTGTATGGGAAAGGCCTCCAGGTTGGGCACAAACCCTTCCTGCTCTATTTTGGACAGACGCAGCAAATCATCAATCAACCGGGAAAGCCGCTCAGTTTCCTTGTTAATAATCAAAAGAAATTTCCTGGCATTGGCAGGATCTTCATATCCACCGTCCAGGAGGGTTTCCGCAAAACCCCGGATTGATGTCAGGGGCGTGCGTAATTCATGGGAAACATTGGCCACAAACTCACTGCGCATTTCCTCATATTTTTTCTTTTCGGTGACGTTTTTTAATATTGCTACCACTTCACCGTTATCCCCATCCACATCGGTGGGAATTACATGAACCAGGAATATACGACGATCCGGGGCCGAGAGTTGAATTTTTTTCTTGATCGACTTACCCGTTTCCAATGATTCGTGCAGCATTTTTTCCAAATTATGATCACGGATCACCCTGATGATATTTTTCCCTTTGCTGGCCTCGTTAGTAATTCTAAATAGTTTCTCCACTACCGGGTTGAGCAGGATCACCCGTCCCCAGCTATCCATGATGATCACACCGTCGGACATGGAACCGACCATCGCCCGCAGCCGGCCCCGTTCCGCACCCAACTGATCTGTGGTGGTGTTCAAACGTTTGGCCATGCAACCGATGGCCCGGGCCAGATCGCCGATTTCATTTTGCGGAAAGGTGGGTATATACTGTTCAAAGTTTTCATTGGCCACACTTTGCGCAATGGCAGTTACTTCCGTCAACGGGTTTATTAAACTGCTGTAAGAAATCCAGGCTAAAACCAGGCTGATTAAAAAGGACACAGTGACAAAAAACCAGAGGCTGATTAGATTTAAATTATAAAGTTTGGCCAGTCCAATAAATACAGCAAACAAGAAAAAATAACTGGCCACAGGTCGCCAGCCGGTATTTCTCAGGATCCTGACAAAAAACGACATTAGGTGTCCTCCTTAAAACGGTAACCTACCCCGCGTACCGTCTCGATTAGCTGGCTATCCCCCGATTCCTGCTCCAGTTTTTGCCTGACATGCCGGATGTGTACATCGATGGTGCGGGTATCCACCGGGTTATCATAGCCCCAGACCTCTGCCAGCAAATGTTCCCTGGTAAACACCTTGCCCCGGCGCCGTGCCAGGTAGGACAAGAGTTCAAACTCCTTTGTGGTCAGATCCTTTTTTACCCCATTTATAAAAACAGCATATTTTTCTTCATCAATCACCAATTGGCCTACTTCCAGCACCTTGTGGGCCCGGGTTTCCTCACCCCACTGTTCCACTTGAGCCGACCGGCGCAGTTGGGCTTTTACCCGGGCCACCAGCTCCCTGGGGCTAAAGGGTTTGACTATATAATCGTCGGCGCCCATTTCTAGCCCCAGCACCCGATCAAGTTCCTCTGCCCGGGCACTGAGGATAATAATGGGGATAAATCTGGTTGATGCATCCAGCTGCAGCTCCCGGCACACCTCCAGGCCGTTCATTCCCGGCAGCATCACATCCAGTACGATTAGATCAGGCAGCTGATCGCGGGCCATTTCCAGTGCACAGGTACCATCCGTGGTGGGTATTACCTGATAGCCTTCCCTTTCCAGGTTGAAGCGGACCAGCTCCAATATGTTCTTCTCATCTTCTACCACAAGTATTTTGGCCATCCCCATCTTCCTTTCCCCATTTACAAAAACTATTTCAGCATCATTAAGGATGTCATCCGTCCCGTCCGGCCCTGTTCTCCACGGTAGGAGAAAAACAAATCCCCGCGGCACGAGGTGCACAAACGGGCGGTACATATATGATCGGGCTGCAGTCCCGCCTCAAGCAAGGTGAGTCTGTTGGCTTCCCACAAGTCTAGTCGCCACTTGCCCGGGGCTACCGGGTTCGCTAACCGGGCGCCGGGGAAATTGTCCTCAAAGCGGCTGATCACCGGTTCATCTACCTCGTAGCAACAGGGACCGATGGAGGGCCCGATGCCGGCCAGACAGCAGCGTGGATCAGTGGCGAAATGTTGGCCCATTTTTTCAATTACCTTGCGGGCAATTTTTAGCACCGTACCCTGCCAGCCGGCATGAGCCAGGGCTATTACCCGCTGCACCGGATCAAGGATAAAAATAGGCACACAATCTGCATAATAGCTGGACAGGGGCACCCCGGGCTCCGCGGTAATCAGGGCATCTATATCGGGCAGGGCATCCCCATGGGAAAGGGCACCCCGGCCCAGATCCTTTTCTTCCACCAACCGGATCCGGTCACCGTGCACCTGCCGGCCGGCCACCAAACGATAGGGGTCGATGCCCAGAGCCCGACAGGCTAGTACCCTATTTTGCTGCACGTGGGCATCTTGATCGCCCACATGAAAGGAGGTGTTCAAACTGTGATAACACCCTGTACTGACCCCACCGATGCGGGTGGTAAAACCATGAGTAACCAGATTAGATGACTGCAGGTGGTTAAATATGAAATATTCTAGTCCCATTTTACGAACAATCTCATACAACTATCTTATCCCTCTTCTGCCATTTTTTTATTCTGCTCTTTTAATTATGTGATCCAGGTGGGTCAGCCCTTTCAGAATTTCGCTGCGGATTTTATGATCAATGTCGGAAACCAGCAGTTCCGGCAGCCTGGCGGTGATGGAAGCATATAGGGTTTTGATGTTTTCTTCTGTGGGGACTATTGTGCTGCCGGGCAGCAGCTCCACAGACTGTCCCAGGGAAGGAATGGTTACCTCTAGCCCGGTTTCTATGCGCAGCAAATCCGCCAGGGCGGCTGATGCTTCCTGTTCGCCGTGGACAATAAAGACCTCCCGCGGCGGCCGGCGAAACCCCTTAACCCATTGCACCAACCCCGCCTGATCGGCATGGGATGAGTATCCTTCGATCACTTTTATATCTGCCTTGACGGCAATTTCATCACCAAAAATACGCACGCATTGCCGGCCGTCCAGTATCTGGCGACCCAAGCTGCCGTCAGCCTGAAAACCAACAAAGAGCACGGTGCTTTCCGGGCGCCAAAGGTTATATTTGAGATGGTGCCGGATGCGGCCTGCATCACACATCCCGCTGGCAGAGATGATGATCACCCTGTCCGCCTTGTTCAGAGCCATTGATTCGGCCACAGTTTTGGTGAATTTAATGCCTGGAATTTGATGCATATCTTCATCTTCCGGGATTAGATCCGCTGCTTCCTCATCAAAGAAGTCATGATGGTCCATGAATACTTCTGTGGCAGCGGTAGCCAGGGGGCTGTCGATGTATATAGGCATCGGCGGCATCCTTTTTTCCTGCATCAATAAATATAGGTGGTAGAGCAAATCCTGGGTGCGCTCCACTGCAAAAGCAGGAATCACCAGGTTGCCTCCTTTGTTATAGGTTTCCCAAATCACCTGGTGCAGTAACTCTATCTCTTTTTCTTTTTGGTCGTGCAGGCGAGCACCGTAGGTGGATTCCATAATCACATAGTCGGCGTCATCAATATATGACGGATCGTTGACAATCGGCTGGTCTTTGTTGCCGATATCGCCGGAAAAGACCAGCTTGGTCTCGGCACCGTCCTCATTGATGCATATTTCAATCATTGCCGATCCGAGAATGTGGCCGGCATCAACGAAGCGCATTCTTACATCGGGTGTAAGTTGGATTATTTCGTCATAGTTAACAGCTTTAAAATAGGACTGGGCCTTACAGGCATCTTCCACGGTATAAATGGGTTCGATTAGGTTTCGGCCGGCACGACGGTTTTTGCGGTTTTTCCGCTCTACCTCCATCTCCTGAATATAGGCGCTGTCCGGCAGCATCACCCCGCATAGTTCAATTGTCGGCGGGGTGGCATAAATGGTACCTTTAAACCCATGTTTGACCAGCTTGGGGATTAGGCCGCTGTGATCTATGTGGGCATGGGTGAGCAGCACGTAATCCACACTGGCCGGTGGCACATTGAAATCTCGGTAATTTAGTTCCCTTATATCTCGTCGGCCCTGAAACAGGCCGCAATCGACCATAATCCGTGTTTTTGCTGTTTCCAAAAGAAAACAAGAGCCGGTGACAATCCCGGCCGCCCCCAAAAATTGCAAACGCATTTACTAAGACCTCCTACAGTGCGCGTTTATTTAAAACAATTTCGCCTGGTTGACACAAAATCCTTTTTTTTGTCCCCCTAAGTTTCTGGGACACGGGGACAGGTCCCTCGTCCCACCAGATAATGGTAACGAACTATGATCGAGGGATATTTTTCGGTGCCATGAAACGCGGGGACAAATCCCTCGTTGCAGTAACGCGGCACCAACCAGGGACATACCTGGGCCACGAGCCACTAACCACCAACGACTAACCACCATTTATCCGCCGGCTTACAACGCGGCCACATCTATTTTCCTGCCTTCCCGCTTTCCAACCTTCACCTTTCTGCTTTCAGCTTTCTGCCTTCTACTTTCCCGCTTTCCAATCGACCCCAAAGAAATACCCCAAAGACTGTGTCCCCAGTCCACCAACGACTAACCACTAATCACTAACCACCAACATGGGACGCGGGGACAGGTTCCTTGTCCCACCAAATAGTGGTAATGCCACATGAAACGCAGCAACAAGTCCCCCGTCCCAGTTTGGAGATATTCCCCAGCCCACCAACCACTAACCACCAACAACCAACGACTAACTACCATTTAGCCGGGGACATAACTCAGCCTCGAAGCCACTCCCCAAACAGAGCTGTGTCGCTGTCCCCCTGCCCCTGTTCCTCAGATCTAATCCACACTCACAATGGTTCAAACAGCAGCTATACCCCCTACCAATTTTACCTTTCTGCTTTCATCTTTCTGCCTTCCACCCTCCGGCCTTCCAACCGACCCCAAGGACTGTTTCCCCGTCAAGGTATCATTTTATCTAGATGAGTACCTCTCCCCCGTCCTTGTTAATCGGATCCGATCCGCCTGCTTACAACGCAGCCACATCTACTTTCCAACCTTCATTCTTCAGCTTTCTGCTTTCTGCCTTCAACTTTCCCGCTTTCCAACCAACCCCCAAAGGAATACCCCAAAGACCCGGTCTAGCAACACCTAATAAATTGGCATCTAACTTATAAGCAAAAGGTACATCCCCCAATCCGCCAACCACTAACCACTAACGACTAACCACCAACCACCAACAGCCAACCACCTTTAAAACTGGCAGCGCAGTTCTACATTATCAATTTTGACTCTGCTGGTATTTCCGGCGCCGGGCTCAAAGGTAAACCTCACTTCGGCCGTCTGGGCCCCGGCAGGGACACGGCCTGTAGACAGGCTGTATCGTTGATACCTGTTATCGGGGATGTTATCCTGGGAAAATCGGGGTTCTGTTCGACCAACAAAACCGCCGGCACGATCAAAATAGAATATTTCCACAAATAGAATAAACCTGCCACCCCCTACAACCGGTACATTTTCCCTGGCCCCCCAATTCAAATCATAGATGCGGCCTGCCTCAATATTAGTTCGTTGCGACAACATGGCGCTCGTTCTAACCACTGCTCCCATTTCTGCAGCAAAATTACCGGTTTGGGAAATTGTTGTGCGTGAAACATTACTGGCACTCCAACCAGTAGGTGCTGCTGATGGGTTGGGCCACCTTTCAAAACCGGGGTTAGTCAAAATATTAACATCAGGACAGGGCGTTGGCCCTGGTGTGGGCCGCGGCGTTGGCCGCGGCGTTGGCCGCGGCGTCGGTCGTGGTGTCGGTCTCGGCGTTGGCCGCGGCGTCGGTCGTGGTGTCGGTCTCGGCGTTGGACGCGGTGTTGGGCGTGGTGTTGGCCTCGGTGTTGGCCTCGGTGTTGGCCTCGGTGTTGGCCTCGGTGTTGGTCGCGGTGTTGGTCGCGGTGTTGGTCGCGGCGTTGGTCTCGGTGTGGGCCTCGGCGTTGGACGCGGTGTTGGGCGTGGTGTTGGGCGTGGTGTTGGCCTCGGTGTTGGCCTCGGCGTCGGTCTCGGTGTTGGTATGGGGCCAACTGCACCAATCCTAATATTGGTCGGAATCCCCACTCGCGCTAACCCCTCAGCCACATTAAATCCCTCAATGGTGTACTGCCCCAGGGGCACCTGGACGCCCCTGTTGTTTCTTTGGTTCCATACCACCCTGAATACCTGCCGTTCCTGGGGCCTCAGGGTAACGGTTCCAGCCACCCGGGGAAAGATACGCCCCTGGGACCAGTTCCAGACCAGTGTCTGTCCGGAGCTGCTCCTGGCTGTAAATTCAAAACGCTGGGTGGTAGGATAACGCAGGGTGATGTTGGTATTACCAGTGTTTGTTTTGATCAAGGTGATAACCACATCTTCTCCCCTATTGTAGGTCCTTCTATTAGTAGACAAGGTATACAAAAGGCTGCCGCTGCGGCGGGTTACCATGTTGTCTGATCCATCTGGAACTACTATGACTTCCCCCCCACCTTCAACTTCCTCTTCCATCGCTCCAGGGATAGTCAGTATCTGGCCAACAAATATAACATCAGGATTAGTGATATTGTTCACCTGGATCAAAGCTTCCACAGTAGTACCAAAACGCTGAGCAATTAAAAACAAGGTATCTCCTGTTTGTACTGTATAGGTTGCCATCATTTAACCTCCTCTTCCTGGAAAATTACAAACGTTTCTTTCATTTTATGTAATTTCTATTTGAACTGTTCCTGGGGAGGAATAAACAAAACCGGCCTCTCTTAAGAGAAGCCGGCCTGAACAACCTTACCCTGTAACATGGTACTCTTGACATCGATTATGCGCTGGTTACGGGATCCCCTGAAGGGCAGTTCAAAATCTCTTTCCCCCCTGATGAAGGGACCATCCACAATATAGCCGGAAACCAGGATTAGTCCTTCCACATCCCGGTCCCGGGACGCAAGGGTTTGCAGCTCCTCCCAGGTGTAACCCGTATAAGTGATAATGTCCAGCCTCAGTGTTTTTATCTGCCGGCCCAGTTGGGCCAGGGGTTCGGCTTGTAAAAAGGGTTCCCCGCCGGAAAAGGTTACTCCCTTGATTAATTTTTCATTTTTTATCCGGGCCAGCAGCTCAGTGGTTCTAACCAGGTCGCCGCCCCGGGGATCCCAGGTGTCGGGGTTGTGGCAACCCGGGCAGCAATGGCGGCAACCCTGGGTAAAGACAACAAATCTGAACCCCGGGCCGTCCACCACACTTTCCCTTACTATACCGGCAATGCGTATTTCCATAAAATAATCACTTCTTTAATTATTAGTCAGTTGTTGATCAGTTATAAATGCGATACCCTGTCGGCCAGTTCCAGGAGCTTGCTGTCGTTAAAGCGGTCCGTCGTACTCAGGTAGCCGGTAATCCGGCGTACCCGGCGGATGTGGGCAGAACCGCAGCGGGGACAGGTTTTTTCGTTGATTACCCCGGTGAGGTTACAGTTGGTGCAAAAATCTACCGGGTAATTGATGCCCCCATAGCCCATATCACTGTCACGCATGTGCTTGATAATGGCCTCCACTGCATCCGGATTTTTTAGCGGTGGTGCCGACATTTCTACATAACTGATATGCCCGGCGTTACAAAATTTATGATAGGGCCCCTCCAAACTAATTTTATCAAAAGTGCTGATGGGGAAATCTACCGGGATGTGAAAAGAGTTGGTGTAATATTCCTTGGTGGTGACCCCCGGAATGAGGCCAAATTCCTGACGATCAAGTTTAATAAACCGTCCGGACAGCCCTTCGGCCGGTGTCGCCAGCAGGGTGTAGTTCAGGTCATAATTTTCACAGGCTTCATTAATTTTTTCAAACATGAAACCAACTATTTCCTGGCCCAGGGTCTGCGCCTCCTGATCCTGGCCATGGTGGCGGCCGGTGAGGGAAGTTAGGGTTTCTGCCAGGCCAATAAACCCGACGGTAAGGGTACCATGTTTGATTGCTTCTTCAATATACTCCTCCGGGCCCAGGGTTTCTGAACCAAGATATAGCCCCTGCCCCATAATAAAGGGCATGTCCCGCACCTTGAGCCTGGATTGCACCCGGAAGCGGTGGTAAAGCTGCTTGATGGCCAGGTCCACCACTTCTCCCAGCCGGCGATAGAAATGGCTGATGTTTCTTTCCGTCTGGATAGCTATCCGGGGCAGATTGACGGTGGTAAAGGAGAGGTTTCCCCGGCAATCGCTTACTGCCGGACCACGCCTATTGGCCATCACCCGGGAGCGGCAGCCCATATATGAAACTTCGTTGCCCCACTGGTCGTTGAAAGAAGAATCCATAAAGCTGAAGGTAGGGTTCAGCCGCTTGCCGGCTACTCGGATCGCCAACTTGAACAGGTCGTAATTGGGATCACCGGGGTTGAGGTTAACACCTTCTCTCACCCGGAAGATGATATTGGGGAAAATGGGATTTTCACCATTGCCCAGGCCGGCCTCAAAAGCCAACAGCAGATTTTTTGCCACCTGTCGGGCCGATTCCCCAGTCTCGGTACCCACATTTAAACTGGAAAAAGGCACCTGGGCCCCTGCTCTGCTGTGCATACTGTTGAGGTTATGTATCAAAGCTTCCATAGCCTGATATAGGTCATGGTCTGATGCCCCGTCGACAAAGGGAGCCATATCCCGGTCAAAAGAGGCAAATGACTGCCCACCATGCATATCATTCTGAGAACTTTGTAAAATAATGGCCGCCTGGGAAGCAGCTGATATAGGCCGCTTCGGTGGCCTGATATATCCATGCCCGGTATTGAAACCTTCCGACAACAACCTGAGTAATGGGATTTGCAGACAGGTCAGGGTTTTGCCGTAGAAGTCCAGGTCATGAATGTGAATGTCGCCCCGCAAATGAGCCTGGGACATTTCATCCGGGATCAGCCGGGTGAGATAATATTTCTTGCTGGCTGCACTGGCGATCTGCAGCATTTTGGCCGATGGGGAATTGCTGATGTTAGCATTTTCCCGGTTTGTTTCCTCCAGGATCTCTCCCACTGCATCCATTAATTCACCCTTGGCCTCCCGCATTCTGGTACGTTTGTCCCGGTATAGTATATAGGCCTTGGCCGTCCGGGCATGGCCCCCTTCTATAAGCACTTTTTCCACAATATCCTGAACATCTTCTACGCCAAACCTGCTGCCGTTGTATTTCTTCTTGAGCAGTTTAAGCACTTCAATGGTCAGCTCCATTGCTGTTTGGCGGTCCTCCCCGCCTACCGCCCGAGCGGCCTTGAATATGGCATCGGTAATTTTTGTTTCGTCAAATGGCGCCTCTCGGCCATCACGTTTCTGGATTGTTGTGAACATACTGCCTCTGTCCCCTTCTGCATGCTACTCACCCTGGAGTAAGTCTTTTATTTCCTGCATAAAGCTTTTAGCGTCTCTAAATTCACGATAAACGGAAGCAAAACGGACATAGGCCACCTCATCAAGATGACGCAGGTGGTTCATGACCAGCTCCCCAATATACCTGCTTTCTACCTCTGTCCCCATCAGGCTGCGTAAATCACGCTCAATACTATCAGCGATAGCTTCCAGCCGTTCGGTAGAAACTGGCCTTTTCCGGCAAGCGATAATTAAACCACGCAATAGTTTTTGCCGTTCAAAAGCCTCACGGCGGCCATCCTTTTTGACCACTACCAGCAGCAGCCCGTCTGCTTTTTCATAAGTGGTAAATCGTCTGCCACAGCCCCCACATTCACGGCGGCGCCGAATGGCATCACCATCTATGGTGGGACGGGAGTCCATCACCCGGGTGTTTGCATACTTGCAAAAGGGACAGCGCATAATTTTCACCTCCCATGTGTTTCTTTTAAAAAGGCATATATAGTAGTTGTCACAGGGGGCATTATACTACATATTGACAATTATGAAAAATCCAAACCACGCTGAAAACAATAATGGGAGAGCATTTGCTCTCCCGTGCCTTTTAAATACTGCCGTTTTCATCCAATTATGTTCTTCGTTTAGGTGGGACATGGGGACAGGTACCTTGTCCCAGTTTGGGGACATATAATCGGGGACATACCTCAGCATCAATGCCACTCTCCAAGTAGAGATGTGTCCCCATTCATCTGTCCTTGTTCCTCGGGTCTGAACCATCTGCCCACAACGTGGAGCCAGCCGGGGACATTCTTCAGCAACAAAGCCCGGCCCCAAACAGAGGTGTGTCGCCGTTCCCCTGTCCTTGTTCCCAGGATCTGATCTGCTGGCTCACAACGTGGCCACATCTACCTTCCAACTTTCACCTTTCTGCCTTCTGCTTTCCGCCTTCCAACCGACCCCAAAGAAATACCCAAGGGACTAGGGACTGTGTCGCCGTTCCCCTTTCCCGGTATCTTTTTATCTGAAAATGCACCTTTTTTCCATGTCCTTGTTCCTCAGACCTGATCCGCAAGTTTATAGCAAGGCTCAATCAGTGCCCACATCTACCTTTCCACCTTCTGCTTTCCACCTTCCAACTAACCCCAAAGAGAAAGGCTGGGACAAGGTACCTGTCCCTGTAAGTTATGGTTAGGGGTTGTCAGTTTAAAATTCTTGACCTTGTAAATTGTACTATACTCTTGTTGAAGGGTATTAACGTACCTGTCC
>JABMJD010000080.1 GCA_013201395.1 Candidatus Syntrophopropionicum ammoniitolerans
GATTGCCAGGCGGTCACATCACCGGCAAAGGGCGCAATTTCATAGTTGCTCCTGATTTCCACCGGCTTAGCTGCCACCGGATCAGAGGCATCTTCTAGGACCAGGGGTTGGGATTCATCCCCCTGCTCCGGGGCGCCACCATCTGCGTTTAGGGCTAGGGATTTATCCCCACGCTCCGGGGTACTACTATCTGCATCTGGGTCGAGGGCCCCGTTTCCCTGTTCCTGTGTGCTACCATTTACGTCTGGGACAAGGGACCTGTCCCCCTGTCCCGACCCGGCCAGGGTGATGCGGCCTTGGTAGTGCCACAACTTTTTCTTGTGGGTAATTTTTATCCGTCCCGTCGCGGGCCAGGCCTGTTTGTCATGATCATAATAGGTCCCTTGCACCGTCCACACACCTGCTGCTAGTAAAAAAGAGTGTTTCATAACCGGCCCCACTTTCTCCACATTTTCTCCATATTGTAGACATTTTACCACAAAACAGGCCTTAAGCAAGAGCAAATGGGTGGGGGAGGGGAGAGGGAGGAATAGGCGCATTATCCCATCCATTTCAGCAGGGTAGGGAGATCCATGTCCCCGTCTCTTAGAGATTCTTTCCTTCGCACCGGGGTACTTCCATCCGCGCTTAGAAGTTCACCCTCCCGCCCCTGGGAACACAAGGAACACCCCGGGTACTACCAGCGTTTGGGACAAAGTACCCGTCAGGCCGTATAAAAACTATTTTTGGAAATAATATTTCCGACTCGAACACCCGTACTAGCCTTTTGAGCGGGGTTAGATGGCTATATACAGTCAAAGTCCATACTACGGCCCCAACTTTTCACCCTAAAGCCATTAAGTTTTGGACCTTTCACACTGCCTGCCATGCCCCGTCTCTCAGAGCTGGGGATCCACTTTCTTGCCCATGGGGTTGTTCCGGGGTACTGCCATCTCCATCTGTGTTCATGACTAGGGGCTTATTTTCCCGCACAGTGAATGTTCAAGGGTAACTGCCAGCGTCTAAGTCGGGGGACCGTTTCAGACCGTGTAAAAACTATTTTTGGAAATAATTTTTCCCACTCGTACACTTGTACAAGCCTTTGAATGGGACCAGATGGGTATATACAGTCAATATCCCATACTATAGCCCCCACTTTTTGCCCCAAATCCATTAAACCTTGGACTTTTCACACGGCCTGCTGTCCCCGTGTCCCACCCTTGTCCTCCTCCTGCCCTTGTGGTAATATTTAACTCAAGTAAAATATTACTGGGGTGGATAAAATGGCCAGGTGTCCCCGTGAAGAAAGCTCCAGTGGTATCTACCACATCATGCTGCGGGGCATAAACAGACAGGATATTTTCACAGATGATGCAGACCGGAAAAGGTTTTTGGAAACAGTCTGGCATTACAAACCAATCAGTCAGTTCGCACTATATGGGTATTGTCTGATGGACAACCACATACACCTGTTGTTGAAAGAAGAGGTAGAACCCATCTCGCTGGTCATAAAAAGGATCAGCAGCAGCTTTGTCTACTGGTATAACCGGAGGCATGAACGAAGCGGCCATTTGTTTCAGGGCCGGTTTAAAAGCGAGGTAGTGGAAAATGAGGGGTATTTTTTGACTGTGTTGAGATACATCCACCAGAATCCCTTGCCGGCCGATCTGGCAAAAAACATCCTGGAATACAGGTGGAGCAGCGCAGCAGACTATCTGGAGACCTCCACCGCTGTGGACATAGAATATGCTCTGGAGATGTTTTCCACAGATAGGGCTCAAGCGGTTGGACGGCTGATGAGGTATATGCAGGAGGATAATGAAGATAAATGCCTGGATGATGATGATAAAAAACCCGGGCTGACGGACCACCAGTTGCGATCTTATTTTGCCGGGCTTGGCCTCACCGACATAAGTGAGCTAAGAGAACTGGAAAAAGGTCACCGAGATCAGATTATAAGGGACCTGAAGGCCCTTGAAGGTGTCACCTTGAGGCAGCTGTCCAGGCTTACCGGTATATCCAAAAGTGCGATCGACAGGGCTTAAGAATAGGGTGGGACGGGGGGACAGGTACCTTGTCCCACCAAGTTATGGAAAACAGCCCAAGACGGATGGAAAAGCCCCGGGACGGGGGGACAGGTACCTTGTCCCAGGCGCAGATGGTAGTACACAGGAACAGGGAAACGGCAGACCGTGTAAAAACTATTTTTGGAAACAATTTGTCCTACTCAAACACTTATACAAGCCTTTGAATGGAGCTAGATGGGTATGTACAGTCAACATCCATACTATAGCCCCACCTTTTGCCCCAAATCCATTAAACCTTGGACTTTTCACACGGCCTGGCGGGGCCCTCGATCCAGGTGTAGATGGTAGTACCCCGGAACACTCCCTAAAGCAGGGGGATGAGTCCCAATCCCTGATCTGATGCCTCCAGTGAGGCAGGAGCTAGAACGGTAGAAATCAGTATAGAACGGGTGGCAATTCCCCGTTCCAGATGGTGATACCCTCGAACAGGTAGATGGTTGCCAATCCCTTGTCTCAGATGATGGCCCCCGATGTGGCGGCAACCAAACAGGCGGAAGTCAGGAGCAACTATGAAATTGCGCCCTTTGCCGGTGATGTGACCGCCTGGCAATC
>JABMJD010000081.1 GCA_013201395.1 Candidatus Syntrophopropionicum ammoniitolerans
GACAGGTACCTTGTCCCACCAAATTTTGTTGAAAAAGGGAGCTAACAAAGGTTCTCCAATCCCCGGCAAAAAGGGGGTTAACATAGGAGGACAGACCCAGACCGCCAAAAATCCCAGACACACGCCTTGAGCGTGAGCGGGGTTTCCAAAAACCCCAAAAAGGGAAAACAACTATGTCTCAGTGGTTTCAGACGGTTCCTTTATGAAAGTTACAACAAAGGACAACCTCATATTTTCCGGCGTGTGCTTCGGTAGGGGAACCCCTGAATTTTGCGGGGGTTTAAATTTTGACCCGTTACTTGTTTTCTCCGGTTCCCGGCAACGTTATTTACCGTTATCACTCATGACACTGTTCTTCACCCAGTTGTCACCAACCTATCCAGCAAGCCTGCACCTGAGGCTAGTTGAGGTTCGAGAACCTGGCCATCACCCTACATAGAAACCAGGAATTTTGGCAATTGTTCAAAATCTGGGGCCCCGCAGTGAGTTTATAGCCAATTCAAGTTCAAGAACCGTCCCCGGCTTGAATTCCCAGGCCAATTATTAACAATTACTTAACAATTGCTTAACTTTTGTTCCCAGTCTTGACACCAGTTTACCAGTATGATACTTTGGTCTTAGGATATTTCGCCTTGCGAAATACATTTACGAGGTGTGGCTTTGTACAGTAACGATGAGTTATATGAATATGTACTGGATAACATCCAAAAGGTAGTTTTTCCCGAGGAACTAATCCGACTAAAGTTATCTTTGTCCGCCTTTGAGCTGCTGGCGCTGATGATGTCCGAAAAATATCAGGCCGTAACTATGGGCAGCCTGGCTCAGGGTCTATCGGTGCCCATGAGTACCGCCACCGGCATTGTCAATCGCCTGGTGAAAAAAGGGCTGTTGGCGCGGGGCCGGAGTGAGGAAGACCGCCGGGTGGTGACAGTATCCCTCACCGAAACCGGCTGGCAAATGATGGGGGATCTGAAAAGACTTCTTTATGCCAAAATCGACCGGGTGCGGGATATTCTCAGCGCCGAAGAGTTCCAAACAGCACTGGAACTGCTGCACAAGTTAATCCTGGGATTCCAACAGGAGGGGCGGCAGCCGCAAGAAAAAGTGCCCCAGAGAAGGATTATCGAAATTGAATAGGGGATAGAGGATGAAAATTTTACCAATATACTTCGACAGGCGAAATATTGGGCATTGGTAGCTTATGCCAGGCTCAACGACTTGAGGGAAGTGAAAGGAGTGCGACAATGAGGGTAATTCTTTATACCGGCAAAGGCGGTGTGGGCAAGACCAGTCTGGCGGCGGCCACGGCTGTAGCCTCGGCTAAGGCAGGGAAAAGAACCATCGTAGTAAGCACGGACGCCGCGCACAGTCTGGGGGACTCTTTTGACCTCAGGTTAGACAGTGAACCTGCGGAAATAAGCAAAAACCTGTGGGCCCAGGAAATCAGCACCCTGTCCAGCGCAGAAAAGAGTTGGGGCAAGGTGCAGGAATATCTATCGGAGCTGCTTATTTCCCAGGATATCAAAGACATCACTGTCGAAGAACTGGTTGTTTTCCCGGGCATGGAGGAACTCTTCAGCATGCTGGAAATCATCAACCACTGCCGGCAGGGTGAATATGATGTAGTAATCGTCGATTGTGCCCCCACTGGGGAAACATTAAGACTCCTCAGCTTTCCCGCTGTCCTCAGCTGGTGGCTGGAAAAGATGTTTCCAGTCAAAAAAATGCTGCTCAAAATCGCCCGGCCCATATCCAAACCCCTTCTAGGAATGCCGCTGCCTGGTGACGACACCCTGGACAGCATTGTCGAACTGTTCCGAAAATTAGCCGAAATGCACACCCTTTTAACCGACCAGGAAATCACTTCGGTCCGGATAGTGGTCAACCCGGAAAAAATGGTCATCCGCGAGGCTGAACGGAGCTTTATGTATTTAAATCTATATGGCTTTAATACCGACGCCGTGATTGTCAACCGCCTGCTGCCCGACGTGGACCTGGGGCGGTATTTTGAAAAATGGGGCGAACTGCAGCATTCATACCTGGAGTATATCAAAAACCAGTTTAGTCCCATCCCGGTGTTCACTGTGCCACTGTTTGCAGAGGAAGTGACAGGTCTGGCGGCCCTGGAAAAAATGGCCGAGATATGTTTCGGGGAACGGATGCCCAGCCAGTTTTTCTATCGCGGGCAGTCCCGGAAAATTAGCCGCACAGGCGAAGGATATATGTTGGAAATGGCCCTGCCCTTTGCAGAAAAGGGCGATATCAGGCTCTCCCAGCGCGGTGACGAACTCACAGTGCGGGTAGGGGATTACAAACGCAACATTTTTCTGCCCCGCACACTTTTGGGGCGGGATGCTTTAGGCGCCAAACTGGAATCCTGTAACCTGAAAATAAGATTTGGAGGTGTGAACAATGACAACTAAAACATGTGAAGAGTGTCCGGTCAAGGATCTACAGCGAGTTAAAGACCTGTTGGAGAAAAAGGTGCTTTCCAAAATGCCGGAAGATGTGCGTGGCCCACTGCTGGAAGCGAAGAAACAGATGAAGCTGGTAGTGCGAGGTTTAGTTGAGCACGCCTTGCAGGAAGAGGCCAAAACCGACGAACGG
>JABMJD010000033.1 GCA_013201395.1 Candidatus Syntrophopropionicum ammoniitolerans
GTGTTGGTGAGCAGTGTTTCAGTAAATGCTTCCTGGGGTCCCCGGATCACCTGCTCAGTAATGGGTACATCCACAGTGCGGTGTTCCCAGCCTTTTGTTTCTACCCCTAAGGCTTTGTCACACCCATCAAAAAACAGGACGGTATCTCCCATATTTATAGCGGTCAGGGCATCTTTATAAGTGGGAATTAGCTGCACCTGGTTACCGGGTAATAGGGACTTCATTACCGTTTGGGTCAGCTTATCCCTTTCGGTTTCGGGTGGTATGGCCAGGAGCATCAAGGACTGAAATAGTATATCCTGCACAGTACTGTTAGTGAGGCCGTCAATAAAAACAGCCATGCCTTCATAGCCCCGGTCCATCCCCAGATAAAAATCCCTAACTATGATGTCATCATTGTGGGGCAGATGATATAGTTTTTTGATCGCTTCCCTGTTTTCCTCCAAAGAGGAACTGGCTGCGTCTTCTTTTAGGGGGGAACTGTGAGAGTCCGTTTTTTTGTCGGATCCCTCCTGGTTTTTTTCCCCGGGACGGCGAGGTTTGACAAATTTTCTCCGTCCGGTACGTGGTTTATCAGTTGTTTCTGTATCCTCAGGCCCATTATTATCTGCCTGCTCAGAAATTTGATCCTCTTTGTACTCCCGCAGGATAAAGCCTTCACGGTCTGTGTTTTCCTGATAGGAGATCATTGCCAGGAACCTCTTCAGGTTATTCATGGCTCACCTTCCAAAAATACATTATTAACGCCTATTGTGTCCTGTTGAAATGGAAGTATGCGCCTGGGAAAAGCACAATTTGCTGAGAAGGAAGACCAAATTATTTAAGAGGAGTAAAATGAATTATGTCGAAAAATCTATCTAATAAATTATGTTTTGCCGGGATAATATTTGTAGGAATGGTATCTTGAAAATAAGTGGGGGGTTTTTTGTATGGATCAGATCTGGGCGCCCTGGCGTATGGTTTATATTGGCGGCGACCACGGTGGGGATAAATGTGTATTCTGTGAAAAAATTAAATCTACCAATGACGAAAAAAACCTGATATTATTACGGGGCAACAAGACCATTGTGATCCTAAATCTCTATCCTTATAACAACGGGCACTTGCTAATCATACCAAAGCGCCATGTGGGTGACATCGTAGAGCTCACTGATGAAGAAATGACGGAGCTATTTCAAATGACCCAAAAGATGATCCGGGTTCTGCGTTCCTATAACCCCCAGGGATTCAATGTGGGTGCCAACATTGGCCGGGCGGCCGGGGCGGGCATCCCGGGACATTTTCATATTCATGTGGTTCCCCGCTGGGTGGGGGATACCAACTTTATGCCGGTGATCGGTGACGTGAGAGTGATATCCGAATCCTTGGAAGGTACCTACAAGAAACTAAAAGAAGCCCTGGCGGCCTTAGATGCCTGGGGCAATTAATAAAGATAATTAAAAAGCCACAATCAAGCCGCCGGTGCCCGCATATGTTCCCATAGTGGTGCCCACCTTGCTGACGATTATTTCCCGGGGCTGGTACCTTTTTTCCAGCTCCTTTTTTATTTGCAGCGCTTCCTGCAGGCAGTCTACATGACTGATGCCGACAATTTTCTCCTGTAGTTTGCTGCCCATTTCGCCCACCAGCTGGACCATGCGCTGCAGTGATTTGCCCCGTCCCCGTACCTTTTCCAGCACGTCTATTTGTCCCACATCACCAGCCTTGCCAATCGGCCTGATACGCAGCATGGTGCCGATAAAGCCGGGCAATCTGCCTACACGCCCGCCTTTAATCAGGTTTTCCAGAGAATCCATTGTGAAAAGGGTGTTCATGCCGTCCCTATAATCAACAATTTTTTTAACAATTGACTGGGTGCTAAACCCGGGACGAATGAAATCATAAGCTTTGACGGCCAGGACGCCCAGGCCAAGGGAGCCGGTGAGGGAATCAATCAGGTGGATATCACCGGAAACTGATTTTGCAGCCAGCTGAGCGCTTTCAAAGGTACCGCTGAGAGCAGATGATAAACCCAGATAGATCACCGACCTGTAGTTGTTCAGGGCTGTCCCAAAGGCTTCCATAAAAGCCTCCGGGGTGGGCCGGGAGGTTTTGGGGAGTTCCTTTTGTGCGACCATGCGCTGCCAGAACTGCTCCGGGGTAATGGTAACCCTTTCTGTAAAGGTGGTATTATCCTCAAATGTGACATGCAGTGAGACTATGCCGATATCATGTTTGTCAACAAGCTCTTGGGGCAGGTCGCAGGAGCTGTCAGTGATTATTTTTATACCCATTTTAAACAATCCTTTCCAGTTGCTTCGTGAAAATTCTACATCATTAGTGGGGAAAATTCAATATGTATTATAATTACTCTATAATTGACACCGTATAGACATAGCAACTGGGTTGTAAGGCATGTTTTTCAAAATGGTCTGAATTCTTGACAATGCAAACCTGAAATGCTAGAATAGCTTTGCGCTAAAATTAAATATAATTGCCCGAGTGGCGGAACTGGCAGACGCACAGGACTTAAAATCCTGCGAGCTTCAAAAGCTCGTACCGGTTCGATTCCGGTCTCGGGCACCATAAACAAAGGGCTACAGCGGTTTTGCGAAACCCTTTTTTTATGTCCATTTTTAGTTTGACGTGCAAATTGACTTGTAAATTTAATTTTGTTTTTTATATACATTGTTTAGTTTGTCAGCGCTAACCCGATCCATATCGCCCATAATATACTGGTATTTTTTCGACATTAACAGGTTACCATGTCCTGCCTTTCCGAAACTTCTCTCTTCGTTACCCCACACTTGAGCACCCTTTTAAATATGCGCCCAGTTACGTACAATATTTCTGTTTGTTCCCCTGTTTGTTTTTAGGCGTCAACAGCCCCATCCCTTATCCCTGGGAGGGTTTTTTTGTGCCTCCTCCGGACCCTCATATAATTGTCGTCACTAGCTAGCTAATCTATGTTAAAATGGGTGGGTAAGACTGCTGTTGGCTTACAGCCACAAAATTTACTGTCCCCAATAAGGGGGAGGTGGTATATTCATTATGTTTCCTGAATTAGTCATTTGGCTGGCTTATCTGGCGCTGATCCTGGGGGTAATAGCACTGGTGTTGGAGGCACTTGTTTTTCCCGGCTTCGGTGTGGCCGGTATTGTGGGCATTATCCTGGTTGGTTGGGGCGTGCTGTTGCTGGCGGTAGATATAACTCAGGCTACAGTGGCCCTGGTTGTGGCTCTAATTGCCACGATAGTCATTTTTATAGTGGGGCTGCAGTTGATGTCTCGCTTAAAACTGTGGAACAGGTTGGCCTTGCAAAACAAACAGGATAACAAAGAAGGATATGTGGCCCCGGCACCGGAAATGAGCCTTTTTGTGGGCAAGGAAGGTACTGCGTTCACCCCGCTGCGTCCGGCCGGCACGGCAGAAGTGGCCGGGCAACGGTTGGACGTGGTCACTGAAGGGGAATTTATCCATTCTGGTATGCAGATCAGGGTGATCAAGGTGGAGGGCACCAGGATTGTGGTTAAAGAAATAGCAGCGGCTAAATAATTTTATCAGACAAGGATTTGGAGGAGTGATCAATATGGGCATAGGTCCAGGAGCTATTGCCAGTATGCTGGTTGTTTTTTTGATAATGATCGGTGTGGTGATCATTTTCAGTTTTATTCCTGTTGGTTTATGGATTTCCGCTCTGGCAGCCGGGGTCAGAGTAGGCATTGTTACCCTGATCGGCATGCGTTTACGGCGGGTACCGCCGGCCCGGATTGTTAACCCGCTGATCAAGGCGGACAAAGCCGGACTTGAAATTGGTGTAAACCAACTGGAAGCCCATTATCTGGCCGGAGGCAATGTTGACGCGGTGGTCAACGCTTTAATTGCTGCCGAGCGGGCCGCCATCCCACTGCCTTTCGAACGGGCGGCAGCCATCGACCTGGCCGGCAGGGAAGTTTTTCAGGCTGTGCAGATGAGTGTCAACCCCAAGGTGATTGAGACTCCCCTGGTGTCGGCGGTAGCCAAAGACGGCATCGAGGTCAAGGTTATTGCCCGGGTGACTGTGCGGGCCAATATCGACCGTTTGGTCGGCGGCGCCGGGGAAGAAACTATTCTGGCCCGAGTTGGTGAAGGTGTAGTTACCACTGTGGGCAGCTCAGAAACCCACAAAAATGTACTGGAGAACCCTGATTTGATTTCCCGTACTGTTTTGAGCAAGGGACTTGATGCCGGTACGGCTTTTGAGATCCTGTCCATTGACATCGCCGATGTGGACGTGGGCCGCAACATCGGGGCCCAGCTGCAGACAGATCAGGCTGAAGCTGACAAACGCATTGCCCAGGCCAAAGCTGAGGAAAGAAGGGCTATGGCGGTGGCCAGGGAACAGGATATGAAGGCTGCGGTACAGGAGATGCGGGCCAAGGTGGTTGAAGCAGAGGCCCAGGTACCCCTGGCTATGGCTGATGCCCTGCGTGAAGGTAAGCTGGGTGTAATGGATTATTATAATCTGCAAAACATCCTGGCGGATACACAAATGCGTGATTCACTGGCCAAAATGGGTGATCAGGATCAAGGTAAAGATGGTGGCCCCACACCGCAGGTGGGTAAATAGTACGTAAAATCAAGGGCGTGATATAGTGGAATATTTTTGGCTGGCGATTATAGTCCTAATTATTTTAAGGGCTATCGGCGTTCAGTCTGGGCGTTACAAATCCCCGGGCAAGGTTGACTTGCCCCGGGGGGAGCTGCCCCACATGGAGAGGGATTACCCCCAAAGTGAAGGCGATTTTTCTTATAGTGAGGGGGATTATCCCTACAGCGTGAGGGATTCTGCCTACATGGAGGAGGATTACCTTTATAGTGATGATGGTGGGCCTGCCTGGGAGACAGCCTCAGCCGCTGAGCCCGGTGGCCATAATAGTAATTGGGCCGGCAAGGCCGGACAGGAGGGCCGGTTGGCAGAGCCGGTAGTGGTGCCCTACGCCGAAAGCGACGACAGGGATGCCGCAACCAGCGGCCATCAATTATTGACAGGTGGCCTTACCCAAAATGAAGTAATCAAGGGTATGGTCTGGTACCAAATACTGGGCCCCCGCGGCGGGTTGCAGGCCAACAGACGCCGCCGGTATTAATGGTTCTAAATTTCATAACCAGTATTTTTTGCAAACATATTGACCGTATGGTAAACTTTGACGTATACTAGTAATAGGTCGTAGTTCAAAGAATTATTAGATATAAGGAAATGCCGTTGGCTAGAATAGCCTATCGGTTCGACAATTGCTAAAATTATAAAAATGACTTAGAAAGGGCAAACCAGCCAAAAGGTTGGGACGCAAAGTCAGGAGTCTAAATCGCCACCAGGTGACATGATCGTCCGACTGCCGAAGCTTATTTCGTGCAGTCTATTTTTATTCCCAAATTGTAAATCAAATATTACATAAGGTTTAGAAGGAGGGGTTGAGGTGGAACCTGTAAGCATTGGACTGGTAGTGTTTTCTATTGGTTTATTGGCAACAACATTTTATTTCAATACTAAAACACCCCAGCCGGCAAAGGTCCTTGACAACAAGGTGGTTTCCCTTTCTGACAGCATGGGCGGGAGCATCTCTGGTGAAAACGAAAACAAACAAGATGTCATTACTGTTCAGTTGCCCGGCAAAATTCTCGGTGACAATCAATACGTCCTGGATTTAAAGGTAAGCTATATCAAAGGCGAAGGTGACAGTGATCTCCAGGAGAAGCAAAAGTCTGAAACAGTGGACCAAAAAAAGAAGCCCTATGGTCGTTTAGACAGATTTATCTAGCTCCAAAGGCTACAAAGGGCAGTGTTCCAACATTTTTTCCACCGCATTGCATCAAGACGGCCTTTACGTCAAACTGATCAGTTTGACGTAAAGGCCGTCCTTATATTTTGTGCACCTTTTTGTGCCCGTCTAGGCTTCTGCCTCTGCTTCCTTTGGCAGGACAGCATTTTTGGGCAGATATTTCATTTCCAGGTAGAAGATAGCTGCCGTCAACATCACTGACAAACCATCAGCTATGGGTGCCGATCTCCATACCCCATCGATGCCCCAAAAACGGGGTAGAATCAGCAGCATGGGGATAAACAATAGTACCTGCCTGGAAAGGCTAAGGATAGTGGATTGCACCGGTTTGCCCACAGCCTGAAAGTAATTAGAGCATATTATTTGGAAACCTACCACCGGAAATAGTGCCAGGAACACCCTCATCGCTCCAGCAGCCATGTTGGACAGGGCCACGTCACCCTCACTAAAGAGTCCCACAATCTGCATCGGCCAAATATGAATGGCCAGATAACCGGTTACAGCAATGCCGGTGCCGGCAATCACCGCTATCTTTACTGTTTTTTTAACCCGGTCAAACTGCTGGGCGCCGTAGTTAAAGCCGATCAACGGCTGGGCACCCTGGCTCAGGCCCACTATGGGCATAAACATCAGCGTCATTACGCTCATGATGATCCCTACAGCAGAAATGGCCAGGTCTCCACCGTGAGCCAGCAAGGTTTTATTGAGTATTGACTGCTGAACGCTGGTGGCCATTTGCATGGCAAAAGGAGCAAACCCGATAGACATGATGCCAATCAGGGTGGGAAAATGGGGTACTAAATTTTTTATCCTGATTTTTACCAGGCTTCTACCGGAGAGAAAATAGCTTATTACCCAGAGGGCGGATACCAACTGCCCCAGTACTGTGCCCAGGGCCGAGCCTTTGATGCCCATGCCCAATACAAAAATAAAGTAGTAGTTCAGGACAACGTTGGTCACACCGCCGATGATCTGGGTCATCATAGCCAGCCGGGGGTTACCCTCGGCCCGGATAAAATTATTTAAACCAAAGCTAATGGCCCCTATAGGTGCCCCCAACATGATGATATGGGTGAAGTCACGGGCGTAAGGCAAAACATCTTTACTAGAGCCAAACAATATTAATATCGGTTCCGGAAAGAGCAGGTAGATGGCTGCTAATATAGAAGGCAATATTATCAGCATCGCTGTGGCGTTACCGGCTACCCTTTCCGCTTCCTCTTTTTTTTGTTGTCCCAGGCGGATGGAAATTAAAGCTGTAGCACCGATGCCAATCAACATGGCTACAGCAAAAATTATGAGCATAATTGGGAAGGCAACTGTTGTGGCTGCTATGGCTATAAAACCAATGCCGCGCCCGACAAATATTCTATCTACTATGTTGTAGAGCGCGTTGATGATCATGCCCACTATGGCCGGTATGGAGAATTTCCAGAGCAGGCTGCCGATGTTCTGATCGCGCATGGCTATACTGCGATCCATTATTTATCCCCTTTTATTGTTCATTTAATAATTCATTGACGAAGCAAAAACTATTTTATACGATACCAGTGGTTTGCGCAATAATCAAGGGTCCAATCGGCAGACTGCAAATTTGCGGCCATGTTGGGAACACTATTATTTATTTTCTTTTTTAGGAATAGCCGGATCCGGTTCAACAGGTTCGGTAACTTGATTTAACTCCGGAAAGTTAATATTAAAATAGATTTTTTCGTTGGCATTCTTCGTTTCTTTGTCCCCCTTAAAAAGATCAATTTTTTGAATGGTTTCAACTATTCCGCTGTTTTTCTTCTCCTTCTTTTCCGGCATAGTCCAGGACAACCTCCCTTTGTCAGTATATGGCAGGCAATATTCTAAATTCACTAATCTTTCTATTCTATGCCTAAAAAATATTTTGCATTCGACAAATGTAGAGTTTTTACCCGAAGGTAAATGGTGAAGATATGTCAAATTGGAACAAATGATCCAAAAACGGTTTTGTCTTTAATCAGGGCAGTTTAAAATCGATGATTTTTCAGCGTTACACACAATTTAAAAAAATGGTTTTGGACAGCAGGGGCTTCACATTGTTGGAGTGCATTATTGTTTGTGCCATAATTGCTGTTTTTATATCTTTTACCCCGGTGTTTTTTCGGGTGCTGGAAAGACAAAAGCTGCATGCAACGGCCCACCTGATGGTGGCGGACCTGCGTCTGGTGCAGCAATATAGTATTAATGGAGACATTGACTACAGCATCCATTTCGACCCTGTAAATGATAGGTACCTGTTAAAAAAGGGTGTTTACAGCCATAAAACGACCTATTTGCCCGGTGGCATTAATTTAGTGACCACTAATTTTAATTTTGAAAACAGTCCGGACAATTGCGACCATAAGTTAAGATTTAATTTGCGCGGGGAACCCGTACGCAAAAACGGTGCTCTGGTCGGCGGGCATGTCAGCGTCTGTAATAAATATGATGAATTCCTCTATGTAATTGTTGCTTCCATAACCGGCAGAGTAAGGGTGGATAGTAAACCACCCTCTTCTTAAGGAGGTTAGCCGGCGTTGGCATTTTTTTTTAATCAGAAGGGCATGAGCCTGATAGAAGTGACTGTTGGCCTCCTTATTTTTGGGGTGACGATTATTCCCTTGCTCTGTATGTATAGGGACGGCAGTGTTTATGCTGCTGTGGCCGGGGAAAAGGTTGCGGTCCTGAATCTGGCCCGGGGGCTGATTGAAGAAATCAAAGGGATGCCGGACGCCAGGCTGGGGCTGGTGCAGGGGGCTACAGGGAATACAGTAACATTGGAACAGCGGGCCGGCGGGGCTAAGAATTTTTACCAGAATTATAACCTGGCTATTTGCCGCGGTACGGGCAGTGGACAAATAAAAAAGATTACTGGTTATGATGGTGTTACCCATCAGGCAGTGTTGGATGGGGACTGGCAGGTTCTACCGGACACCAGTTCTTTCTATCTGCTCTATCGCTACTACCCCACTGATTACCACTACACAATCAATGTTGTGGAAGGCGACACTACCGATTTAACCAAAACGCTCCAGGTGACAGTGTACTATACTGAGAAAAACCAGGAGCGGCAAGTTTCTTTAACAACAGAAAGACTAGTGAGATAACAGGCATGGGTGATCATAAAGGATTTACCATCATTGAAACCATGATTGCTGCCGTAATATTTTTCCTGGTGTTATCGGCAGCACTCTATGTTGGTTCAAATCTACATATTTCCTTCCTGCGGGACAGGGATAGGATTGAGGTGCAGGAAAACATGCGCATCGCCTTAAAAAATATTAGCCGCAGCATCAGGCAGGCGGCGGATGTGACGGCATATAATGATGCCCAAATTGTTCTGGTTCCTTCAGAGGACAGCATCAGGGGTTACAGGCATGATCCCAAACAGCGGGAAGCAAAGGTAAACGTGGGCGGTGTTTACCTGCCGATATCCAGTTATATACAGTGTTTACAATTTGACTATGATGCGGAAAGCAGGCTGGTTACCATTACCATCAAGGGGGAAAAGGGGCATAGTGGCATTACGGAGATGAGTACAAAGGTGCGCCTGAGGGTGAACTAACTGCTGGGGCTGAGGGATAATGCTTGGTGACGTTAAAGGCCAGGGTGTGCTGGTGGTAATGGTTCTGGTGATGACTATTTTTTTGCTTTGTAGTGCTGTGTTGGCCCTGGGGATTAATACAGGAAGAATTGCTGCCAGCGAAATAAACCAGGAAAAAGCTTACTATATTGCTGAGGCCGGTGTGGAAAAGGTTCTGGCAGCGGCGAAAGGCGGCCCATCCTGGCTGAGAAATTTGCGCATCGGCAGTGAATATAATTTTCTCACCAATATCCTTAATGGTGGAAATGCCTATGGAGAGGGCGCATTTACGGCAATCAAGGTAAAAAAGCTGGTGGAGGATCAAGGCAGGACCATTCTGGAAATTAAATGCCGGGGTAAATGTGGCCCTAGTACAAAGGGGATCACTGTAGAAGCGGCATTAGAAAATATTTATCCCGAAGATATGTTCCGCGGGTTATGGTTGGCCAACACTGATGCTGCCGATGGCCACATTTTCAACCTGGAAGCTGACGCCTATTTTGCCGCCGATGTGGTGATAGCCGGTGGTTCAAGCATTTGTGGTGACTTGTACTGCCACGGCTTTCTTGGCCTGCATAGTGAAGAAGGTACTGCAGTGGAGATTAAGGGAGACATCTATGCCCTGGATGGTGTGGGCTTAACCGGTACGGGGCCGTTTTTTATTAATGGTAATGTTTATGTTGATGATATAGAGAAGGCCCCTGTAGAGCTGGCGGACATCACTGTGGTCCTTTCTACCGCTGCGTTGGCCAGGAAAATACCCGACCGGGGCGCATTTCCTGTATTTTTTCCCAGCGGTAGGCTGGACTGGTACAGCAAAAATGCCGGCTATTGTCAACTGCCCCCAGTTACCGAGGGCACCATGCTTTTTCAGCCGGGGATATATTTTTTGGCCGGTGACTGTACCCTTTCGGGGTCATATGGAGGCAACGCCCTTTTGGTTGTTGATGGCAATGTTACATTGGGGAACCTGATCAAAAACAGCACCAGGGACAGCCTGGCCCTACTTGTGTCCGGGTCAGTCAATTTTGCCGGGGACGGTGTAAAAATAGATGCCCTTCTGTATGCTGAGGAGGTTAACGACAGCCGCAGTCCAATCATCGAGGGCAGCCTGCTGGCAATGGATTTGACCGGGCCCGGCACAATGAACATTGTTTATGATCAGGATATGCTCAACTCTTTCCAGTACAGCAGCAGTTGGACGACCTGTTTTGTGAGGATAATTAAATGGTACGAATCAGTATAAAGGAATATTTGCGTAGGCTGCTGCCGCAAAAAAGACACTTTACCGGGGTAGACATTCGGGCCGGCCATATCAGGGTAGCAGAGATAAAGGTAACTGACGGGATCCCGGAGGTAGCGGCCCTGGGGATGATACCAAGCCCGCCGGGGGTCTGGGGCGATAATCTGGACGAGGAGGCCTTGATTCAGGCTCTGCAGGAAGTTCTTCACCCCCCGCACAGGGAGGTGATCACCTGCATCGGCGCTGAAAAGGTAGTATGTCGGATTGTCCAACTGCCTAGGATGAGTGAAAAGGAGCTATGGCCGGTAATAAAAACAGAGATACAAAAATATGTCCCCTACCCGGTTAGCCAGCTGGTGATTAGATATGTCTGGTTGGGGCGGGCGGGAGAAGAGATTGAGCCCCAAAAGGCAGGGGAGCCTGAGGCTGCCGCCGGAAAAATCCGGGAGGGCCTGCTGATTCTGGCAGTCCCATTGTCCATCATATATCAATATCATGGTATTTTTACCCGCGCCGGTTACACACTAACGGTGGTAGACCTGCAGGCACTGGCCTTGTGGCGAGTTTTTGGCGGAACCACCCAGGGGGGCACAGCCCTGGTGGATGTGGATCGGGATAACACCCTGCTAGTTTTGATCAATAACGGGTTAATCAGTTTTACCCGCCTGCTGCCGGTAGGTAGTGAGGATCCGGCAGGCATCGCCAACGAACTGCAGCGTTCTTTGGCTTATTATGGGGCCAAGGAGCAAATTACTGTAGAAAGACTATTGCTCAGCGGCCAGGTAAATGGACTGGACAAAATAAATGAATTTTTGCACCCCGGCCTGGGGTTTGATGCTGAAACCGGCCACCCGCAAATAAATTTTGTGGGGGATGAACTATATGAACCAGCCTATGCAGTTGCCGTGGGGTTGGCTTTAAGGGGGTGGCGGGGTGGATTTATATAGGGTAAACCTGCTGCCCCCACACCTGCAGCAGGAAGGTACAATTGATCTGCACCGACTGAGGATAATATTGATGATCGGGCTGCCGACAGCACTCGTCCTGGTCTGTTGTGCTGTCTTCATGATCAACCTTAGCGTAGTAAAAGGTAAGCTGGCGGAAACAAAGTCGGAGATTGCCCTTCTATCACCGGTAGCGGCACAGGTGCAGGATATGATTGCGGAAAGAACTGCCCTGGAAGCCGCAATGAATGAGTTGGATCAAATTATAACAAACCACAGGTCCTGGTCCGGCCTGCTGGATGACCTGGGAGATATTGCACCCATTGACTTGTCGCTGACCAGGTTGGAGGTTGCCGATAAACCCTTTCACCCCCCGGCGGATCAAAAACAAAAAGAACCAGATCCCTATGCCCCACCCACTCTGGTGTCCTGTCAAGGCCTGGCCAGGACACTGCCTTCGATAGGCGTATTCCTGAGAAATTTAGGCAGCCTGCCTTATTTTACAGAGGTAAAATTAGTCCGGGTAAACGCTGTCAGTGAAGGCCTGGAGTTTAAAATTATTGCCGCCACGAGGATTCAAGGTTGATCAGGGAAAAGATATTCGGCCGGTGTTATCACCTGTGGGGTGGGCTTTTGATTGGTGCGGCTTTAGGCTGCCTGGTGTATTTCGTTTTGGTGCCCCAGGTAAAATTATATCTCCAGTCTAAAAATGAGCTGCTGGCAGAATGTGATCACCTGGGGCAAATGCAGGCGGCAGCAGCGGCTTTTGATCAAGAAACCGACAGGCTTAACCGGGCCAGAGAGGAATATGCGCTGCATAGTCACCTTTTTCAACAGGTGACGCGGGATGGGGCGGACTTGATTTTTCTCGGGTTGACAGCAGCAGCCAGCAAGGTTGCCGCCGGGGAAATCATACCGGGGGATATTATTGAAAAAAAGTATACCCTGGAGCTGCCGGTGCAGGTTGTATTCCAGGGCGACTACTGCAGTTTGATCAATTTTTTTCAACAGTTAGAAAACAATAATGATGGCAACCTGTTGGAAATAAGAAGCCTGAACATTGAAACAACAAAACCGAAGCCTGGTGCCGAAACAAATGAAGGCACAGCTCAGCCGGGAACGGTCAAGGCCGCAGCCGGCCTGGTTATATTTTCCCTAAAGGATCCGGCCGGGAAATTATACCGGGAGGAAATGTCCGGGTGGTTGACCGGACGAGCCGATGTTTTTCTGCCGACAGCTACTGTAACACCGGCACCGGTAGTAGCGGGCTACCCGCAAATCCATGACAGGCAGTTTGGCGCCCCTGGGCCGTCACAGCAAACAAACACGGCAGGGGTAAAAATAAACATACCAAAAGCAGAGCCGGCCGGTGATGATGATACTGGATAATCCTGCATTTGCAACTTTACCTTTAACGGCTGTGTCCATATAATTATATAGAAAGCCTGGTAATGGTATTAAACGTGTCCTGGTAGTAAACATTATAATGGTAAACATGATGACAAAAGATTATTCTATGGGGTGAACCGACCTGATTGATAAAAAAATTCTCAAAGAGGTTATTGACACCGCCACCAGCAGAGGCGGGGAATTCGCGGATATTTTTTTGGAGGAAAAACGCAGCACCGGCATCAACTGTGAAGCCAATAAAATTGAGCGGGTCCATACAGGTGTGGAAGCAGGGGCGGGAATCAGGGTGTTATGCGGCACCTCTACCTCCTATGCCTATACCAATGACCTGTCCCGGAAAGGGCTCCTAGAGGCAGCCCAGGTGGTTAGCCACGGGGCCATCAGCGGTAAAAAAGGGGTTAACCTGGACTTTACCAGGGTAAAACCCCAGGTGGATTTTACCTTTGCAGAAAGGCCGGAAGATGTTTCTACCGAGCGCAAGGTAGCCGTTGTGGAAGCAGCAAATAAGGCGGCTCGGGCGGTGGATCAGGAACAGATTAAACAGGTGATTGTGGGCTACGGTGATGTGATACAAAAAGTGACCATGGCCAACAGCGATGGAAACTATGTAGAAGATGAAAGGATCCGCACCAGGTTTGTTGTCCAGGCTGTGGCCTCATCAGGACAAACGATACAAACGGGCTATGAAGCCGTGGGCAGCTTGTGCGGTTTTGAGCTGTTCAAAAAGTTTTCACCAGAAGAAACAGCCGCCTCAGCGGCCAAACGGGCTCTGCAAATGCTAAAAGCCCGGCCCGCGCCTGCAGGCAGAATGCCGGTAGTGATGGCGGCCGAAGCAGGGGGCACAATGGTCCATGAGGCTTGTGGACATGGTCTGGAGGCCGATCTGGTGCAAAAAAAACTATCAGTATATGCGGGCAAAAAGGGGCAGGTTGTGGCTGACGAAGAGGTGAGTGTGTATGATGACGCCACCATTGATCACCGGTATGGTTCATACCGTTTTGATGATGAAGGGGTACCGGCCCGTAAGGTGCACTTGATCGAAAAAGGGGTGCTGACAGACTATCTGTATGACCGGCTTACTGCCGTAAAGGACGGCAGAGAGTCCAACGGGCATGGTCGCCGGGAATCCTATCAACATAAGCCGATACCCCGGATGGGCAACACCTACATTGCCCCCGGCCGCACGGATCCGGAAAAAATAATTAGAGAAACTAAAAACGGTCTGCTGGTAAAAAAAATGGGCGGCGGCCAGGTTAACACTACTACCGGTGATTTTGTATTCGATGTGGCGGAAGGATACCTGATCAAAGATGGGGAAATCGGCCCCCTGGTGCGGGGTGCCACCCTGACAGGAAACGGGCCGGAAGTGCTGCGCACGATAGAGCTGGTGGGCAGCGACCTGGGCTTTACCATCGGTACCTGCGGCAAAGATGGCCAGGGTGTACCGGTCAGTGATGCCCAGCCCACCATAGCGATCAAGGAACTGACCATCGGCGGCACCGGTAGCAGCTCACCCAACGGCAAAATAAGACGACTTTAGTAACTGTGCAGATATAGTATCAATAGACCTGCATTTCGACAATATGTAAATAGCCATGCCTATGCTCCCAAGTTGGCAATTATTATACCCCCGGTTTTATTTGGTCTGTTTAAACAATGCCCGATTTATACACAACTTTTTTTGCAGAGGCATATGTTATAAGAAAGATTAAGGTTTTTTTCTCTTTATGGGGGGTATGACATGAAGATTGGAGATATTGTTACCAGAAAGATATATGGCGAGGACATGCAGTTTTGTATTATCGGTTTTTACACCAACCAGGGCACCGGGGAAAAGGTAGCCATAATGGCTCTCCTGGATCCGAGCCTGATTGTGGAAGCCTCAGTACAAGAACTGGCTCCTATTTCGGCCAGACACCTGTTTGCCTTAACAACAACACTCTTTGTTCACTAAACTGCCGTCAGGCGGTTTTTTGTTTTATCCCTCTTATTGGCCCCCCCATAGAGGGATCTGTTGAAACTTATCGAAATGGGAATAATGTGGAAACACCCCAGTTGTCTGCCATAACAGAAAAACAATAGTCGCCGGCGCCTGGATATAACATAGCAATTTTGGTGTAGGAGGGCAGTTTCTCATGCAAAACAACTTTCATGTGGCCAAGTACGAATTGTCTTTAGAGGCGGGCCGGGAAGGACTTACCCTACCACCCTACAAGGGTTCCACCTTGCGGGGGGGCTTTGGTGCCGTCTTTAAACGCATCGCCTGCTCATTGCCCCGCACCCAGTGCAGGGCCTGCCTGCTGCAGCCAGGCTGCCCCTATGCCTACATTTTTGAAACAGCGCCGCCGCCGGGTTCAGAGGCACTGCGCAGCTATTCCAGCATACCCCGCCCCTTTGTTCTGGAACCGCCTCTGGAAACTAAAACCGAATACGCCCCGGGGGAAAAACTCTGTTTCCATTTGCTTCTTGTGGGCAAGGCCATCGGTTACCTTCCTTATTTTATTGTCGCCTTTCGGGAACTGGGGGAAGTGGGTATCGGCCGGCAGCGCAAAAAGTTCCAGCTTCATACAGTGAAGGCTATTCACCCGGTAAGCGGTGCCGGCGAGATAATCTACCAGGCAGCGGATCAGATGATTAAAAATATGGAGCTGGCCTGGATAGTTGATGCCCATCAGCTCGCCGCCCCGGCCGCGGATATCCCTCCTGTTCACAATGTGGGCCTGGAATTCCAGACTATGACCCGGCTGAAATTTGCCGACAAATATGCACAGCGGGTGGAGTTTCACGTGCTTATGCGCAGCCTGCTGCGCCGGATTTCTTCACTGGCCTATTTTCATCACGGCTGGGAGCCGGAGCTTGATTTTACCGGGCTCATTGACCGGGCAGCGGCAGTGTGCCTGGTGCAAAGCCAGACCAGGTGGGTGGACTGGGAGCGCTACTCCTCACGCCAGAGCAGCAGAATGAACATGGGTGGCGTGGTGGGACAGGTGGAATATAGGGGAGATTTGGGGGCATATATGCCCCTGTTGCGCTTGGGTCAGCTGGTTCACGTAGGCAAGGGAGCGGTGTTTGGTATGGGGAAATATGCTATTTGTTAAGAAAAACACTGGGTAGTGTCAGTCTACCTTGTCTTGGCGAATATTGGTGTGGCATATTAAAAGGGGGTCCGCTGCTGTGAAAGGATTTAAAAATTATTTGCTCTGCCTGGCCTTACCCCTCATCGCAGTTGCTATTTTTTTGGGGATGTCTAGACCAGTAGATGTTGTAGATGTTAATGAAGTAAGGTCTGACGAGTCTATAAAGTCTGCCGAACAAAGTGTCCTTGACTTCTTCGCCGCCGTGGAAAACAAAGATTATGACACCTTGCGCAGAGTCTCCGTGAATAAGCGAATGAGTGACGAGGTGCAAAGGGCTACTATTGAACTGCAGCATGAACAGGGATTATTGGCGGAGCAACCGCCAACCATACTATCCAGTGAAATGTGTGACCAGGACACAGTTATGGTTAAGGTTAGTTATATTTTAGCCGGTGAAGAGCGCATAATGATCTACCCGGTGATGTTGGTTGACAAAAGGTGGATCGTGAACGTTGGTGATGCAGTGAACCCAGCAGACGGAGATGTTGTTTGGGTAGAGGGCATTCCTGTAAGCGATTCTGGGGTGGAAGCACCTTCTTCCAGGCAATAGGGGTTATAATACATCTTGGTTTTAATCTCATGATGCCGGCTTCTATTTTTTCTAAAAGGTTGATAGCCGCATCCTTCGCATACAGTTCATTGGCTATATAGTTGTATATACTAGACAAATCCTGGCGAGCCCTAGAGGTAAATAGACCAAATCGCCATAGCCGTTTTTGGTTATAAAAATTGGTTCATTTTTGCTGTGACAAAGAGCAGAAATTTTGTTTGTATCCCTTAAATCTTTTATAGGCCGGATCTCGGACATTATATCAACCCTCCTTATCAATATTATGCCATTATTACAGCATGATTATGTTGTGTGTGCCCCATCTCATCTGCGGTTGCAACAAAGTGCAGCATGGGACAGGAGTGCAACAAGAAACCGGGTCCCTCGTCCCATTGGCCGGTAATGTGTACCTGTTTAGCCTGGCGGCCGGTTTTAATCCGCTAAACAGACTATGATTTTTTCTCATATAGATTGCTGTGTCCCGGGTAAAATAAAAGAAGGGTTTCCGCTGCCCGGGCTGAAGAAGGATAGTGATGTAAATTTTCCCAGTTTAACGGTTTTTCGCAAAAGGAAGGGGTTTTGGAGCAGAAAGGGGATTTGCGAAATTTTGGGACCATTTGGCCCGGCATGATAGCTGAAAAACTCAGTGCTGCCGGGGGTTTGAACCACCCGTCCGTAGTCGGTTGCAGTACCACTCCCGCTGACAAGGGGACTGAAAGCGTTCATGTACCTGGGCAATGCCACCGGCCCAGTCCTGTTGCAGTACCACTCCCGCTGACAAGGGGACTGAAAGCTTTCAAGCGGCGCGCTATGATCGGCGCCGTAATTGTTGTTGCAGTACCACTCCCGCTGACAAGGGGACTGAAAGCCAAAGGCCACTTCAGCCTTGGTTAGTTTCTTGGCCAAGTTGCAGTACCACTCCCGCTGACAAGGGGACTGAAAGGTATAAGGATTTGTGGGACGATATTTACGCCAAACGTGGTTGCAGTACCACTCCCGCTGACAAGGGGACTGAAAGTTAATTTCAAGCGTTGAGTACTCACCGTCTTTGCTGTTGCAGTACCACTCCCGCTGACAAGGGGACTGAAAGAAAATATCACACTTAACCAACGATACCTCATGTATTTGTTGCAGTACCACTCCCGCTGACAAGGGGACTGAAAGTAAAACAAATGATGATTACAATAGGGTTAATTGTAATGTTGCAGTACCACTCCCGCTGACAAGGGGACTGAAAGATGGCTGTGAAAAATTGCTCATCCTCAACCACATGCGCGTTGCAGTACCACTCCCGCTGACAAGGGGACTGAAAGTTTCTGCTAATTCTGCCAGGTTTTTATTTTCAGCCACCTGTTGCAGTACCACTCCCGCTGACAAGGGGACTGAAAGCTCTACCACCACCAACCTTTGCATGGCCAAATTCTAGGTTGCAGTACCACTCCCGCTGACAAGGGGACTGAAAGAAATCCATTACGGTTTTCCGTTGCTCCTGCAGCGCAGTTGCAGTACCACTCCCGCTGACAAGGGGACTGAAAGGGAGGGACAATTGATAGCATGGGAGAGAGGTAAGTCTAGTTGCAGTACCACTCCCGCTGACAAGGGGACTGAAAGAAACCTTGCCATCCTTGCCGATTAACCTGGCCTGAGTGTTGCAGTACCACTCCCGCTGACAAGGGGACTGAAAGTTAACTAAAATAAACTTAAAGCCTATATGAGCAGGTGTTGCAGTACCACTCCCGCTGACAAGGGGACTGAAAGCCACAGGAACAACCCTAGCTGCATTTTCCATGAAATCGTTGCAGTACCACTCCCGCTGACAAGGGGACTGAAAGGGCCCCGCTATCGCGGGGCCAGACAGAATTCCAGTATGTTGCAGTACCACTCCCGCTGACAAGGGGACTGAAAGTTTGACCCTGAACTGTTTCTGCTTAACTGGCAGAATGGTTGCAGTACCACTCCCGCTGACAAGGGGACTGAAAGCACCGTTCCATCGGATTTTAAGGCTATGGAGTAGTAGTGTTGCAGTACCACTCCCGCTGACAAGGGGACTGAAAGCCACGTACTGCGGGTTATAGTAGATGTCCACTTCCAAAGTTGCAGTACCACTCCCGCTGACAAGGGGACTGAAAGAATGACCTTATCTGTTACTGAAAGCCTTCCACCACCAAAGTTGCAGTACCACTCCCGCTGACAAGGGGACTGAAAGTTCTGGTCTTTCCCTAGCTGTCGATGCTCAATATGTCCGTTGCAGTACCACTCCCGCTGACAAGGGGACTGAAAGTTAATAATAGCACAGGCGCGGCGGAGCGTATGTCCAAAGTTGCAGTACCACTCCCGCTGACAAGGGGACTGAAAGGGTTGGAGTTTATTACCACATTCAAGGGGCATTAAAGGGTTGCAGTACCACTCCCGCTGACAAGGGGACTGAAAGTAGGCATTTTGCTGTAGTGCAGCGCTTCGATGGCTATTGTTGCAGTACCACTCCCGCTGACAAGGGGACTGAAAG
>JABMJD010000034.1 GCA_013201395.1 Candidatus Syntrophopropionicum ammoniitolerans
CTTTAAGGAATCGGCTTTCCCTTTGAGTCACATTTTCACCTACCACCTGGGTCTGGCACCAGTATTAACAATGTGGCTTTTCAGGTTTACCTATGAAAGGTTTTGGCGGTTTATTGCCGTAGACGCCATTTTAAATCTTGGATTTGTCCTTATATTTGCCCCCTGGTTGGCCGCCAGGGGCATACGGGAAAATATTAATGCCACCAGCACCAGCTTATTTTTGACTCTTACCGTGCACGGCGTAGTGCTGTATATTTATCAGATGTGGCAGGAAAATGCCCTGGCGCCTGCTGTTAAAAATATCTTTTCCGGTAAAATTCAACCGACAGCATCGAAATCCCTTTTCAGAAATAAGCGCAACAGAAATAACCGCTAACTGCCAGGATTGATGTTAGCAAATAAACCTGATCACCGGTTTGATGGTAATACCCTTATGAGCATCGGCAAAAGCCCGATTAATATCCGTAAATTCATAAAACCTGATGATTTTCTCCAGGGGCAGTTTGCCTTCTTGGTAGAAGCGCACCAGTTGGGGGATAAACAGCTGGGGAATGGAGTCGCCCTGGATGGCGCCAATTAATGTTTTACCGCCGCCCATAAGTTCATACTGGGGTTTAAAGCAGACTTCGTTGTCACCGGTGGAACCCACACTGACGGCAGTGCCTAAGGTTTTAAGACAACGCAGGGCACTGGTGATATTCGCCGGCACAGCCGATGTGTCCATACTGTAGTCTGCCCCCCTGCCGGTAATTTTCATAATTTCCGCCGCTGGATCGCCCACATCCCCGCTGTTGATCACATGGGTGGCCCCAAGCTCCGCGGCCAGTTCCAGCCTGGAGGAAACAATGTCCACACCGATAATCTGCCCACAACCGGTTATTTTGGCGGCCATCACAGCACTCAAACCCACAGTGCCGCAGCCAAACACCACCAACAAGCTGCCCGCCCGGGGTCGCAGCACATTAATCACCGTACCGGCACCTGTCTGAATACCGCAGCCCAAAGGGCTCATCAAGGCTAGATCCACATCTCGATCAATTTTCACCACATTTCTTTCATCAGCAACGACATAAGTGGCAAAGCTGGATTGGCCGAAAAAGGCGGAAATCTCCACGCCCTCCTGGGACAGGCGTTTCGTACCGTCCTTATATACCCCGCCGAAACTGACCTCATAAGACTGGTCGCACTGGCTGGGATGACCGGTCAAGCAGGCTTCACAGCGACCGCAGGAAAAGTAGGATAGAACCACATGATCTCCCTGCTTTACACCGCTGACGGCGGAGCCGACTTTTTCTATTATTCCGGCACCCTCGTGGCCCAGCACGGCCGGCAGCGGCACGGGTATCCCCTGGTCCCTGGCAAAAGCATCTGAGTGACAGACGCCGCAGGCAACCATCCGCACCAGAACCTCACTTTCCTTCGGCGGGGCCAAGTCCACCTCTTCAATGACAAAATCCTGCCCGGGGCTGTGTACGACAGCGGCTTTAATTTTCATAAAAGAATACCTCCATTTGCTCGACAATATAGTTTGTGCTAACCGTCAAGACGCCTGTTACCGCGAGTGTGCTTGATTTTTCCATACTTTTATACTAGTTAGGCACCGAACCATTGTCAAGCAAAAAAGTGGCGGGGAAACCGGGCTTTGGGACCCCGTAGGACCGGGGGAATTATCTGTGGTAGATTGTGGCAGGCCTAACAGACCTAATGGAATGCGGGACCCAGTCAAGTTCCTCCTCCCCCGGTTCCTTATGTGGAATTGTGTTATTACCTGTGGGAAGGACTGTCCCTATGGGCTTGGCCTGTCTTGCTACGCCTCCTGTTTGTGACAAACTATTTTAGCAGCTCTTTTATTTCGTCAACCTTTAGGATTTTACCGACAACCTTTACTTCCTCATCAATCACTAAAGCCGGCAGTCTCATGACGCCATACCCGGCAATAGCTTTCATGTCCTGCACCTTTTCAACAGCCGCGGCAATCCCCAGCGCTGCCACAGCCTTTTTGGTATTCTGGACCAACTTGTTGCAGTTAGCGCAGCCTGTCCCTAAAATTTTAATAATCAATTGTCCCTTCTCCTTTGCTATTTTAATTAATTAAATTACACCAGCAAATGCCCAAAGGCATTGAAAGTATACCCGAGGATAATGATTCCGATGGTGACAACCACGAAAAAGATAGCCAGAAGCCTGAATTTTACTGCTGTTTTAAGCATGATCAAAGAAGGCAGAGAAAGGGCGGTAACCGCCATCATGAAGGCCAGAGCCGTGCCAATTCCTACCCCCTTGTATACCAGGGCTTCGGCAATGGGCAAGGTACCAAAGATATCCGCATACATCGGGACCCCGACAATAGTGGCAATGAGCGCCGAATACCATTTGTCTTGCCCCAGCACCATAGAGATGATATTTTCCGGTATCCAGTTATGGATGACAGCGCCGATGCCGACACCAATCAAGATGTAAAGCCAGACCCTTTGGACAATATTAAGCACCTGTTCCCCGGCAAAACCAAGCCGCTCCTTTAAGGTCACTGTCTCTTGATCTGTATTGACCATTGTATTGCTGTAAACAAAAGGCTCCACATAACCTTCCAACCTGGCCCGGCCAATGAGAGTACCACCAATGACAGCCAGAATAAGCCCGGCAACAACGTAAGCAAAGGCTATCTTCCAGTTAAATATGCTGGCTAGCAGGAGAATTGACGCCAGGTCAACCAGCGGGGATGAAATCAAAAATGAGAATGTAATCCCCAGGGGCAAACCGGCGCTGGTAAAGCCAATAAATAGCGGTATCGAAGAGCAGGAGCAGAAAGGCGTGACGGTACCCAGCAAAGCCCCCAGTATATTTCCTGTGATCCCCCTGTAGCCGCCTAGTATTTTTTTTGTCCGCTCCGGGGGGAAAAAGCTCTGAACATAGGATATTGTGAAAATAAGCACAGAAAGTAGGATAAATATTTTTACTACATCATATACAAAAAAATGTATACTGCCGCCAAGCTGATCCTGGACACTGAGCCCCAGGACCCGCTCTACAAACCCTTGAACCAGATCAGACAGCCACTGCATCTTGAGCAATTGATTGTTCAGCCAGGCAAATATAAACATAGTTTAGCCACCCCGAATTTCTATTTCATTTATTTGCTGCAACATTGATCTGGATCCATATTTTTGTAAATGGGATTTTCCTTACTGTCTGTGATGTGGCAAAGGAACTGCTTTGTTCTGGCAATGCCGTCGGCACTGAGTGAATAATGGGTCCATTTTCCCTCGTTTCGTCCTACAACCAGACCACATTCACACAATAGTTTCATATGATGGGAGAGGGTTGACTGGGATATTGAAAATTTCTCCAGGATCTTGCAGGCGCATAATTCCCCACATGAAAGCATGTCAACTATCATCGCCCGTCTGGGGTCACCCAGGGCTTTAAACACGCTGGCACCTTCTTTATAAAATTTATCCATGAGCACACCTCGCATTCATTATTTTCGATATGACATTATAATAAGCCTCACATCGAAATGTGTCAATATGAAAATATGCTCGCTTTTTGTAATTACCGGGGAAAATGTGCCGGTGAATTGTCACTGCGGTAGGCGAAAGGTATAAGTACACAAAAAAAAGCCGGATGTGCCAGAATTAGCGGCCGTCCGAAACTATGAAAACACAATTATTTTTTGCTTTTCATTCCCAGTAGTGTTAGGAAACCTTGTTTTTTTGGGACTTCTGGATCCCAGCTCACATTCAAGGCGGGGAAACTGGACTTTTTTTCAGTGGTAGGAACGTCAGGCAGTGTGAAACATCAAGGATTTAATGGCTTTAAAGCAAAAAGTGAGGGCTCTACTGTGGATATTGGCTGTATATACCCATCTAACCCCATTCAAAGGATTGTATAAGTGTTCGGGTGGGAAAACTTGTTTCCAAAAATAATTTTTACACGTCCTGACATCCCTATGGTAGGCCTATCCCCCCTTCCCTAGCGCGTTTTTCTGCTCACAATGGTCCGTTCGGCATATTTGCCAAAGAAATGATATCCTGAACCGGCCTCACTGATGATATCTAGAAGCTGATCGGCTTTGGTCACCACAATACCGCCTAAAACAGTGACACCCCGGGCAAAAAAAGCATCGGGCAGCATGCTGGCCGTGGGCCCGACAACGATTATTTCAGCGCCTTTTTGGGCCATTTCTAACAAACCGGCCAGGGTATTATTCAATATGGTCACCCCCGTGATGACCAAGAGATCAGCACTGGGCACATGGAGGGATGCTTCTGTCGCCGGGGCATAGTGATCCAGTTCTTTTCCTTTAAGTGTCCTGGAGTCCATTTCCAGAACCTTATAGTCGGCACTCACCTGGTTCAGCTTTTTCAAAATCGGCACCAGGGCCCCAATGACCACAGTTTTGTTAAACCGGCTTACATCCACTTCTTCAAAGGCATCCCTGCCGGTGACTACTGTATAATCAGTAGGCTTTTCTTTTTCCCAGCACCAGGTGCTGAGAGCGTTGAGCACGGCAATTCCCAGGGTCCTTTTGAGGGGGTTGAGTGAAAACACGTCTTCCACATAGGTTAAAGCAGCCCGCCCCCCAAGCCGTCCGGACAAAGGCATAGCCCGAGCCGAGCTGGGACAACAAACAGCTTCCGGCATTTCTTTGACCGGGGTAAAACACAGCCCTCCGTGGCCTGTTGAAAGCTTGACACCGGAAAAAAACAAGCCAAATACGGCCCGCTCCACCTTTATTTGGTTGATCTCCGAGCCTATTTTATTTTTGAGTAACTCCACCGTCTTAACTAGTAACACATTTTGGCTGGCCCGCATTATTTGCCACCTCCTGGTATTCATTTTCTAAAACGATGGCCGGTGTTGCTGTAGACTAAAGCAAAAATGGTCAGGGAAACTACAATCAGGGCATATAGCACAGGCAGCCAGGTCACCTGCCAAATGCCGCCGATAGCAACAAGGGGCATCAGAACGCCAATGGGCAACATTATTTTACCCATAAACCGGCATAGAGCCTGCCGATCATATTTTTCTTTTTCCTCCTTCGGCAAGGTGTTAAACCCGGCTATTAGAAAGGAACCCCGGCCGGCGAGCAAAACCAGGGCGATGATCACAAATACCAGCCCCAACACGGTTGTTATTATTAATCCCACCAGGTCATTAACCGGCATGCTGCTGCAGCCTCCTTAAATATGCCCTGTTTGCGAACCCTGTTTTAGAATGAAAGGTAGAAAATAATAGTATTTTAGTGGTCTCGGCTGTTCTTGCGACAGCCCATGTCCCCGTCCCAAACTGATGTATCTTTGTGCTTGATGATGCGCTATGATTAAGGATGTTGGGTACAGGAGACTGGAGATGTGGGTCCATGAGTAGTAGGAAAAATCAAAAATACAACCTGCCGGCGGTGTTAAAGTACACGGGAGCCTTTATGGCCTGGGTGATTGGGGCCGGGTTCGCTACCGGGCAGGAAATACTACAGTTTTTCTCCAGCTATGGCTATGCTGGTTATGGTGTAGTGGCCCTGAACCTGGCCGGCTTCTTGATCCTGGGCCGGATTATCATCACCACCGGCTATGACCATCAGGGAACGGAAAAGTTCAGCCATTTTGCCTATTTTTGCGGAAATAAGCTGGGCACACTGTACACCTGGCTGATTCCTGTAACCCTGGTGCTACTGATGTCCGTTCTTACCTCCGGCGCCGGCGCCACCCTTTTTGAATATTACGGTATCAATCACCATATTGGATCGGCCCTGTTGGCAGTGCTGGTTCTATGCGCCTACCTAATCGGCTTCGAAAAATTGGTCAAAATCGTGGCTGTAATCAGCCCGGTAATCATCATCTTCACTTTGCTGGTGGGCACAATCACGGTAGTAAGGGACATAAACAATATTGCAATGGTGACCCAGTATACACCGGTTTTGCAGCCCATCCAAGCCTCTCCCCACTGGCTTTTAAGCGCGGCCTTATATCTATCGCTGAATTTTTTTTGTGGCAGCACCTATTATACAGCTTTAGGCGCCGGGGCAACAAACAGGCAATCGGCCCGACTGGGCGCGCTATGTGGTGCCCTGGCTCTGGTAGCAACCATTGCCATCATCAATACAGCCATTTTGCTGGATGCAGGGAACACATCGGCCCTGGCTATTCCCACATTATATCTGGCCAAAAAGATATCTCACATTTTTGGAGCCGCATTTTCCCTCATCCTCATTCTGGGCATCTTTTCTTCCTGCGCCACCATGATGTGGACTGTCTGCAGCAGATTTTTTGCCGCGGATATTGGAAAAAACAGGATCCTCGCGGTCACAGTGGCCGGGGGCACTTTTATTATCAGTTTATTTCCCTTCGGCAAACTTGTGGGTGTGTTTTATCCCCTGGTAGGATATGTAGGGCTAATATTTATCGGCTGTGTGCTGTACAAAGGTTTTAAGACTCCGGGAAAAGGGACCCCATCCCAGCCCGGCCGCCTGCCGCCAAAGGAAATTATCAACAGTTAATGGTACCGGAACAGCTGATTTACCCAGACTGTGCCCCCAAGAGCTTTTACCGGTGCACTTACTGTTTCGGGGATTAGACACTGGTACCTTTGGGGTTAGTTGGCAGGTTGGAAATTTGGAATGTTGGATAGGAAGTGAAGTCACTATTTAACTTTTCGCCAGGTGGCGCTATATTCCATCATTAACTAACCGTTTATTTTCTTCAGCCACATCCTGGGCAAAATCACCCTTGCCCATATTTTCGGCAGCAAATAAAGCCGGGTAAAGACGCATAAAGTCACAGCGTATCAGGTCGTAGGGAAAGTCTGTGTAACTACCATGAAATTTTAAATACTCCATATGTCTGTTTCCCTTCATGTCGTAGGGATGCAAAATACAGTCCCTGGTACCGTCAAAGTCTAGTGGCCTAACGCCAAACTTCTCACATAATTCGATGTTAAACGTGGGTGTGACCTTTAGCCACTTTCCCTGAAGAAACAACTCTGTGATCCCATGATAGTAAAAAATATCCGTTTGCACCAAATCTCTAAGCCGCCTTGTGTTCAAATGATTTTTCACATCGGCAAATGCAAGCCGGGCGGGAATACCTGCCGCCCGCGCTACAGCAGCCAGGGTAATGGCCTTTTGTATGCAGCAGCCTGAATTTTTCCTGATGCAAACACTGGCTTTGAACTCTTCTGGTTTAAGGATCACGTTATAGGGGTCATAAGGGAAACCATCACGAACAGCAAAAAAAAGGCTAATCGCCTTTTTGCGCAATGTATGACCCTGCCCATGAACCTGGGCAAATTCAAGCACGTTGGGAGCGTCGCTGTCCACATAAAACCCCGGTTTGATATAGTTGTTACTATCAATATGATTTTTCACAAGACACCTCTCTACCCCATTTTTATCCCCGTCCACCGGGCTTTTTCAGCCCTTTTCTATACGCCCTTGCTAATTGGCATTTTTGTATTCATTCCGTTCCACTCCACATAAATCCTCTTTTTAGGAAACATGCCACCATCCCCCAAAACAGGGCAGCGATTCGAATTATGGGATCAGGGGAACCTCACTTGAATCACCCGCTCATTGTCACTTATTGGGATTCTGGCTTGAGAACCTTTTCCCCGCTTAAAAATGACACCTTTTCTATTACCCCGCTGCCGAACCGGTCCACCCGCACCAAAACCTCAAAAGCAGCGGTGTTTTGCAGGGCTCGGCCGGTCCCTTCGGGCACATAATAGCTCTCAATGCCATAAAACACACGGTACTGCCGTTTTGCTTCATCAAAATAGTTTATGCGACCTTTGATAAAAACCTGGGAGTCCTTCAGATCCGGCTTGTCCACATAAAGGCCCACCGCGTGCCAGTACTTTTCCTCTTTTTCCAGCAGCACATAGACATCCCTGTTTTGGGGCTCCCCAAGATGCAAATCCCCGCTGCCAATCCAGTTCACATCATATTCCAGGCGCACATATTCACCCCGAAACACGTCCCAAGGGTCCTCCGGCGCCGCTTCCAACAGAATGGAGGTACCGGTGGACAGCGTAAAGTACCGCACACCAATGAGGGCAAACAGGAACAGCATCTGCAGTATAATAATTAGGCCGGTTTTATAGCTCCTCTTCACGGGTCGTCCCCCCTTCTTCCCGCCAGGCCTGGACAGCTTTTTGTCGTTGCCGCTCCAGCAGCGCCCCGCAGAGAACCAGTACTACCCCGCCGGCCATAAAAAACAGGGATTTGGGCAGGCTCTTCCAGAAGAAATTAAAATATTCCAGCAGGATGTACAAGTTAAAGGCAATCATACCCAGAACAAAAAACAGGCTGTCCTGAGTCTGATAGGCGGAAATAATCAACAGCAGGGCCCAAATAAACATTAACAGGTTCAAGCCAATGAGCAGGACCATTTCCGGGATGGGCACAAGAAGCATGATAAAAATTAGGGCATCAACAGCCAGCCAGGCATAATTTTCTTTGATGGCCACCTTGATATCGGTGGTGAGCCTGCTGATGGTGTAGGATCCCAGGAGCGCCACAGCGATATACAGGATCCAGAATAGGATATAGCCGGCCCCGCTTTGACGCAGCTGGATGAAATCCCGGGCAAAAAAATCCAAGGACATGAAAAACAGGGCGCCCCCGGTAAGAACCACTGCCAAAAATCGGTATATGTAAGGGAAGTTTACCAGGCCTTCGTTGACCTGGTGTTTGGACAGGTAAAAATATGCTGACCCGAGCAGCAGCAGGATAAACGGGATTAGGGAGGCAGCCTCCGCAAACCGGTAATTATCTGCCAGCAGCAGGTAGATGGTAGTGTTGACAAATATAGCCCCACTGATCAGGGTAACTACCAGGGCAAAAGAAGAACGCAGGGTATAGGTAAGATAAAATATCCCGCCAAACAGCATCAAGGCCAGAAAGATCACCAACAGAGCGGCGGACTGTGCCGCCAATACCCAAAAAGCCAGCAGCAGAGCACTTAAGCCCAGGGTCAGCTCCTCCCTCAGGATGAAGGCCACGGGCAAAACGCCCAACAGCCAGAACAACATCCCATTGGGGAAATGGACGTCCACATGAAAAACTTGGGCAATCAGCCAGATGCCGGCGCCGAACATCAAACAGCCCAGCAACGTCAGGGTGGAGCTCAAATGGGGATAGTTTTTATGGGTCAACAGCGCCGCCAGGTGAAAAAGAATTAACGGTGCCAAAACCAGGCTGATCTTCCCCCAGGGGGGTATGGCCTGCCAGTTGGCAGCGAAGAAAAGGATGACACCCGTTCCCAGCAAAATAGCCCCCAGGAGCAGCAGGACCGGAATCAGTCTGCTTTTGCTTGTGGCTGGGTAAAGGCTGGTGATTTGTTCCGCCTGATCCGGCGTGATAATCCCCCTGTCTACCCACCTTTTTGTTTCCTCTGATAACCAGGATAGCATGAACATTTCCTCGCATTTTCTTTTTATAGGGAGAAAGGCTCCTTATTATAAGGGTATAATGACGATTGGGACCGAATGGCCTGCTTGCTGATAAAACACAAGTGGGATGTGGAACCCGTCCCTCCTTTCCAGTTTTTAGATGAAGGTTCTTCTAATTTCGGCTGCTGCTTTTGGGGAAAGATAGGCCGGCGGAATATCAACCACTGTCCTGGCACCTGATTGGCCTTCCTTATTTAAACGATAGGCTGCCCGGGCAAAAGCAATCAGTACATTTGCCGTAAAGTCAGGGTTGGCACCCAGCTCTATTTTATATTCAATGATATGGCTGTGGGATTTCTGCAAACCTGTTTTCCCATAACGAATAACCAGCCCGCCATGAGGAATGCCGCTGTGGTTTCTTTTTAGTTCTTCTGCTGTAATAAAATGCACTGTGGTATCATAGTCCGCAAAGTAATCAGGCATTGTTTTTATTTCCTGCTCAATCCGCTGTTTGTCGGCCCCCTCCTCAATCACCACAAAGCACTCCCTACGATGCCTTTCTCTGGCTGTAAGATTCGGCATGTGGCCATTTTTTACAGCTTCGATGACCTTTTCCAGAGGGATTGTATACTGTTTGGCATCCTGGACCCCTTTTACCCTGCGAACAGCATCCGAATGGCCTTGACTGACGCCCTTGCCCCAAAAGGTGTAGGTATTTCCCAGGGGCAGGATGGCCTCTGCATAGAGCCTGTTGATGGAAAACATCCCCGGATCCCAGCCGCCGGCAATAATGCTGACCTTCCCGGCAGCCAATGCACTGCTGTTGACGGCCTGGAAATAATCGGGCACCTTGGCATGAGCATCATAGCCGTCAACGGTATTGAACAGACCTGCAAATAAGGGGCCCTGTACCGGCAAATCTGAGGCGCTGCCACCACAAAGAATCATCACATCGATTTCACCCGTCATTTTTTCTGCATCGTCAACATGAAAAACATGCACGCCTGCCAGAGCTGTTTTGATCTCTACCGGCTGGCGCCTGGTAAATATGCCCACCAGTTTCATGTCTTTATTCTGCTGAATTCCCTGCTCCACACCTTTTCCCAAATTCCCGTAACCAATTATGCCAATTCTAATTTCGTTAATTTTGAACTCCCCCTTAAGGCTTCCTGCCTATGGCGGCATCCTGTCGGCAATTTCAGCCCCATCCGATACCTTACCCGGCACTGTGATCTGATTATATGATAAACAGGGGCCCGAAAAAAAGAAACTAATGCTAAAAAACGAACTGGAAGGTCTCTCTCTGTGGTCCTGTGAGCGGATAAACATCCCCGCGGCTCCCGGTTGCCCGCCTAATTATGGAAGTTCTATGAACAGCTTGATCTCTTTTACCATGCCCTTTTCTACCTCAAAAGTGATATTTTTATATTCTGCAGCCTGACCGAGCCGGTAGGCGCAGTTTTCGGCATCGATCCGCCCATCAGGGATGATTTCGATGCCTTTATAGGCTTCCATCAGCTGTTCCAGGGTGGAGCCAATGGTAATACCTCTGGGTGTCTGCAGTCTGGCACCGGTTAAATCCAGACTCATGAGCCAGAATTCCTGACCGTCATCCCGGGGTGAAAACAGTTTGACCATACAGCCCTCATATTCTAGTGTTTTTATGTGACTACCGGTGAAGGTGTCGGCCTCCCTGCCCAGCACCTCCTTGCTTTCCGAAACTGGTTTACCGAGAAGGGCGCTGAGAGTCGCTCCATTGTAATAGTCACCTAGAGTTAGCAGTTGACTGTCGGCCAGTAACGAATAATCATCAATTGTGTCCTGTGAATGTTGCCCCCCGGAGGCACCTGCAGATTGTCCATTACCTGTTTCATAAACCTGGTTATCAGGATTGCCGTTACATGCACCTAGCAGGGCTGCACAGACTATTACTGTGACAAAAAACATTAATACATTGTATTTCCGTCCACTTTTCATAACCTCGCCATCCCCCCAAATGTTACTTTTTAGCTATTTAGACGCCGCAAATATCCGGCGGGTTCACAGGAACCTGTTTCCCCATCCTGTATTAATATAACTGGGGCCCCTCGTTCGAGAGGATCACACCTTACGGGCTGGTGAGGGTGGCACCATCAATACCATTTTTCTGCAGGTGTTGGTGCAGATTATCCTGCAGCAGAATGCAGATGTCCTCATAATCTCCATAATGGGCCAGGATTTTATCTGCCAGGCCCTTGATTTTCTTACCAGATGCGGGCATGGTGCAATATTTCCTGATGGAGGGACCAAATTCCGTACCGTCTCCCGCTTGTTCATATTTCTCCAGGATGTACCGGCCGCTGTTATCTTTGCGATAGGTGATTGCCGCCGGAATAACACTACCTCCCTCCGGCGACAAAACATTATCAAAAAGCTGGTAGCGCGCACTATAGGTGGTGACAAAGACCTTCAGCAGGTCTCCTTCTTCATAGCTGCCAAAAATTTTTGGCGCCACAACGGTAAAACCACTTCCCTTATAACCCCCATGCTGTTCAATTTCCGTAGCATAGACCAGTTTTTCGATTGGATCCTGACCTTCATAGGCAAAATTGGGCAACCTGACTTCCTCCCGAATAGCCAGTGCCTGGTACCATTCCTGAGGAGTCAAGGTCTCGTCCGTTACATTGTTTCTGGCGCCTAGAAATTCTTTGCACAAAGCCATCATAATATGGCCTTTGAGATCATCATCGCCCCCCTTTTCAAACTGTGACAGCAGGTAGGTAAGAGCCACATCACCCATTTTTAATATGCTCTCATACTGGTGCTGGTGAGCGTTTATATAGTCCTGGGGGTTGGCAGAACCCCGGGGGGAGGAAAGAATTGTTTCCAGGTATTCTCCGATCATACCGGCTGTTGCTGGAAAAACAATCTTTGGCTCCAATGACATACTTGTTACCCGGTCAATAAAATTTTTTAGGGCCTCAGCACTAGCCGAGAAGGGACGCACATCCCCGCCCAGCAATTCTTCGGCCATTTCCCTGGTAAAGGGAAAAGAATATGAGGTCCCATCATACCGGCCGGTCTGATCCTCGATCCGGCAATTAATCACATCCACGTTATCTATTAAACTGAAGAGGATGATGGCATTGGGGCAAAAAGCATCGCCACTGATGGCTCCATTTACTGTCACACCGGTGGAATCATGCATGATGTAGTTGATAGTGATACCATAGGGCAAGTTGGCGGTCTGCAGCTCCACCGTCCCGCGGGTAATTCCTTCCGGCAGAGGCATGGCGTCAATCAGGCCCACAACCTTACTGTTGTTGCCCACATAAGGGGTCTTGTTGGCCATTAGCTTTTCGATTGAATAGCCTAAATATGTATTTGACTCCACAGGGCCGGGCTTTTGATTAGTGGCCAATGCAGCAGCCAGAACCACAATTGCCACCACTGCCGGCACAATGACCCAGAACGGGGGTTTTTTATAATATGGGGTGTTAGATATCTTCTGCTTCACTTTAAACCTCCCTAGTAATTTTCTTGATGAAACCCTTACAGGACATTTTGAACTGTTTCGGCAAAATATTGCTGGTTTCCTGTTCGAAAGTGAAAACTTCCTTTCCTTCTTAGAGGCAAAAATAAAAACCGTGGCTGTGATAGAAAGCCACGGTGCGTGGATAGGGCAGGTACCTGCAGTAAAAAAGAATGGCTTAGAAATTTTAAACTCCCAGTTGTATTTCCCCTGCTGGTGCTTGATCAGCTCTTTTACCTTTTCATAGGCGAATTCACGGCTGGCATTTTCAAGGCCGTCGGTCGTAATCACAAATATCACCTTGCCTGTCCGCCTCACTTGCTTTTGCTAACCTGCAACCCACATCTAGGATGGTTTTTCCTACCGCATCCAACAGGGATTTAATCGGCTATTATTAAGATATATTGAAAAAAAAGGCGCCCGGGGTCCGTATATTTACAAAAGGGCTGGTATAGACCACCGGCACTTTTCTAAAATCAGATCCAATACCGGCTCTGGCCCTAGCCCTCGAGCTTAGCAAAGAAGAAGCCGGCAGGCTTTTAAGCGCTGCCGGTTACTCACTGTCTGATAGCGATACTCATGACCTGGTGATCCAGTTCTGTTTGGAAAATAGAGCCTATGACTTAGATGACGTCAATCAGGCTCTAGATTCCCGGTGAACCTATTTCAACCCCAGCCTATCCATTTCCTCAAGCAATTCGTTCTGGGCCTACCTGCCCTCAGCCAAATCCTCTTCCAAAAAGGCATGGGAACAAGCTAAAGCCGGGTTTAAACCCGGCTTCAGTGTGCAAGTCTTGTATATGGTGTTTTGTAGCCTTAAATATCTGTTCTTTACTCTGGGACTAATTTTCGGCCTGTCCGGCCCCATAATTTGGCTCCAGTTTAGAAGGGGGAATGGAACCAGGGAGAGGGACCTACCCCCTCATCCCACTTTCCACCCGTTCCAGGCTGTGCCTTTTTACCAGAGGTCTTCGGGGATAAATTGTGCCATTTTTTCGCAACCATCTGACGTGTAGTAATAGGTATGGGTCCGCACGGCTTCCTCTATCTCGCCAAAGGCCCAGTGGGATTTTGGCATATCCGGGAAGCTCTGTTCCACACCCGTCAGGGGTCCACGATTGAGCATACGGTTAATCATGGTCATTGCTTCTGATCTAATCATGGAATTGTTGGGCCTAAAGGTGGCATCCTCATATCCCTTGATGATCCCGTGCCGGAATATCTGCTCGATGTTGTATTCACCCCAGTGGCCGTTTGTGTCACTGAAGTGGGTTTTAACCGGTTTTCCATTGCCTTGGTTTTCAATTCCCAGATAATTGCCAACAACAGTAGCCAATTCCGCTCTTGTAATGGAGGCATCGGGCTGGAAGCACCCGTTACCGTAGCCTGTGAACAATCCTTTATAGGATACTGCCCGAATATAGCCGGCTGCCCAGTGTTCATCCCCCACATCATTATAGTGGATATCTTTTGTGGCATAGCTTTGCAGTTCCAACAGCCGGGCAAAGATGGCGGCAATTTCCGCCCGGGTGATTTCCCTATCGGGCTTCACTAGGCCGTCAGGATAACCTTTGATATACCTTTTGTGCAGGCCTTCTCCCTCTGCTCCTTCCTGGTAAATCAGCACTGATAGGTCTGATTGGTCATCAGCAGTGTTGATCAGGGTTGAAGTGCTGGTGATCAGGGAATTTAAGGTCACAGACTGAGATGCCTTTTCACCGATGTCGTTGGCCCGCAGTGTGAATTCCCTCTCTGCTACGGCCTTACCCGGTAGCTCCCCGATGGTCCAGGTAATGGTATTGCCACTTTGGGCACCGCCTGGAGCCTGGAGGATGGTGAACTCCTGGGGTATAGTCACAGAAAGCTTAACATTAGTTGCCCTGGTGTTCGATTTGTTCCCATAAATTAGTTTAAATACGGCACTGTCATTGACAGCAATTCTGTGTTTTTCCGTCTCCAGGGCGATGGCCACATCTACACTGGTGGAAGCGGAACCCCCACCACCACCGCTGCCTGAGGAGCCGGAACCTTTTTTCCGCATTTCGAAGTCATGTTTTACGATTTCCTTAAATACGGATATTTTGGGGCTGGTGTAGGTTTCATACCCATCCCTAGTGGCCACAAGGTAATAATCCGTATCCGGGTAGACCATATATGCATACTCTCCGGTGCTGCTGCTAATTTGCGGGTTCTTATTGTCGTTGGGGAGAAAACCTGGTATCAGCGGCAATACTACCAGTTGATTATCCTTATAGTAGTACAGCTTTACCTCTGCTCCCACAATTACCTGTTTTGTGTCAGCATCGGTAATGGTGCCATAGGGGTCAATCAGTATTTCTCCAATAGATACCTCCCCGTCCTGGCTGATGCTGACATCCACTTTCTTGGTAATGATCCTGCTGCCGTCGGGGAACTGGTAACTCAATGCCAGTGTGTATGACGTATCCTTTTCTAGGCCGGTGACGCTGAATACCCCATCTGGATTGATAGAAGCAAGGGCCCCCGGTACCAGATTACCACCAGCATCTACCACTTCTATACCCAGCCTGTTTTCTCCATTGTCCAGCAGTGTTTTCTGTCCATCGTCTGTGATTATTCCCACGACACCGGTGATAGTTTTTTCAGAGGGGAATTCTTCTGTCCCCTTGCCAGATATAGTGCCGGCTTTGCTCGTCTGGACAAAAGTCTTTTCCACAACGCCTCCGGATACCTCAATGGGCTTGGTAATCTCTACCTGGTAGTCTTCGCCGCCCTTGGGTATGGCAATGGCATAGGAACCGTCTGCACCGGTGGTGTAAGTAGCCAGAAAATCTACCTTACCATATTCGTCATAATGCTTTACTACTACTTTTGCCCCCGCTATGGGCTGGTTATTGTTATCAGTTACTATACCCCTGATCTTTCCTGGTGCAAATGTTACCACTATTTGATCTGAGGCATAAATCTCCCTGACCGGATCCTCCACCTTTGCCGTAACTGGCACGGCAATGCTGTATATGGCCTCTATTTTTATGGATCTGTAGGGGATGGTGGCCAGGCCCGCAGCATTCGTTTGGGCTTGATTTCCTTTATAAAAGTAACCCATATCCCCAATGGCGCTAAAGTCCACCCGTACTCCCACCACCGGGTTATTATCCTCATCTAAAACCCTGGCTGTGAGTATGGTTTCCTCCTGGCCGTCGGCAACAATTGACGACGGGTTCGCTACCAGTGTAATTTTGTATTTGGAGAGGGCAAAGTCCTCTCTCACCTTGCCGTCTACAACGTTGCTGTGTTTAACACTCACCTGTCGCATATTGTCACTGTACTGATTATGGGTAACCCGGATGGTGTATAGGTCCCCCTCAATATTTGGAAAGCTATACCCACCATCTTCGCCTGTCTGTGCTGTTCTCAGAACAGTACCCGTCAGATAGTCTATGAGCTCTACAGTGGCATTTTTTACAGCCTCTGCAGATTTTTTGTCGGTAATGAAACCATATAAATCAATGTTTCCGGCGTCATTGACCGTGATGGTGACAGTTTTGGTATCTGTGCCTCCCCTGCCATCACTGACAGTGATTTCAAAGCTGTCGGTGCCGGTAAAATCCGGTTTGGGCACATAAACATAGCTGCCGTTGGGATTGACGGTGACACTGCCATTGGCCGGGTCGCTTGTTTTTGTAAAGGTCAATTCATCTCCATCGGCATCTTCGGCGGTGGCTGTGTTCTTAATAATACTGTTTTTGTCCCCTTCTGCAGTGGTCCCACCGGTAATCACCGGGGGATTGTTGGCGATAACTTTGTATTGGGCTGTTACAGTCAGGTCGCCTGTCACATTGTCAAAGGGTACATCCCAACCGCTGAAGATGTAGCCTTTTCTGGTGGGCTCCGCCGGTGCTGTGGCGCTGCCGCCGTGGGCTACTGTTTCGCTCTTTAACACGGCTCCGTCATGATCCTCAAATGTTACAGTATAGTTTTCCGGCGGCACTACTGCCTTCGTCCATTTGGCGTAGACTTCGGTGTCACCGGTTACTGATGTTTTATCTGTGAATTCCTCGTTAAAGGTACCGTCGTCAGTGTACCAACCTTCAAAGGTGTAGCCTTTTTTGGTCGGGTTATCCGGCAAGGTTATTGTGGTGTCTTTTTCTATGCCGGTTATCGATGCTACATCACTGCCGCCGTTGCTGTTAAAGTCGACGGTATACTGGTTGATCTTGTACTGAGCATATACCTTTATGTCGCCGGTAATGGTTGTGGTTTTGTCAAAGGTATCTCCCTTGCCGTCGGCCTGGGTGTTCCAGCCGGTAAATTGGTGATTAGCTTTGCTGGGCGGTGTGGGCAATGTGTCTACAGGCTGGTTGTGGTTAACTTTCTGGGTTTTTGGGTCGGCCCCATTGTCTCCACCGTTCTCATCATAGGTGACGGTGACTAAGTTATTAGTCAGTTGCGATGTATCATGCGCCGGGTCTGCGGGAGTCCCTAATGGATTCGTCACATTTGCTTCGGCTGTGATTGTCCCCGACTGCAAGGTTGTCAGATCCATTACAACTGAATAGGTCCCGTCATCCTGGACAGTAGTGCTGGTAGTGATGGTTTTAACCCCGTCGGTAACACTAACCGTCACAGTTTGAACAGTACCTGCGGTTGTTGTACCAGATATTTTTACTTTCGATAAATTATCTGTCTCACTGTTCAAAGCCCCGTCTGTATCATGAATTGTTACTCCAATTGTTGGTTTATCAGGGTTTGGCGTTTCTACCGGGTTGCTAAATACACCCAGTACATTACCAAGACTTATGGAGTTCATGCGGGCGGATGATACAGATTTTGTGTTGCCAATGACAATGTTTAGATAGCATATGGGTGAGTCATAATAGGCAATATATGATGCGGTATTATCGAATTTCACCCCGGCAAGGCTGGGTATGATGCCATCAAAACGGGTGAGTCCATTTGCATGTGAAACTTTAAGTCCCGTCGTCAATATCAACAGCAGTGAGGGCGAAGCCATGCAGGTAAGCTGGCTCCTCTGTTGCCGTGTCGAAAAAGCTAAATTTAAATTTGAAATATCCGCCTGAATTTGAGCTCGTACTGATTGTAGGCTCAAACCGTACCGGGTTTTGCCCCGAGCCCTCGGCGTCAAATTCTCCTAATGTGGCATTTACCTGTTCTAGAATTTCAACCTTAGCGTAAACGGTTATCCCGTCTTTTGTAAGCACATTGTTATATCGGTAAACAGCACCTTTCGTTTTAGCTTTGCCTGATATTAATGTAGGGTTTGACAAATCAATTTGCTCCAGGTCCACATCCAATATGGTTACATTGGTAGCAGCGGCTGTCTATACATTGCCGGCAATACACAAAACCATCAGGACCAAAAACACAGACAGAGCCAGTTTTTTAGATAATAAAACTAGATTTTGCCTGGTAAACATACGCGATTCTCCTTTCGTCAGGAATGACTAGCTAACTAAAGCAGATGAAACAATGTCCCGCCATAACAAGCAGGAATTGAAACCAGCGGCATACCCAAGGATCCTCGCCCGGGTTTGCGCCTCCCCCGCTTGTGTTTATGGATTCACACTGCTGCCGCCTCAAGTCGGCAATTGTTTTTTATATGTAGGGTGTCGTGTTCTTACCGCAGGATATTGCCAAACCTGACCTGGGACAGTCATATAATCTAACCTCCTCCTCAATAAATTTTCAAATATTTATGATTGGGGCCAAGATCCAAACTAAACATTATTTGCCTATTGAAAACAAAAAAGACTGCGCGAATTTATTTTCGGCAGTCTAGACCATCATATCAACCAGTGGTGACTTAGATTCCTGACTTTGCGCCCCAGCCTTTCGGCTGGTTTGCCCTTTCCTCAGTTGTTTATTAGATTTTTAGTGGAATTAAAAAAGACTGCGCGAAAATTATTTTCGGCAGTCGGACTATCATATCAACAGGTGGTGACTTAGATTCCTGACTTTGCGCCCCAGCCTTTCGGCTGATTTGCCTTTTCCTCAGTTGTTTATTAGATTTTAGCGGTTGGAAGTTGGGTAAACCTACTGGCAAGGCTTGCTTCCAGTTGATAATTTTTCTAGCCGCTTTGTAGCTTAGTATATGCAGGGTTTTCTAAAAAGTCAATATGTTTTTTAAAATTCCGCTTTTAGGGGAGCAGTTTTTAACTACCTCACTATTCTCTCCAGCCTGGCCACCTTAGA
>JABMJD010000035.1 GCA_013201395.1 Candidatus Syntrophopropionicum ammoniitolerans
GGTTGTTTTTCAATAAAATATTCAAGTTAGGGCTTGACAGGAGTTAGCTGGTCTCCCGTCCCATGAAAAAGTGCACTAACATTTATGTGGCTGCATAATAAATTGGTGTCGCTTTCTTGACTTATGGCGGCAGACATAGTATGCTACCATGTAAGTGTAGTGCCACCGTTCCTCGATAGCTCAACGGTAGAGCAACCGGCTGTTAACCGGTAGGCTGTAGGTTCGAATCCTACTCGAGGAGCCATTTTATTTGATAAAACCGTGCTGAGGCGCGGTTTTATGTTTTTGAATGTCTTGCAGCGGGAAGAATAAAAAGTGTTGATAATTATAATTGTTTTCCGTTATAATATAGTTAAGGTCAGTCAACGTCAAAGGGATTGATAGATTTGAATAACATTTCAGATTTAATTGAACATTATTTAAAGGAGCTTCTTGCTGAAAGCAAACGTGACTGTGTTGAGGTGCAGCGCAGTGATCTGGCTGTTCGTTTTAGTTGTGTTCCTTCCCAAATAAATTATGTGTTAACAACGAGATTTTCCGTGGGGCATGGTTATTTTGTGGAAAGCAGGAGAGGTAGCGGCGGCTATATCCGGATCATCAGAATTCCTCTTGGCAGCCGATCTGAAGCGGTTCTTGAGCTATGTGATGTAATAGGTGATGCTATTTCTCAAATGGATGCAGATGGTATGATTAGGCGGCTATTGGAGGAGGAATTCATATCATTAAGAGAAGCCAGGATTATGCATGCTGCCGTGGACGGGAGTGTTTTAAGGTTAGGTATACCTGCTCGGGATAGATTAAGGGCGCTCCTGCTAAAGACAATGATAAAAGCTATCTTACGTAGCGGTTGATTCACCACTAATGGAGGATATCTCATTGAGCATGAAGGGAGATAGTATATGTTCTGTGAAAAATGCAAACAACGGCCGGCAACAGTACACATTACTGAAATTATAAATGGACAGAAACAGGAAACACACCTTTGTGAAATATGTGCCAAGGAAGTCAAAATTCAGGGGTTTGGATTTTTCCCACAGATGAACCTAAATAAATTCATGGCGGGCCTTTTGGATGGAGACTTTAATAGCGGTGGCTACAGCCAAACCAGTACAACGGGCAAGGTTTGTGAAAAATGTGGGGTTTCAGAAGGGCAATTTGCTGGTAAAGGGCTTTTGGGGTGCAGTGAATGCTACCCATGTTTTGAGGAGAAAATGCTCCCATTATTGCGCCGAATTCATGGTAATACTCGCCATGTTGGTAAGATTCCGGAGCGCAAAGGGGGGCGAGCGAGATTGGTTAAAGAAATCGAAGTCAATAAAAGACAGCTTAAGGAAGCTGTTAGCCGTGAGGAATTTGAAATAGCAGCCCAGTTGCGGGACAAAATTCGCTTACTGGAAAAAAATCTTGAAGAGGGTGGTGAAGGATAGGTGCCTATTGATGGTAAAGTCAGCAGTGCAAATAGCCGCTGGATGAATTCTGATGGACCCGATGCGGGTATTGTAGTAAGTAGCAGGATCAGAATTGCCAGAAATCTGGCCGGCGTGCCTTTTCCCCATCTGCTGGAGCAGGAGCAATCCATAGAGGTTATTGATAAGATCAGGGAAGCCTTAGAAAACAAGGAAGCTGCGGATAACATTGGTAATATGAGTTTAATCCTAATGAATGATCTGTCCCCTTTTGAACGACAGATATTGGTGGATAAACATTTAATTAGCCAGGAACTTTTAAACAATTTCCAATCCAAGGCGGCAGCAATTCGGGATGATGAGGCTGTTACAATAATGATTAACGAGGAGGACCATCTGCGTATCCAGTGCCTCCTTTCCGGCCAGTGTTTAAAGGAGGCCTGGAAGGTGACGGACAACATTGACGATGGGCTGGAAAAGACCCTGGACTATGCCTTTTCGGAAAAACTGGGCTACCTAACCTCATGCCCAACAAATACCGGGACAGGTTTACGCGCATCTGTCATGCTTCATCTCACTGGGCTAAAAATAATAAGCCAGCTGAGCGGGGTTTTTGATGCTATCAGCAAGCTGGGTTTGACAGTAAGGGGCCTCTACGGTGAAGGAACGGAAGCTTTGGGGGATCTTTTCCAAATATCAAACCAGATTACCTTGGGCCAGTCCGAGGAGGAAATAATAAGCAATCTTATTTCTATTACCAGACAAATTTTGGCCCAGGAACAGGAAGCCCGTCAGGTGTTATATAGGGAAAGACGTGAGATAGTTGAGGATCGTGTTTATCGGGCCTATGGTATATTAAAATGTGCCCGGATTCTGACCCTGGATGAGGCAATGCGGCTGTTATCTGATTTGCGACTGGGGATAGGGTTAAAAATAATTTCCGGGGTACAGGACAAACTCATTAATGAGTTGATGGTCAAGATTAAGCCTGCCTTTTTAATAAAAATAACTGGACAGGATATGTCAAAAAGAGGGTTGGATATTGCCAGGGCAGATCTGATTAGAAAAGAATTTGAAAACAAAAGCAGTGCAAAGGGTAGCGAATAATAGTAGAAATTGATGCCAAAATGTGTTAGTAAATAAAATGCAATGAATGATATGTGAGCGCTGTAAGTGTGTTTTTATGGAATGGGGATGCGTGGCAAATAGATGTCTCCGATTGGAATGACGGGATAATTCCCCCCGCTGTGAGATGCCCGGATACTCACTCACTACCTACGACTTACCACTCACGACCAATATCGGAGGTGTGAAAAATATGTTTGCTAGATTTACCGAACGTTCACAAAGGGTTTTGTTATTCGCCCGAGAAGAGGCCAAAAACGTTAATTACCCTAATATAGGTACCGAACATTTGCTTCTGGGGTTAATCAGGGAAGGAGAAAGCATTGCGGCTAAGGTCCTTCAAACATTGGGCTTAGATGCTGAAAAAGTGAAAGAGGCAGTGTCACAAATGGTTGAGGCTAGTGACAGTCCGTCCCCGCCTGAACCTTCTCTTACAGCAAGGGCTAAAAAGGTCCTGGAGTTATCTATGGATGAAGCACGCCGCATGGGAAATAGCTATGTTGGTCCGGAACACCTTCTGCTGGGTTTGATCAGGGAAGGAGAAGGTGTTGCAGCGAGTATACTAAACGCTGCTGGGGCTGACTATCGCAAGCTGCGGGCTATGGTTGCTCATCTACAGGGAGGACAGAACCCGCCTGAAGGCCAGGGGAAAGGCCAGGGCAAAGCCGTTTCCACTCAAACTCTAGACCAGTTTGGGCGGGATCTGACCATAATGGCCAAAGAAGATAAGCTGGACCCTGTGGTAGGCAGAGACAAGGAAATTGAAAGGGTAATCCAGGTTCTCTCCAGGCGTACCAAAAATAACCCTGTTCTTATTGGTGAACCTGGTGTTGGTAAAACAGCTGTTGCTGAAGGTTTGGCCCAGCGTATTACTGCTAGTAATGTTCCTGAAATTCTGGTTGACAAAAAAGTAGTGACGCTAGATATGGGTTCCCTGGTAGCCGGTACCAAGTACAGGGGGGAATTTGAGGAACGTTTGAGGAAAATTATAGATGAAATCCGTCAAGCCGGGAATATCATCATGTTTATTGATGAGCTCCATACGCTGGTAGGGGCAGGCGCAGCGGAAGGGGCCATAGATGCCGCCAATATTTTGAAACCAGCCCTGGCCCGGGGTGAACTTCAGTGTATTGGTGCCACGACACTTGATGAATACCGTAAACATATTGAAAAGGATGCAGCTCTGGAGCGTCGCTTCCAGCCCATTGTAGTGTCTGAGCCGACGGTAGAAGAAACTATCCAGATTTTACGGGGCTTAAGGGATAGATATGAGGCCCACCACCGGGTTAGGTTTACGGATGCTGCTCTTGATGCGGCTGCACGGTTATCTAGCCGGTATATTTCCGATCGGTTTTTACCAGATAAAGCCATTGATCTAATGGATGAGGCTGGTTCCCGAGTGAGATTGCAGGCATTTGTGGCACCGCCGGAATTAAAGGAATTAGAAAAGAGACTAGAGGTTGTCTCTAAAGAAAAAGAGGCTGCGGTAGATGGTCAGGAATTTGAAAAGGCAGCTGAATTGCGGGATCAGGAGCAAAAACTGCGGAGGGAACTGGATGAAAGAAAAGAGGCCTGGAAGCAAAGAACGAGTGGGGAGGAATTAGTGGTCGATGAGGACGCCATAGCCCATATTGTTTCCACTTGGACCGGGGTTCCGGTTAAAAAACTGACAGAGGGAGAATCTGAAAGGCTATTAAAAATGGAAGAGGTTTTGCATCAGCGTGTCGTAGGACAGGATGAGGCGATACAGGCTATAGCCAGGGCTGTGCGCAGAGCCAGGGCGGGCCTGAAAGATCCGAAGCGACCTGTTGGTTCCTTCATCTTTTTGGGTCCAACTGGGGTGGGTAAGACAGAGCTGGCCAGAGCTCTGGCGGAGGTTCTTTTTGGCAGTGAAGACAATATGGTTCGTATAGACATGTCGGAGTATATGGAAAAATTTGCTGTCTCCCGGCTGGTGGGGGCACCTCCCGGATATGTGGGATATGATGAAGGGGGACAACTAACAGAGGCTGTGCGGCGCAAACCATATACGGTAGTGCTGCTGGATGAAATTGAAAAAGCCCATCCGGATGTTTTCAATATTCTGCTGCAGGTGATGGAAGATGGTAGACTGACAGATGCCAGTGGCCGTACAGTAGACTTTAGAAATACTGTGTTGATTATGACTTCGAATGTTGGTCTGCACACAATTAAAAGGGAAACAGTTTTGGGTTTTAAAACGGGTGATCGGGGAGAATCCGGCTACGAAGAAATGAAGAAGAGAGTAACAGATGAATTGCGCCGGACTTTTCGGCCTGAATTTCTCAACCGGCTTGATGAAACCATAGTATTCCACTCCCTAACAGAAGATCACATTAGAGAAATTGTGGATCTGATGCTGAAGGTAGTGGCGGATAGATTGAAGGAAAATGAGGTTGAAATTGAGGTTACTGATGCTGCTAAGGCCTTGTTGGTCAAAGAAGGTTTTGATGAGGCCTATGGTGCCAGACCACTGAGGCGGGCTATATTACGCTTTGTGGAGGATCAGCTGTCCGAGGAATTGTTGAAAGGCACATTTAAGCGTGGTGATCGGGTGGAGCTTGATATTGATGAAACCGGCAACAACACGAAGGTTGTGAAATTGTAACAGTAATAATGCTATTAAAAAAGGCGTCTTTACAGGCGCCCTTTTTGATATGCAGAGATGGTTTTTGAAGAGATTTCGCAGCGCTTGTAGTCATGCTTTCTAAATGTTATAATCTAGAAATAACCAAAACCTGGAGGCCTTTTTTGATGCGTAAAAAAGCTAAATATCTGTGCCGGGAATGCGGTTTGCAGTCAGCCCGCTGGTTGGGGCGTTGCCCTAGTTGTGGTACCTGGAATAGTCTAATTGAAGAGGTCATCAACTCGCACAAAAATCTCAATTCTTCTCCTGAGGAGATTGAACTGCCATGTCCGATTACAGAGGTGTCTTTGCAGGGAGAGGACCGTTTTCCCACGGGGATTGATGAGGTGGATCGTGTTTTTGGTGGGGGGTTGGTGCCGGGATCGCTGGTTTTGCTCAGTGGAGATCCTGGGATTGGCAAGTCAACCCTGCTGCTGCAAATATCTCAATTGCTTAGTAGTAGGATGCAGGTACTATATGTGTCCGGGGAAGAATCAACACGTCAGGTACGGTTGCGAGCTGCACGGTTGGGTGCGTTATCACCGGGTTTGCTGTTGTTGTCGGAGACAAATGTGGACATAATGGAATATCATCTCCGGGAGCTGGTGCCACAGGTGGCAGTAGTCGATTCTATACAAACCATGTACAAAAGTGATTTAGGATCCGCCCCGGGTAGTGTAGGGCAGGTGCGTGAATGTGCGGCCCAACTTATGCGCCTGGCCAAGGCAAAAGGGATCTCTATATTACTGGTCGGGCATGTAACCAAAGAGGGTATGATAGCCGGGCCCCGGGTATTGGAGCATATGGTTGATGCTGTTCTTTATTTGGAGGGAGATCGGCGCCAATTTTTTCGTATACTGCGCTGCGTAAAAAACAGGTTTGGTTCAACGAACGAGATCGGTATCTTTGAAATGAGCGGCAGTGGCCTAATTGAGGTAGCAAATCCCTCTGTCCTTTTTTTGACGAATCATCCCCAGGGGGCAGTGCCTGGATCTGCTGTTGCTGCTGCGTTGGAAGGGAGCAGGCCATTTTTGGTGGAGATTCAGGCTCTAGTGTCACCGGCGGGATACGGGACACCGCGACGTATGACTGCGGGGGTTGATTACAACCGGGTGGCCTTGATCACTGCTGTTTTGGAAAAAAGGGTGGGCCTCAATCTGGGCAGTCATGATATTTATGTTAATGCGGTCGGTGGGGTAAAATTAGATGAGCCGGCAGTGGATCTGGCCATTGCCTGTTCCTTAGCCTCAAGTTTTCGGGATAAACCAGTTGATAGCGAGATGGCTTTAGCGGGGGAAATAGGACTTACAGGCGAACTGCGGCCAGTTACCGGAGTGGGGAAAAGGGTAAAAGAAGCTTCCAAGCTTGGCTTTAAACGTTTCTTGTTGTCCAGCCAAAGTGCTATAGAGCACACTGCGGAGACCAGGATATTAACCGCTGAATCACTTGCGACTGCATTGAATCAGGCTATAAAGGCATGAGGTGGTTAATTTGAAAGAAGAAAAAACTGCAGAAAAATTGCTCAAGGTGTTGCGTACTGTGGCGCCGGGTACCCCACTACGGAATGGCCTTGAGAACATATTAAGGGCTAAAACTGGCGGTTTGATAGTAATAGGGGAGTCATCCGAGGTGATGAAAATTATAGAAGGCGGCTTTGCTATCAATGCTGAATTTACACCTGCCGGACTGTACGAACTAGCTAAAATGGACGGGGCGATCATACTGAGTAAGGATGCTAAAAGAATTCTGGCTGCCAACACACAGTTGGTCCCGGATCAAAGTATCCCATCAAGTGAAACCGGTATTCGTCATCGCAGTGCAGAAAGGACAGCCAAGCAGGCCGATGCATTGGTTGTCTCCATATCACAGCGGCGCGGTGTAATAACAACCTATAAAGGAACCCTGAAGTATGTCTTAAAAGATATCGGTGTGCTGTTGTCAAAAGCGAACCAGGCTCTGCAGACTCTAGAAAAATATCGTTCTGTACAGGACAAGGTGTTGTTGGGGCTAAGTGCCCTGGAGTTTGCAGATGCTGTTACCTTGTATGATGTAGCCAAATCCATACAAAGGGTGGAAATGGTGCTCAGGGTGGTCAGAGAAATAGAGATGTATATTAGTGAGCTTGGTGTGGAGGGTCGGCTAATTACAATGCAGCTGGAGGAACTGGTGGCCAACACGGAAGATGAGGGCTTACTGGTAATTCAGGATTATGCGATGAACATAGGGGAGAAAACACCTTCTACTATCCTTAATGTGATCAGGGGATTACCGTCAGAGGATATTTTGGACCTGGCCCTAATTGCCAGAGCCCTCGGTTATCCGGGTAGTGCCGGTATAATTGATCAGCATGTGATGCCCAGGGGCTATCGGCTTTTAGAAAAGATACCCAGGTTGCCACTATCCGTTATTGATAACCTGGTTAAGGAGTTTGGCACACTGAGCAGAATCCTGGTGGCCACAATAGAAGAGCTTGATGGAGTGGAGGGCATTGGTGAGGTTCGCGCCCGTTCTATTAGGGAGGGACTTGGTAGATACCAGGAAAAGGTTTTACAGGAATGGCCCAGGTAGACAGGTCCATCAACATCTTTTATTGTTTGTTTTAGGATTTTAATGTTGACACTCTATTATAGCTATGCTAGAATTATAGTTTATTTGACACAGGATAAATTTTGTGATATATTTTATATGTGGCAAATATTTTGTTTTTAAAAAACATGGGGGGTACGGCATGTTTAAAATAGGAGACAAAGTGGTGTACCCGATGCACGGTGCAGGTATAATCGAATCCATCGAAGAAAAAGAAGTGTTGGGGGAAAGGCGTAAGTATTACATTCTACAGTTGCCTGTTGGCGATATGAAGGTAATGATCCCGATCAACAATGGAGAAGGTGTGGGTTTGAGGGAGGTAGTTGACTGGAAGGGTGTAGAAAAGGTTCTGCACATCATGCGTCAGCAGAGTACCGCCATGTCGCCGAATTGGAACCGCAGATACCGCGCTAATTTAGAGAAAATTAAGAGCGGCAACATATATGAGGTAACTGAAGTTGTGCGCAACCTGATGAAAAGGGATCGTGAAAAGGGGCTTTCTTCCGGCGAAAGAAAAATGCTGGAGAATGCAAGACAAATATTAATTAGCGAGCTGGTTCTAGCCACGGAACTAGAGGAGGAAAAGGCCCAGTCGCTTTTGGATGGCGCCTTTGCTTAAAAAGCGTCAGTATAAACTGACGTTTTTTAATTTAATGCAATAATATGTGCCAATTTCGTATTTTATGATATAGGTGTCGAATAAAAATAGTTTGCAAGGGAGGTGATAAATAAGTGTTGAAGAGGATTGTGTATATTGTTCTACTAATCTTTTTTACCGCCGGTGGGTTTGCCTCGGGGTATTTTTTGGTTAATAGCGATCTCACCTCCTTTTTTGTCAACATGCCTCAGCAGTTCAAATTTGGTTTTATTGGGCTTTCTACGTTATTATTTCTGGTAGCTGCTATTTTACTGGCGCCGCTACTGATCCGCTGGGTGATAAGGCTAATGGTTTTTGCCGAACAGTATTTGCAAAAGATACCATCTCAGGATTTACTAATGGGCTCAGTGGGTTTGGTTATTGCACTCATAATTGCCAATTTAATAAGACCGGCTATTTCTTCAATTGGTTGGCCGGGAATAGTTTTATCAGTTTTGCTTACGTTGTTTCTAGCCTATCTTGGGTTAAGCGTTTTCATTAAAAAACGAGAGGAGCTTTTGTCCTTTTTCGCCAGTATACCCAAGTTTGGCAAGGAGCGTGGGGCTAAGGCTGAGCTTCGTGCCGGGCAGTTGAAAATTCTTGATACCAGCGTTATTATTGATGGGCGGATATCCGAGCTTTGCGAAAGTGGTTTTATTGAGGGGATTCTTCTTGTCCCCGCTTTTGTGCTGGAGGAACTGCGTCATATTGCTGATTCCCCGGATTTGCTAAAACGCAATAGGGGCAGGCGTGGTCTGGATATATTGAACAAGATGCGCAAGGATCAGGAAGTCAAAATCCAGATATATGATAACAATCGCGGTTTGGAGGAAGCTGCGGAGGTGGATACCAAGTTAGTCAAGTTGGCCCAGAAACTAACAGCAAAAATTATTACTAACGATTTTAACCTGAACAAGGTAGCGGAACTGCATGGTGTCAAGGTGCTTAATATCAATGAGCTGGCCAATGCTGTGAAACCGGTGGTATTACCGGGTGAGGAAATGATTGTCCAGGTTGTAAAAGATGGTAAAGAGGCAGGCCAAGGTGTGGCCTACCTTGATGATGGCACGATGATTGTAGTCGATGGTGGCAAGCGTTTTATTAACCAAACCATTCCTGTAATTGTCACCAGTGTTCTGCAGACTGCAGCCGGTAGAATGATTTTTGCTAAACCAAAATATGACCGCCGGGCTAATGGATCAACAGGTTATGCTGAGGTGAACATAATTGGCTAGAATTGGAGCCATAGTGCCTGCTGCAGGTAGCGGTCTTCGGATGGGCATGGGTACAAAAAAACAGTATCTTACACTAGCTGGTGTTCCTTTGTTGGGGTATGCGTTGAAAACCATGGAAGACAGCCCAACTGTGCAAGAAATTGTTGTTGTAGTTGGTCCCGGTGAGGAAAATTACTGTTGCGACGCTGTGGTCAAGAAGCTTGGCTTAAATAAAATTGCAGCAATTGTACAGGGGGGAAGCGAGCGCCAGGATTCCGTGTATAACGGCCTTCTGGCGCTTTCTCCTGATATTGATATAGTTGTGGTTCATGATGGGGTCCGCCCTTTCCTCAACCAGGATATCCTGGTTGAAGTTGTTGCCGCGGCGCAAAAGTATGGTGCGGCAACATGTGCGGTTCCAGCCAAGGATACCGTTAAGTTGAGTGATGAAGACAAATTTGTTACCAGGACACTACCCCGTGATTGCACCTGGCTAGTGCAAACACCCCAGGCATTTCGGTACAAATTGCTGATGACAGCCCATCGTCGAGCCCAGGAGGACAACCTGCTGGTGACTGATGATACGGCGCTTGTGGAATCCCTCGGTGGGCAGGTGAAAATTATCATGGGTGCTTATGAAAATATCAAGATAACGACACCGGAGGATTTGGATGTAGCCAGGGCCATAATAGAAACGGCCGGGCAGGGGGGATTATGGTGAGGATTGGTATCGGCTATGACGTCCATAAAATGGTTGAAGGTAGATCCCTTGTCCTTGGCGGGGTAAGTATCCCTTATGAGAAAGGCCTTCTGGGGCATTCTGATGCTGACGTACTGGTGCATGCCCTTATGGATGCTCTTCTGGGTGCGGCTGGGGAGGGAGACATTGGCAAGCATTTCCCGGATAACGACATAAAATATAGAGGGATTAGTAGCCTGGCCCTACTTGTTAAGGTAAAAGAGATACTTCATGGTAAGGGGTTCACGATATTAAATATAGATTCGGTAATAGTGGCCCAGCGGCCCAAAATGGCCCCTCATATTGAGAAAATGACCTCCTGCCTGGCGGAGACATTGGATATAAGTGCCGACCGGATAAATGTCAAGGCGACTAGTACGGAGGGTTTGGGTTTCACCGGTACGGGAGATGGTATTGCTGCTTATGCTGTGGCGATGCTGAGTTATGTACGTTAACGAACAGCAGCAGTGGTTGCTCATCCTTTGAGGGAGATGTTATAATAAGCTCGCTTATTTAGGAAGGAATTAATTAACACAGGTAACCTTTATGGTAGTAAGGGAGGATTTTTTGAATTGTCTTCAGTTAGGGTAAGATTTGCACCAAGCCCAACAGGGCCATTACATATTGGCGGGGCCAGATCGGCGCTGTTTAATTGGCTATTTGCCCGTCACCATGGCGGTAAATTTATTGTGCGCGTCGAGGATACGGATCTGGAACGTTCATCCCGCCAGTCAGAGGAAAACATCATGAATGCGCTACGCTGGCTGGGATTAGATTGGGATGAGGGAGTAGATGTTGGGGGGCAGTATGGGCCCTACAGGCAGACGGAGAGGCTGGAGTTATATAAGAAATATGCTGATTACCTGCTGAATAGTAAAGCCGCCTATCTGTGCTATTGCAGTGAGGAGGAGCTTGCTGCAGAAAGGGAAGCCCTCATGGCCAAGGGTGAACTGCCTCGCTATATGGGACGCTGCCGGGACCTTACTGCTAAGGAACGGGCCGAATTTGAAGCTGCCGGCCGCCGGCCGGTTGTCAGGTTCCGTGTGCCGGAAAATGGGGAGATTTTGATTAAAGATCTGGTGCGTGGGGATGTTTCATTCAGGTGTGATGAGATTGGTGACTACATCATTATTAAGTCCGATGGTATACCCACATACAACTTTGCTGTTGTGGTGGATGATCACACCATGAAAATCAGCCACGTGATCAGAGCAGAAGAGCATTTATCGAATACACCCCGGCAGATATTACTCTATAATGCCCTGGGCTGGGAAACTCCGATATTTGCCCATGTATCACTGATTCTGGGCAAGGACCGCAGCAAAATGAGTAAACGTCACGGTGCTACCTCTATTGAACAGTATCAAAATAGGGGCTATCTGCCGGAGACACTGGCAAACTTCTTGGCTTTGCTGGGCTGGTCCCCCGGTAGCGAAGAGGAGATTTTTTCTATAGAACAGCTAAAACAGCAATTTAGCCTGGACAGGGTAGCTAAAAGTCCCGCTGTTTTTGATCTTGATAAACTTAACTGGCTCAATGGCCACTATATTCGAGAGACAAGCCTGGATAGGATTACAGAAATGGCCTTGCCATATCTGGAGGCGGCAGAATATATCGGTGCTCCTCTATCGCCGACAGAATATGAGTCAGTGAAAATGATGGTTACTGCCGTGCGTAAATACCTTAGTTACATGCAGGAAATAACTGAACATGTGCGGATATTTTTTGATGATGATGTTCAGGTTAAGGATAATGAATCAGCGCAGGTTATGAATGGTGATCAAGTCAAGCCCCTGATGCGGGAATTAATTAGAAGGATAAATATAGCAACAACAAATGCAATTACAGGAGACGAGGCGAAGGTGCTTTTAAAGGAAGTTGGCCGGTCGTTGAAATTAAAGGGCAAACAAATTTTTATGCCGGTGCGGGTAGCCCTTACAGGAAGTACCCAGGGGCCGGATCTTGATCTGGTTATGGCCATCTTGGGACGCGAAGCAATCGCCCATCGCCTGTCTAGATGGATATAGAAATGATGATGAATGTGGTTGAACCGGGAAGCTGCTCAACAGGATATTTACAATGGGGGGAAGTATAATCCATGGAAGTATATAATACCCTGACCAGACAAAAGGAGACCTTTCAGCCGCGTGAACCAGGTAATGTTTATATATATGTCTGTGGACCGACTACCTATAATTACATACACCTGGGCAATGCCCGACCACTGGTGTTTTTTGATACGGTGCGCCGTTATTTGGAATGGAAGGATTATAAGGTCCTATTTGTCCAGAATTTCACGGATATAGATGATAAGATCATCAACAAGGCCGCTGAAGAAAAACGCGACCCGTTGGAGTTGTCTCGTAGTTATATAAACGAATATTTCAAGGATGCGGGGGCTCTCAATGTTCGCCGGGCGGACATACATCCTTTGGTTACGGAGCACATCAATGAGATTATCAATTTGGTAGAAAAGCTGGTGGACAACAACCATGCCTATGTTGTTGATGGAGATGTGTATTTTGAGGTCAGGAAATTTGCAGGTTATGGCAAGCTATCCAGGCGCACCCTTGATGATATGCAGGCTGGTACCCGTGTAGAGGTGGATGCTAGAAAACGCGATCCCCTGGACTTCGTCCTTTGGAAGGCGGCAAAACCAGGGGAGCCTCATTGGGAAAGTCCATGGGGTCCCGGTCGGCCGGGCTGGCATATTGAATGTTCCGCGATGTCCCTTAAATATCTGGGTATAAATTTCGACATCCATGGTGGAGGTTTTGATCTAGTTTTTCCCCACCACGAAAATGAAATCGCCCAGAGTGAGGCTGCCACCGGCAAGCCATTTGTTCGCTACTGGCTGCACAACGGGTTTATTACAGTGAATGAAGAGAAAATGTCCAAATCACTGGGCAATTTTTTCCTCGTGCGGGATATCCTGGCCCAGTTCCCTGCTGAGACGGTGCGCTTCTTTCTGCTGTCCACCCACTATCGCAGCCCATTGGATTTTAATGATGAGGAACTAGCTGCCGCTGGTCGTGGCTTGGAGAGAATTAAAACCAGTATCGGCTTGCTTGCTGAGGCCCTGGCTAAAGCCTGCCGGCAGGATGCAAGGGATTTAATCGCTGGTCAGATTATTAGTAGGAAACATACATTTGACATGCGCCTGGATGAATTTAAGGATTCATTTGAGGCGGCGATGGATGATGATTTTAACACGGCACTAGCTATTGGTACCTGTTTTGATTTAGCCAGGGAGGTTAACACGGCGGTGCAGCGTCTTGGCGAGAGTATATCTGCAGCGGATAGAGCATCTTTGCACAAGGCGATGGAGCTGTTTACCGCATTCAATGAGGTGTTGGGTATTTTTAAGGTTGGCGAAGATGGTGCGGTACTTATTTCAAGTGTTGCTGAAGATGAATCGGATCTGACAGAGGGCTTGATTGGCCTAATCATCAAGGTGCGACAAGAGTCCCGGAAGAAAAAAGACTGGGGAACAGCTGACCGGATTAGGGACGGTTTGAAGGATTTAGGTATTGTTCTCGAGGATACACCCCAAGGAGTCCGTTGGAAGAAGCAGGGATAAAATTGGTTTTTAAAAACAGTGATCTCATCCGGCCGCAGGATCTTCCTGTTCTGGTACTGGCTTATATCGGTGACGCTGTGTATGAACTGGTGGTACGGCAACACTTGATTGGCGCTGGGCTGGTTAAGGTTAACAGGCTTCATAGTGAAACAGTTAAATATGTCAATGCCGGTGCCCAGGCCAAGGCACTTCATGCTCTAGAAGGAATGCTTACTGAAGAAGAAGCATCCATAGTGCGGCGGGGTCGCAATGCCCGAGCCTCTGTGCCCCGAAGCGCCGGAGTGATCGAATACAGGTTTAGCACTGCACTGGAGTGTCTGGTTGGCTGTTTGTACCTAAAGGGAGATGTCGAAAGGCTTGATCAAATCATGAAAGTGGCTCTGGCTGGGATAAAGGAAGATTGAGTGTTATTATGAAATGGTTCTATAACTGCCTATGGATCGGAGAGCCGGCAGATTGTTAATCTGCAGATCCTTGATCCTGGGTTGTCTGAGGTGTGGGCATGGGAGTTAAAAAACTACGGGTGATTCTTTTAAGACATACGCCTAATCCCCAGGAAGTTGTGGCCATGGGAGCTAAACTTTGCTATTCTGCTGCTGGAATAACAGACCTGAGGGAAGACATTGAGGCTAAAAGCCAGAACACCTTTCTAGAACGGCTAATGGAAATGGGGCACCTGACTCCCTTTGAACATGTCAGTTTCACCTTTGGCGTCGAGGGCGTTTCCCGTAGTCTCCTGGCTCAGATAACCAGGCATCGTATTGCCAGTTTTAGCGTCAAATCTCAGCGTTATGTGTCGGCAGCGGGAGCCAATCAGGAGGGGAATGTATTTGGCTATATCATTCCACCGCGTATAGCCGCATTGGGTCCGGAGGCCATAAAGGAGTTTGCATCACAGATGAGCCAGATGCAAAAATGGTATGATGGATGGGTAGAAAAACTTGGGGACTGTGGGGAGTTTGCAAATGAGGATGCCCGATTTGTATTACCCAACGCTGCCGAAACAAAAATGGTAGTAACAATGAACGCCCGAGAACTGCTCCATTTTTTTAATTTGCGTTGCTGCTATCGCGCACAGTGGGAAATTAGGGCGCTAGCTGAGGAAATGCTTCGGCTGGTACGAGTGATAGCCCCGGTGATCTTTAGGGATGCGGGGCCGAGATGTCTCAAAGGACCTTGTCCGGAAGGCAAAAAAAGCTGCGGTAGGTTGAATGAGGTCAGGGAAAGGTATAAACATATATCGGGGACTATTTAGTATGCTTGATAATCCAATAGTATTCTGATCAATAAACCCAAAGGAGGGGCTCTGCCCTGGATGATATTATTGCTGGTCGCCATCCTGTCAAAGAGGCATTGCGATCAGGTCGATCTATTAATAAAATTATGATTGCCGGTGATGTGTTAACAGGCCCCCTGCAGGAGATATTTGCTACAGCCAGGGACAAGAAGATTCCTGTACAGAAGGTTGATCGCCGCCGCTTGGAACAGTTAGTATCTAATGCCGCTCATCAAGGTGTGGTGGCTTTTTTAGCTGCCAAGGAATATGTGGACATTGAGGATATCCTGGCTAGTGTTGAGGCGGACGAGGAGCCATTTCTTATCATCCTGGATGAAATTAGTGATCCACACAATTTGGGGGCGATTCTGCGTACTGCTGATGCCGCCGGTGCACATGGGGTAGTTATTCCCCGCCGCCGTTCAGCGCCTCTAACCCCTACAGTGGCCAAATCCTCTGCGGGTGCCATAGAGTATGTCAAGGTGGCCCGGGTTACTAACCTGCCGCAAACTATAGATCAGCTCAAAAAGAAGGGCCTATGGATTATAGGCGCTGCACCCGATGGTGGGGAGCTTTATTGGGAATCCAGGCTGGATGGGCCTCTAGGAATGGTTATCGGTGCCGAAGGAAAGGGTCTGGGCCGTTTGGTCAAAGAACGCTGTGACAATTTGGTGCATTTACCCATGCTAGGGCAGGTTAATTCACTTAACGCTTCAGTTGCCGCTGCCGTGTTAGCTTATGAGGTGCTGCGGCAGAGAAGAAAGGCTTTTATTGATGAAGGAGTTTCTTGTAGTTGATGGCTATAATATTATTTATGCCTGGGTGGAGTTTGAAAAATTCAAGGAGATTAGCCTGGAGCATGCCAGGTTTAGGCTGATTTCTAAACTAGCTAATTATTCCCATCTGTCCGGCAAAAAAATATATGTTGTTTTCGATGCCCATCAGGTGAAAGATTCATTGGAGAGAACAGAAACAATTGATTCTGTCGAGGTTGTATACACTAAACAGGGTGAAACGGCGGATACCTATATAGAAAGCCTGGTAGGCAGGTTGTTAAAAAAAGGAGTTGTTTATGTGGCCACCTCTGACTGGGCGGAACAGAGTGTTGTCTTTGGTCGGGGTGCCTATCGCCTGACACCAGGTGAACTATTGTTCGAGATAAAAAGGGTTAAGAAAGAAAGCAAGAGGCATTATGCAAAAGGTGTCCCTGCTGACAGCTATCTGGAGAATTTTCTCCTTGATCAAATAAGGTCTAAATTAGAAAGATTGCGTCGACAAAAAAAATAGGCCAAGCCTTTACTACACCCATTTTGACCTTGACGAGCTGTCACCCCTTCGTTATAATGGGTGTGGAAATGCACGGGATTAATGGGTGTAGAAATGCACGGGCAAATATTGATATAGAGAGAAGCTGCGTGGGTTTGCCGGGGCAATAATAAAAAAGGGAAAGGGTTTTTTGTTTTTAGTGGAGAGGTATTACTGGAGGGAAAATAGAAAAAGTGGGGGGTTAATGTGAGTCTTCAAGCCCAGAGGGAAGTTCCCATCGGGTATCGCTTGTTATCTGATGAAGAAATAGTGGGATTTGCGCGTGAGGGCGACGATTACGCCCAGGAGTATCTAATCAATAAATACAGGAACTTTGTTAGGGCTAAAGCACGTTCCTATTTTTTAATAGGGGCAGATCGGGAAGATATAATCCAGGAAGGCATGATTGGGTTATACAAGGCAATTCGTGACTTCCGCATGGACAAGTTATCTTCTTTTCGGGCGTTTGCTGAGTTGTGCATCACCAGGCAGATTATCACTGCAATTAAGACAGCTACCAGGCAAAAACATATTCCTCTTAATTCCTATGTTTCTCTTAGCAAGCCTATTTATGATGAGGATTCAGACAGAACACTGCTTGATGTTATCTCGGGTTCAAAAATAACTGATCCCGAGGAATTAGTTATTTCTAGGGAAGAGTTTGATGATATAGAAGAGAAAATGGGTGAAATTCTCAGCTCCTTGGAATGGAAGGTGTTAATGTCTTACCTGGAAGGGAAGTCTTACCAGGAGATAGCTGAAGACTTAAAACGCCATGTTAAATCCATTGACAACGCCCTGCAAAGGGTTAAGCGCAAGTTGGAGAGATACCTGGAAAAAAGGGAAGTTTGACTGGTCAATCAATTGATGGTCCAGCGTTGTAAACATGCAGCGTATTGAGAGTTAATTGGGCTTTTAACCAGCTAGCAATAATCAGGTTAAGGGTCTTTTTTTACGCTTGACATGTATAGTGTTTTCACTTATAATACTGATTGTGTCATTGCCGGCGTAGCTCAATTGGCAGAGCAGCTGACTTGTAATCAGCAGGTTGCGGGTTCGAGTCCCATCGCCGGCTCCAAACCAGAAGTTAAGAAGTAGGCCGGGTTCCTACGATTTGGTCAACATCCAACATTTATTATGGAGGGGTTCCCGAGTGGTTAAAGGGAGCAGACTGTAAATCTGCCGTCGACGACTTCGCTGGTTCGAATCCAGCCCCCTCCACCAGTGCAACATTTGGATGTTCATAGGGCTTGATAAACAAACCACATCTGTGCTATAATAGGCAGTGCTGACATCGCGGGGTAGAGCAGCTGGTAGCTCGTCGGGCTCATAACCCGAAGGACAGGGGTTCAAATCCCCTCCCCGCAACCAAGCAATTAGAAGCGCCTGTAAAGGCGCTTTTCACCTTTAGTAGAGAATTATAGTAAAACCAAATTGACAAGATATTTTAACCTGTGCTAAACTACTAAATGAAGCTTTATTCGCCTGGCAGCCCGGGTATTAATATGCCACTATAGCTCAGTAGGCAGAGCGCATCCTTGGTAAGGATGAGGTCACCGGTTCGATCCCGGTTAGTGGCTCCAAGTTTTAAATAAAAGGTTAAAGGCTGGAGTCGAATAAGGAAAATAGGCTAAAACGGTTTAATCCCACTGCAGACATCCGATACCCATAACTGAAATGGCGGCGTAGCTCAGCTGGTCAGAGCACACGGTTCATACCCGTGGTGTCCGGGGTTCAAGTCCCTGCGCCGCTACCAAAGCAATCAAAAACCGGTGTTTGTTCACCGGTTTTAGTTATTTTTACCGCAAATTATTTTATGCTTGTAGAAGGAATTTTACATGGAGTATCGAATTAATTCACCACTTTCCACTGTTTTGTATCATTTAATGAAATGTGGAAATAATTTTGAATACATAGGTATTTGTAAGTTTAACCATTTCAAGGAGGAAGAACCAAATGGCAAAGCAAAAATTTGAGCGGACCAAACCACAC
>JABMJD010000082.1 GCA_013201395.1 Candidatus Syntrophopropionicum ammoniitolerans
GACAGGTACCTTGTCCCACCAGATACTGGTAGATGGGACCTGTCTGGGGACAACTTCGGGGTTCACCACTAACCACTAGTAACCAACGACCAACCACCAACGACCAACCACCATTTATGCCAGGCTGCAATGTGGCTCCGCGCGTCCCAGTTCATTGTAGGAATCCGTTCTCCCTCGGGATCGGGCTAACCCGCAGCTGCGCAGCTCAAACAGCGGCCACACTTCCTGTCCAACCTTTCAGCTTTCCATCTTCGGCGTTCCAACTGATCTCAAAGGAATTCCCCAAGGACGCCGCTCCCAGAATGAGGGCGCGAAGTCACCTGCTTGTGTTAGCCCTACATAATTTCACCATAGGTAGGGGATATTTCCCCAACAAACGGAGGCCAACCGCCAACCACCAGGGGGGCTGGTTAGTGGCCAGCCCTGGGACGAGGTACCTGTCCCTGCGTCCCACGTATCTCATAAATGCCGGCCGTCGCCGACACGCTATGCAGTGGGCTGTTGTCCCGGTATCTCGGATGTCAAACAGAACCAGGGGGGTGGCTAGTGGCCAGCCCTGGGACGAGGTACCTGTCCCCGCGTCCCACTCAAACGATCCGGCAGATCCTCATCGGGCTCAGCCATAATTGTTTTCTGCCTTTCGTAGATTACCATGCCCGGGCGGGCTCCCTTTGGTTTGCGCACATACTTTCTCTGTGTGTAGTCGATGGGCACGCTTTTTGATTTGCCCGCTTGGCTGAATAATGCCGCCAGTCCAGCCGCCTGCAGCAGGGTAGCCGCTGGTATATCTTTTCCCTCTGTGCGGATGATCACATGGGCGCCGGGAATATCCTTTGCGTGCAGCCAGATATCTTCCGCTTGGGCCATTTTCATAGTCAGATAATCGTTTTGTTTGTTATTTTTGCCCACAAATAGTGGAAATCCATCATCAGAAACGAAGGTATGGGGCCGCGGCCGCTGCTTCTCTTTTTTCTTTTTGGAGCGTTTTTGGGGCAAGGGTCGTTTCAGATAACCCTGCTCAGCCAATTCCTGCCTTATTTCTTGCAATTCATTTTGCTCCGTCGCATAATCAACCGCGGCCTTGATCCCCTCCAGGTAGTCCAGCTCCTCCCGGGCCTGCTTAATCAGGGCCGTCAGCGCCCGCCTTTTCCTTTTGGCCTTGTTGTATTTTTTGAAATAGGCCTGGGCATTTTCTACCGGGGTGAGGGCGGCGTCCAGGGGAATATCTACGAGGGGCAGGTCCTCTTCCTGGTAATTTTCCAGAGTGACCAACAGCCGGCCCTTCTGTAAACGATACAAGTTGGCCGTGAGTAATTCACCGTAGACCTGGTGTTTTTCCGCCCCGGCTGTATCGTCATAGTCCCGGCTATAGAGGTTTAGTTTTTTGTCCAAACGGGTCGTTTTTTTATTTAAAAGGGAGTTAATTGTTCTTTTTTCTCGGTCTAGCCTCTCCTGGTTGCTTTTGGCCGTAAAAAAACAGTCCAGCAATGCATTCATTTCCCCATGTTTGTTGCCCGACCCAAGATGGCTCAGTTCCAGGGCAGCAAAATCCAGCGGCTCGCCTTTTTTACCGGTGGCCAGGCTGTTAGCAAAATTACCCTGGCCGGCTCCTACGAAAATCCGGTGGAAGGCGTCCCAAATAACCCTAAATTCATAATCACCACACTGATCCAACAGCATATCCGGCGACAAACCGGCGCGATAGATTATTTCCCGGCAGGAGATGGTGCTCAGGCCTGCAAAACGCCTTTGCAGCACCTGGGGTAGGGGGGTGTTCAGGTTTGCCTCCAGACAGGCCCGGCGAAACTGCTCCTCATCTAAAGCCAGTGGGTCCAACTTGTCCTGGGCGGGTGGGAACAAATAAGGGCGGCCCGGTAGGATTTCCCTGAACCGGCTGACAGCGTGGGAGTAGCGTTTGATGCCATCAACGACTGTTTTGGTGGCCGGATCATAGAGGATGATATTGCTGTGCCTGCCCATAATCTCGCAAATTAGGTGTTTTTCCGCCGGGAAACCCAGTTCATCCCGTGAATCCACCTTAATTACCAACAGCCTTTCCAGGCCCGGTTGGTGGAAACTGACAATTCGCCCACCTTCCAGGTGTTTGCGTAGCACCATGCAGAAAAGAGGGGGGTGGGCCGGATTTGCTGCCGGGGCGGAGGTCAGATGCACCCGGGCATTTTGTGGATCCGCCGAAAGCAGCAGCCTGGAACGGGACCCCGGCTTGTAAATCAGGATCTGCAGCTCAACCTTGCCAGGCTGATAAACCCTTTCAATGCGCCCACCGGCTAGCTTATTTTCCAGTTCATTACATACAGAGGACAGTACAAGACCGTCAAAAGGCATTATTTTTCCTCCAACTGATCATTTTATTCGTTATCCACCAACGCCTATTATATTATAGATGGTCCGGCTAGTAAAAGGTGGAACGCGTGACCTGGGACACGAGTGGGACACGGGGACAG
>JABMJD010000036.1 GCA_013201395.1 Candidatus Syntrophopropionicum ammoniitolerans
CGCACGCTGGGATCTGTACGGGGGGTGCCGGGTAACCGGTATTCCTACCGTGACTTGAACTTGAATTCAAGGAGCTAGCTTGCAGCCAGTGGGATGCTCCTTTCAGGCCAGGTTTTCCGTGTAAGCAAGACTCTGTCTTAAGAAGGGCAAGGGCCTATCTTAGGACCAATCTGGGGATGATCCCCCAACCCCCTCTTTTTTCCCCTTTTCGGTCAGTGGGCGGCCGGTCAACCTTAACATGGGACACCAAAAAAAATAAGCGGGGTTGCCGTAGGACTTACCGAGGAAGAACGAGGCTGCTTCGCGATCATTATGCCATCAGACACATCAGACATAGGCAAAAGGATCAGCATAGCCGGCTTTTAAAAAACCACTGCCGTAACCTTCCATGCTCTACCTCGATCTGCCTCCCTGAAGGCATAAAAATATATAATGTTATTCCATTCCCTCCTATGTAAACACCTCTTGTTAAAAAGCGGGAACCTCACAATTCAAGTTCAAGAACCGTCCCCGGCTTGACTTCGGAACGCCAGTAAAACCTTTTTTATGGTACATCCGTACTAAAGAAGGAAGGAAACGGATGTACTACTGCAGAATTGTTTCAATAACTAGCAAATAACCCTAAGAGATGGTGATACCTGTGGAAATATTTGATTCAACCAAGAGAAGTTTATTTGAAATATTGAGGGACGCACATAAGGGGAAAATACAACTACCCGATTTCCAAAGGGGATGGATATGGGATGATGAGCGTATTAAAGGGATCCTCGCTAGCGTTGCTAAATCCTTTCCAATTGGAGCAGTAATGTTTCTGGAAACTGGGAATGAAAACCTACGGTTTAAGGCAAAACCCGTTGAGGGTGTAAAGCTTGATAATAGTGTGGATCCTGATTTACTGATTCTTGATGGGCAGCAGCGAATTACCTCATTATACCAAACAATTATAACCAACGAAATAGTAACTACCAGGAATGAAAAAAATTACGAAGTTAAACGCTGGTATTATATTGATATGGTTAAAGCTATGGACGAAAATTACGATCTAGAGGAGGCCATCATATCTCTTGACGCAAGGAAACAGATTACTGAAGACTTTGGGCGGCGTATTACCCTTGATTTGTCCAAGCATGAATTTGAGTATAAAAACCTTATGTACCCGGTTTGTATGATTAACGATTACAGTACCTGGAGGCGGGGATTCAATGAATATTGGCAGCACAGCGGAGAAAAGTCAATGTTTTGGGACGAATTTGAAAAGAGAATTATTAGCAATTTCCATAAATATATGCTTCCAGTAATTATTATGAAAAAAGAAAACCCGAAGGAAGCGGTTTGCCAGGTTTTTGAAAAGGTAAACACAGGGGGAGTGCCTCTGGACATATTTGAGTTATTAACTGCAACCTTTGCTGCTGATGATTTTGAGCTAAAGAAAGATTGGGAAAAGGCAAAAAAGGAGTTTAAGGGTCATAAACAACTTGCTAAAGTTAGTAATACAGATATTATTCAAGCGGTTACACTATTAACAACATATAACAACAAACTTAAGTATGCAATGCAAAATGTTCCCCCCGAAGAATTGCCGGCTGTGAGATGTAAGCGAAAGGATATGCTTGATCTATCGCTAGAAAATTATCAAAAACACCGGGATCCAATTGTACAGGGTTTTATAAAGACAGCTAAAATACTCTTTGAAAACCATATTTACACCGCCCGGGATTTGCCTTATACCACCCAGCTAATACCTTTATCAGCTATTTTAGCAGCCTTGGGGGATAAAATTGATAATATAGGCAACAAGAGGAAGTTAATGCAATGGTATTGGTGCGGTGTCTTCGGTGAACTTTATGGTTCAGCTAACGAAACTCGTTTTGCTCTTGACCTACCCCAGGTGGTTGATTGGATTGAAAATAACGGCCCTGAACCCAAAACTATATATGACGCCAATTTTTCCCCATCCCGGTTACATACCCTAAGGACAAGAAATAGTGCTGCATACAAGGGGATCTATGCTCTGCTTATGGACGATGAAACGAAGGATTGGCTCTCAGCTACAGGAATTGATGTTAGTACCTATTTTACTGAGTCTATTGATATTCATCATATTTTCCCGGTTGCCTGGTGTGAAAAAAACAGTATCAAAAAGGATGACTATAATTGCATAATCAATAAAACACCCCTATCTAGCCGAACAAACCGGTTTGTAAGCGGCGAAGCACCAAGTAAGTATCTGGGAAGGCTGCAAAAACATGCTGGTGTAAACGAAAATGAATTCAAAAACATATTAAGGTCCCATGTTCTTACACCGGGGTTTATATATGCTGATGATTTTGAGGGTTTTTTCAACGATCGCAAGGAAAAAATATTGCAAAGAATAGAAAAAGCCATGAATAAACCTATCCCCAGGGATGTAATGCAAGCCGAAGATGGAACCTATATTGATGAAGATGATGAAGGGTTCATGGCTATGCAGTTGAATTAAAATCCAGTCCTTGAACCACAATAGTTGGTGCGTGCAACAGTTTTTTTCATGTATCAGGATAAAGCAAACGTAGGGGCAAATTGCTAAATGAGTTGTCGCTGAAGTAGAACAAGATATTTAGATAGTTGCTACCTTTTGAGGCGGACTAGCTTTGACCCTGCCGGGGGCACCCTAAAAAAGGTTAACGAGGTCCGGTTAGTGTTAAAATTAGGATAAAATAATTGTGGGGGGAGTAATTATGGTTAAGCGGTTCGACTGTGATAAGGGCTTGTTTAGTACAACAGACGAGCACCAGGACGCCGCAGAATACTTTTAGGATAGTGTAACAGAAGATCCGGTTAAGCTCTTCCTGATGATGCTGTGGGCTGAGGTAGAAGATTAAGTTTGATTGTTGACAATACAAAACCGCAGCTATAGCGTAGCGCAGGCGTAGAGTCACCGCATAATGTATGGGGGCTCTATCTTATTTTAAAGGAGGTTGTAAGGTTGCGAGGCAGCATAATGAAGCGGGGTAAAATGTATGATTTAGAGCAGATTCACTTGATCCCACAAAACCAGCCATGTGCAACTCACTCCTGGATTGAAAAACATATACTATTATTCCATCCCTATCTATGTAGACACCCTTTTGTTAAGGGCAGGAACCCCTCAATTCAAGTTCAAGAACCGTCCCCGCGTCCCAAATGGGGGGACAGAAAAGGGATAGCGTCCCGGCCGCCATCCCTGGTAATGCTCAACTATTTAGTACCTGTGGATATCTGATTAAAGCTATCTCGTAGTCTAGTTCTTCAAATCCATATTTCTTGTAAAAAATTATCAGCCGGTCATAATCCAAGTCACCAGTGGGGTAAACCCCTGTTATCAGGGTGAATTTGTGCTCATCGAGTATGTCTGTCAGTTCATCCATTAATAGAGAGGCAATCCCCCGGTTCCTCATATCCTCAGGCACAAATAGATTAGGGAAATACCATGTCCCATCGTCACACATTTTCTGTATGGTAGCTGTAGCCGGCTGGGCATGGCCCGGGACATAATAGGTCAGGGTTATGCAGTCTTTCGTAGCGCTCTTCATTAACTCGCCTTTCATCATTAACATGCTAGTCAATTGATTCATCCCCTTCATTACCAGACTAGACTATGTTATTAAAGCGCAGACAGCTACTGTCCCCCCCGAAATTACCTTCAATTCCAATATAAATCTTCCGCTAGGCAGATGTCAAGGGGATAAATGATCAAGTTAGGCAGTGGTTGCGAAAGCAATTTGGTGGGTTTTTTTGTTATTATAATTGTTATTATGGTAATATGGGAGTTAATATGAACAATAAAAGGCCGGGTGCAGGCGAACTGCACAAATGGCTGGCCAATGCCGTCAGCCGCTGCAAAAAACAGACTGTTTTGCTGAAACAACTTCATGCTTGGGCAGAAGAACTGGACAGCGGGATGCCAGTGTATTTACAGAGCCCGCCGGGGAAAGCTGCTTTCCAGCAGACTATCAGTGAGCTTGTGGCGGCACAAACTCTCTCCCCTATGGGCAAAAAACCAGCTACTCCCGGGGGGTTGCACCTGAAATACAGAATCATAAAGGAGCCGGTGGCGCCGGATGCTGCTTTGCACACAGAAATTATTCGTGCCATTGCCCCGCCGGCAAAGTTGGATTATTACCTCAGGCACCCCCAGGATTTCAGACGTGATCAGCCTATCATCGAGGTAATCAGCAATTTTCTGCGGCAGCCTGAGCCAGGTCTGCTCACAGTCAATGAACGGGCCTACCAGCTTTTTGGTGACGAAAAATTCTTCCAGGGGGCAGGTAGAGACAGAAGCCGCGGCGCCGGGGTCCTCAACAAACTGCGCCTGGAGTATGCCCACATGGGCTGCCGGGAGACGGCGGAACCCTTTTTTAGTTTTCAGAGCAAGGATTTTCACAATCTCAGCGCCCGGGATATTTATATCATGGAAAACAAAGATACCTTCTGGTCTTTCAAGGAACAGATTATGGATCAGCCGGCGCGGATTAGGGCTGACTTGATCATTTACGGGGAAGGAAAGAAAATTATCAGCAGCTTTCAGTTTGTGGATGAATATGCTGTCCAGCCGCAAAAGGATCAGTTTTACTATTTTGGTGACCTGGATCCGGAAGGCATTAATATTTACTGCCTGCTGGCGGAGGAATATCCTCCATACAACATCCGGCCTTTTGTTGCCGGGTACCAGGCCCTGGCCCAAATCGGCCTGCAGAAGGCGCCGGTCAAAACTCCTAAAGCCCAACGATTAGTTAAGAAAAATGTGGCCAGATTTCTGACGGCCTTTGAGCCAGCCATGGCGGCTAAAATCAGGGAGCACCTGTTCCAGGGCTTTTATATTCCCCAGGAGGCCCTTTCAGCCCAGGAAATGAAAGAAAGGTTTGGTAAATAGTGCAGGGGCTGCCCCCAGGGGAATTTCGACAAAAACCACGGTGGATTGGTCCCTGTGCTGGGGAAAGGTGTGGTGTCAATGTTTGAGCGGGATGACCTGCTGGCCAGGAAAATAATTCAGGAAAGCACCACGGGCAGAGACCCGGAGCAGGATTTAGTGGATGACTTTATGACTGAGCTGGACCTGCGTTTGGAACAGGTCAAGGTGTACCAGCCGATTATGGAGCTGCTCAGGAAACGGAAAAATGAAGGTGAGTTATCCGGTCTGGTACCCGAGCTGTGCTTTTTAATGCTGTCTTATCTGATTTTTGAAGGAAAGCTCAAATACAGGGGGGTTACTTTTCCCGAGCTGCAGTCTTTTTTGGGCCGGGCCCTAAATCACATTTTGGGCCGGGAGGTGGCGCCCCAGGCGGCAGGGGAGCTGACGGCGGAAATTCTGGATGGGCTGCAAAACGGCGGGCGTAATTTTACCCTGCAAACCTTCAGCTTCAAAAGGGGCGGTTTGCGGGAAAAATACGTCAAGTTTCTACAGATTAAACAAACCACCGCCGGTGCCCTGGAGTATTCCGTGACCGAGCAGGGCGTCGACTTTTATTTGCGCACCAAGGAATTTCCCGATGAAACCAGGATTACCATAAACCTGCTGCTTTTCCAGAAGCAAATGGAAAAGGGCGCCTTTGGTTTTGCCTATGAAACAGTGCGCAGGCTGAATATGGAAGTGCAAAAGAAAAGGGATCGCAAATATTCCCTCTTGGAAGCCTTGATGTATGGCCGCCTGGATCAGGGTGATTCTTACGAGAGTTATCACCGCAGCATTGAACAGCAGTTTCAGGAGGAAGCAGAGTTGTTTAATGTAGCCCTGAAGAATGTCCGCAGCGCTTTTGCCGAGTATGTGGAAAGGATTAACAGCGGCGGGGCCACACGGAAGGAAAAGGACATTTTCACCTTGATTAAAATTATCGAAAAGGAAATTGGCCGTGCTCAGACTTTGCACACTGAATTATTAAGGGACGCCGCCGGCTTTACCAAAGAGTATGACCGCACCCTGGGCCTGAGAAGAAAGGCCATTTTTACGGAAAGGTTTAACTTCCAGGGTCAGTTGGAAAAGCTGGTTACTAATAATGGCCCACCGGCGGCCCTCAAATTCTTGTTTGAGCCTTTGCTCCACCCCCGGATGAGGAAAAGCTTCAACATTTTGCGGGTTTTTGAACCCCAGCGACTGGTAAAAAACCGCCCGGAAGTGGACGAAAGCAGAGAGGAAGAAACACCGGTGGCACGAGACACGCTGGATCAGCTGACCAGCAGCCGGGTGCGGGGGAATTTCTTGTTCTATGCAGCCAGATTGCTGGAGGCACTGGACACAGGGGAGGGGCAGGTGAACCTGGAGGATTTTTGTCGGGGCTTGATTGAGAACCATACAGAGGATAGTGTTTATAACGGGGATTTTATCAGCTTCCTGCTGGAAATGAACCGGGACAAGCCTCCGGGCAGGCGTGTGCGGACCATTTCTTTTGCCGATGGGCGAATGCAAGTGGAAGAAGAGTTGAAAACGATAGAAGAAGTTTTTATCCGGGCTGCCCTGGCTGTCCCCCTAAAAGGCCGGATCAACCAGGTGCAGGTGCAGAGCATCCCCGAACGGGAGTTGGAGCTGCTGCCGGGTTTGAAGATAACCGACATGGTGTTTAAAGGGGTGAGCGGTGATCAAGCCGGGAATAACTGACCTTTTGGATGAGGCGCTGGATATCCTCAAAATCCTTTTGCAGGGGGAGGAAATCAGCAAAAACAAAAATACCCTGATGTATGAAAAATATCTATACCGCAGCGATGTGGCGGAAATGCTGCACCACATTGCCGGCAGGCTGGAACTGAAGGTCTACAGGGGCCATGACCAGTTGTTTGTCTGTCCTGAGGCCGGCAGCTTGTTGTTCGGCTGGACCAACGAGGAGCTGCGGGATCGGATCAGTTATATTACTACCAACAGTGAGTTGTTTACGGGTTATTTCATCATCATGACTCTGGTGACGATGTTTTATCGGGAGGCCTACCCGGATACCCCTGTGGCCTACATAAAAATCAGTGACCTGGTGGAAAATGTCACCAGCCGTCTGGCGGCCCTGGGGCAGCTGGAAGACCTGGAAGCGGCGGGCCGGGAGAATCAGTTTGACTTCGTAGAGGTCTGCCGGGTCTGGCAGCGGCTTCCCGATGCCCGGGAAGGGGTGGTCGGGGGTAAGAATGACAAAATAGCCTTTGTGGAAAATATCTGTCGTTTTCTAAATAGTGAAAAGCTGGTTGGTCTGGATCCGGACCGGCGCATTATTTATCCTACAGACCGTTTGCGGACGATTATCTGGGATTATTATGAGGACAGGGATAACAGGCGGGACTTGCTTTCCTTTGTCCAGGAACTGGAGGTTGGTGCCTGATGCCCCACATCAAAAGTATCAGGTTGGTTAATGTCCATTTTAATAATGCCACCCAGTTCTATGATGATTTTTATCTGGAGCCGGCGGGCCGGAACACCACCTACGACCTGGAAAACGGCGGCGGCAAGACCCTGCTGTTAATGATGGTGTTGCAGGTTGTTTTGCCCAAGACCTATCTGCGCAGGGAAAAACCCTTGAGCCTTTTGTTTCAAGGGGGCAAGGATCGGACCTCCCACGTGGTCGTGGAATGGATTTTGGAAGAGGGACACCGCTACAAGTATTTGTTGACTGGTTTTTCTGCCCGGAAACGCCGCGGCCCGAGCAAAGGGGCGGGGATGGAGGCTGAGGAAGAGGAAAATTTGCAGTCGGCTGACATTGAGCACCGCAACTGGTTGGTATTTTATAATGATGATCGTGTTACCAGCTGCCGGGCTGTGCCCCTGGTCCGGCAGGAGGGTGCGCACAAGAGGTATGCTGCCTTTGAAGATATCAGAAAATATATTCAGCAAATGGAGCAAAAAGGGCTGCCCGGGGAAATTTTCGATAGGATTGATCGCTACCAGCATTATATTGCTTCCCACCACCTTTTGGCTGCCGAGTGGAACATCATCAGAGGGATAAATAGTGGTGAAAACAACATTGAATCCTATTTTAGACAAAATACTACCTCCCGCAAGCTGATTGAAAATCTGTTTGTAAAAATAGTGGAAGATGTAGAAGCTTTAAATGGCGGGGGAAAAAGCGGGGATGAAAGCCTGCTGTTGGCTGATACCCTGATTGAGATCCGCACCAGTCTTAATGACTACCTGAGGCTAAAAGGCCACCTGGCTGAATTCACTGGCATCGGGGCTTACTACAGTGAGTTTGCCGATAGAAATGGGGAGCTGCTGGCAGCCTTGCAAAAGTTCGAGGCGGCTAAAGGGCAGGCGGCGGCCATATACAACCTCCTTGACCGGCGGTTGCAGGAGTTGGAGCAGCAGCTGAAGGAAATCCGGACCCGGCTGGAGGAATACAACTCGGCCCGGGAAAAGAACCAGAAGCACAAAAGGCTGCTGGAGGCGGGTCTGGTAAACCTGCAAAAAGAGGTCCTGCAAGCCGAGGAACAACGACAGATGACTGCTAGAGACCAATTGGCGGCAGACCGGGAGGCCCTGGCCCGGGAGCTCAATCGTCTGTTGGCTTTGGAGAGCTATGGTGAATACCGCATTGTACGGGAGAGGGTAACCGGCCTGGATCGGCGCTTGGAGACACTAGCGGCAGATGAAGACAGCTTGCAGGCCGAATACAAGAAAGCCGGGGGGCAGCTGAAATATTTGTCGGACCGGCAGTTGGCCAAGTGGGACCGGTTGCTGCAGGAGGCCCGGAAGGCCAAAAACCAGTTGGAGATACAAAGGGAGCTTAACCAGGAAGATTTGAGCCAGGCCCGGTCAAAGGCTGCCGTTTTACAGGATAATGAGGCTAAACTTTCCCCGCAAGAGGGGGTTTTGTCTGGGAGGCTGCAGGAATTGAGGGATTTTTTCCTGCAAAGAGGTGAGACGGCGGCTTTGTTGTCTATTGATCAGTTTGCCCGCAGGCTCCAGGATGAGTTGCAGAACTACCAGGAGGAAACTACTGCCTTGACCGCGGAGTTGGAACAGCTGGCAGCTAAACTGCAGGATGCCGGCCTGGCGTCTGTGGGGGTTAAAAGTGAAGTCAAGGAACTTCAGGCTGCCCGAAAGCGGGCTGAAGAGTGGGTGGCGGCATACCGGCAGGAACGGGGGGACCTGGAAAATAAAGCCCGGGCCTGGGAACAGGCTGGGATTGAAGATTATCGGGAAGCCCTGCAGCAAGCCTTGGACCAGGAAAGCCTGCACCAACTGGAGATGGAGATTGAGGCCGGGCGCATGAAGCGAAAAAAGCAGCTTTCCACAGACAAGGGTTTTTATGTGCCCAATGAAGAGATATTGGCCCTGGCTGAGCAGTTAGAGGGCAAGTGTTCCTATGCGCAGACCGGTATGGAATGGATTGACAGGGCGGCTCCCCGGGAAAAGGAGAAGCTCCTACGGCAGATGCCTTTTCTGCCTTTTTCTGTGATTGTGGATGGTGAATCCTTTGCCCTGCTGCAAAGGGGTCGGCTCAAACTGGATTTTACTACAGACTACCCGGTGCCGGTGGTCAATCTGGAGTTATTGCGCGGTGATCCGGCCCAGGTGGAAAAAGACCTCTATTATATATGCAGCTTTGCTGATTTACTGCTGGACAAGGATGCCTACCGGCGCTATATTCATGGTGAGGAAGAGGAAATTAAGGCCAAGGAGGAGCAGATTCTTGCTGCGGCGGGCCGGGTGACGGAATTAAAAGCCGACCTGGCTGCTGTGGCCTTGTTTGTGGACAAATACCCCCGGGCTGCCGTCGCCAGGCGGGAAAAAGAGGTCGCGGATCTGGGGCGGGAGGTTAGTGAGGGACAGGAACACCTGCAGCAGCTAAAGGATGAGCAAGACCAGCTGGCCGAGAAAAGGGAACGCTGCCGCGCTAGAATAGGCGAGCTGGCCGAATTGGCGGTCGGGAGTCAGGAAAAGGTAGAAAAGCTGGCGGAGAAAAGACAAAAAGAGAGGGAATTGGCAGATATCCGGGAGCAACTACAGGCCAAAAGGCGGGAGCTGCAGGATGTTGACGGCAATATCGCTGACCTGGTGAATACCAGCGAACAGCTAAAAGGAGAATATTGCAATCAAGAAGAACAGCTCAGCAGGCTAAATGAAGAACAATTTAAGGCCAAACAAGAAGTACAGGTAGTGGCTGGTTTTAAGACGCTGGAAAATGATTTGCCTCTGGCCCAGGTTCACGCCTCTTTCCGAGCACTGGAGGAAGCTGTTGGTGGCAGGAGCGCTGAAGAAAAAGATTTGCAGGCGCAGTTATTAGAAAACAAGAAGCGTCTGGCTAATCTGCTTGAGAAGGTGCGGCGAGACCATGGACATGATTTGGCGGAAATTGAGAAAAGGGAATTAGCCGGCCAACCGGTGATTATCCCTACGCCTCATCAGATCGTTGAAACCAGGCAGGCCGGGGAAGATAAAGAGCGGCGGCTGGCTGAGGCCAACCGTAGTATTAACAAGGTGTCAGGTGATATCAAAAAGCTGGAGGGTCAGCTGGCGGAAATTTCAAAGGATTTCACTGCCGGACAGCAGTCAGCCTGGCCTTGTTATGATCATGAAAGCCGCTACCGGCAGGAAATTGTCCTGGCCGGGCAGCTGATCGACAGCTATGAGCAGAAAATCAAAAGCGCTGCGGGGGAAATGACCAGGTTAGAAGAGGAATTTAACAGTTTGGGTTACCAGCGGGGATTTTACCAGGACTTTTTGGCGCGGGAATCAGTTGAAAATACTGGCGAACCGGCCACCGAACTCAAGGATTACCAGCAGTTTGAAAAAGAATACCGCCGTTGCTGGGGTACCATCCAGGATTTGTATGTCAAATGGGACGATCGTTTGAAAACCATTCAGGTGGAAACGGCGGCATTTGTCATCCGCGCACCCCTGGAGGAACTGGCGAAAATAAGCAAGCCGGGGAGCGTGGCCCAATGCCTGGCTAAAAAGACAGCCTTTGATGAATACCAGGCCAATATCGCCGAGCAGGTGCAGAAAATTACTAATGATATCGGCCGGCTGGAGAGCTACCAGGCAGATTTTACACGTCGCTGCATTCAGCGAGCCGAACTGGTGCTGGGCCATATCAGAAAACTGGAGGCTCTTTCACGGATAGAGGTTTATGGCCGGCGGATCAATATGATTGAGCTGCGGCTGCCGGAATTTGAGGCAAAAGATAAGCAGATGCGTATGAAGGAACATATTGACAGGATTGTCAGAGATATCGGGGAGGAGGGGCAGGTGGATCGCAAGGGGATCGCGGCCTGGCTGTCCACCAAAGAATTGCTGGCCCAGATTGCCGACATGGATAAGGCGGCTGTGCGCCTGTATAAGGTAGAAAGCATTGCGGAAAATTCTCGCTTTTACCGTTGGGAACACGCTATTGGCTCCGAGGGACAAAACAACTCCCTTTATTTCATCTTTGCCGCCTGCCTGATTTCTTTCATCCGTATGTTGTCTATTACCAGCAGTGGGGTGAGCACCAAAAAGGTGATTATTGTGGACAATCCCTTTGGCGCCACCTCGGCCGTGTATCTCTGGGAGCCTATGTTCAAAATTCTAGAGCAAAATGATATCCAGCTCATCGCCCCCGGCCACCGCATTCCCCGGGAAATCACTTCCCGGTTTGCCGTCAGCTACCTGTTGAATCAAGACATCCTCCAGGACGGCCGCCGCCGGGTGGTGATTAAAGACGTGCGCAGCGAAGAAGACGAAGATGTCCTGCGCTACGTGGAACCAGAACAGCTAGCCATATTCAAGTAGTCAAGTTAGGGGACGGTTCTTGAACTTGAATTCAAAGAGACTGCAGCCGGGAGATGCTCCTTTCGGCCGGTATTCCTGGTAAGTAAGGCTGTGCCTTAGTAAGGACCTGTTTGGGGATGATGATCCCCTAATCCCCCCCTTTGTTACCCTTTTCGGTCAGAGGGCCAGTTAACCTTAACATGAGGTGTGTTTGGATATAGTTGTTTTTTTACATACGTCCCGCGGCAGGGGGAATTATGATAATATATCATAGGTGTTCGGGCAATTATTATACTGGGGCTAGTGCCCCTATTGGGAGGAATATTCATGGCGGCAGTATCATCAACGGATAGGTTATCAGACTATATTATTTCACTGACCAATCTTTACGGCCTGATCCATAAAGACAAGGTGGCGGAGATATACAACCTGCATCATGAGGAGAAGGTAGATGCGGCAGTTGTGGAGGGGCTGCTTAAAAGCCCATCCCCGGAACTAGCGGAGAATTCCGTCAGGACTAATGATGATTATTTCGCCCATAGGCAGATTATGGAGCAAGGAAGTTTTGATCAGCAGCTGGTGATGCGGTATAGCATTCCTTTTTATATCCCGGAGCAGGATGAGCTATTGAAATATAGGGATGAAAGTTATTTTGAGGTGAACGAGCAGTACCGGGAATTGTTCAGCTATATAATGGAAAATTCATCTACAATGGATGAGGATGCGACCCAGGCCCTGTGTGTGGATATTAGGGAAGTATGCCGGTCTGAATTTTCTCCCAAAAGGATTTTTGAGCTTTTCGAAGCCAGTGATGTGGATTTTAAAGAAGGGGTGGAGGTTAACCAGTTGTTGGATCTGGTCATTGAGCTGGCCAACCATACTCGTATTTGGGAAAATAACGGGCATACACCTGAAGAGGTTCTGCTAAAATATGAGAAACCTCATCTAAAGCCATTTCCTGCAGGTGTGAGTCCCGATGCTATGGGCAATATGCCTCATCTCACAGGTGTCCCCGGTGGTAAAAGCCGCAAGCCGGGAAGAAATGATCCCTGTCCCTGCGGCAGCGGCAAAAAATATAAAAAGTGTTGTCTGGGCAAAGCCTAATATGCAATGAGGGGACAGGTACCTTGTCCCAGTCTCTTTGGGGTATTTCTTTGGGGTCGGTTGGAAAGTTGGAAAGCGGAAAGCAAAAAAGCGGAAGGCAGAAGACGGAAAGTAGAAAGCGGGAAAGCAGGGGCCGGGCTTTGACGCTATGTCTCCCGATTATCCGAGCGGTGAAAATCTGCTGGTTTACAAAAGCAGGCGACATTGAAGCCCGTCTTTGGGGTATTCCATTGGGTTAGTTGGAAAGCAGAAGGCAGAAAGCGGGACAGTTAGAAGGCAGGTGTGGCCACTGTTTGAGCTGTTGTAAATCGGGGCTCAGGCCTGAAAAAACTAGGGCGGAGGAACGGGGATGCAACGGGGGGACGGCAGGCCGTGTAAAAACTATTTTTGGAAATAATTTTTCCCACTCGAACACTTATACAAGCCTTTGAATGGGGTTAGATGGGTATATATACAGTCAATATCCTATCCATACTATAGCCCCCACTTTTGGCCCTAAAGCCATTAAATTCTGGACTTTTCACACGGCCTGGGGACGGGTACCTTGTTGGGTGACAAACCCCTATTTGGGGCCTGATAGTGGTTGGTGGTTAATCGTTTTGGGATGTTCTTAAAAAAGATACCAGGTCAGGGGAATGGGGACACACCTCAGTTTGGGGATTGGCTTTGCTGCTGAGGAATGTCCCCGATCATTCTGCCGGCTTTTACCGGCGCTAAGAAATATCCCCGGAACTGGGACGAGGGATCTGTCTCGCGTCCCGGGACCATCCCAATTCAAGTTCAAGAACCGTCCCCGCTTGAATTCGCGCTTGTATGTTTTTGTGGCTCCTGGGAAGCCAGCCAGCCAAACCAAACATTGAGGAATATTAACCCGGCAAAGGCGATTATTTGCTTCGTTCTTTCTTGTTTTACCGGTAACGCCAGTTGATCCAGTTCGTCCCAGCGGATCTCCAGGTAGCCGTCAGGGGTGTCGGCCAAAGATTTTTTCTCCGTTTCAATTTCTAGAGTGACCCCTTTCAAAGGCTCATCTTTTTTAACCTTCACCTGGGCCGGTACTTTTCTGTGGATTATTTCACCGTTTTTCAAAATTTCCGCCCAACCCCAGACTGTGATGTCGGGTTCCATTTTTGGCAGTTTTCTAGTGCCGGTATTGGTGTTGCCATGCATTTTTTTATCCAGGCCCACGCCGAACCAGGTTGGTTGTTTTTCATGTCCCAACAGTGGTTCTTTTATAGTTATATCATAATCACCGTCGGGTGCCGAAAACTGGGCTTTAACATCCACTTCATCAATATTTTGCAGTGGGGATTGCCTGTCACCCTTATCCTTGACTTTTATTGTAATTGTTCCGTTTATGGGCTCATTGCTTTCAAAATTATATGGATCCGGTCCCACAACCATTATCCCTGCACCCGTTGCTGAAGCTTCGGCCGGTGATCCTTCGGCAAAGGCAGTATTCGGAACGGCAAACGTTATTAAAAGCAAAGCTATTACTAGGCGGCCAATCATGGCTGTTTCACCCCTTCCGGCATCAGCATTCTGGCAATTAATAATCCGAGCAACGTGGAGATCAAGGCTCCAGGAAATACCCTGGACCAAAGCACGTCATAACTGAGGAAAAATGGGAAGTCATGGGGCAGGCCCACCGCTCCCAGGTACATATTGAAGGTCGACCACAATAGACTGAGGATTAAAGCCCCCGATATCAATCCCTTGCCGTCAAAACCAACATAACTGCTCCACAGGTACAGGAAGACAAAGGCGATGATAAACCTGTGCACCAGGAAGGTGATGCCGGTAAAATAGCCGAGAAAAATGCCCTGGGTGATGATCCCGTCTAGTATCAGTACAAAGAGGGCTGCTATAAGGGCTGTAAAGGCAATCCTTTTTGGTTCGATATTTTGCATGACTTTTTTTAACCGGTGTCCCCGGCGCCAAATCCATAGCGCTAGCAGAAACCCGGCGGTGTAGGTCAGATAATGCACCGGTATCCCGGATGTCCAGATTTCAAACTTGGAAAGCCAATAAGGTTCCCGGGGCAGTCCTACAGGGGAAAGAAACTGGTAGTATATTTCCAATGCCAGGGTCTGGAAGCCCATGAGCACAAATCCCTGCCAGATGCCAATACCGATAATGGCGGTCCCGGCGCTGACGATGGTGGTGATCAGCAGTCCGTCGGCGATCCAATAGGACCAGAAAGGATCATTTTGCCAAAATAGCCCATGTGAGACAGCAGCATCAAAAAACATAGCCAGTACACCTGTTAGAATGCCGAATTTAATTGTGTCATTAGCAGTAAGTCTCATTTTATCGGCTCCTTCACGGGTTTTTGCGTTTGTTATTATTTGCAGTTAGGTGAAAAATATGCAGGGGGAAATGTTCGGGAAACTGGGCGAACCGAGGATCATAACCTTAGCGGCATTATCAGGCAAGACAATGCCCAGCTGGTGATGGAATAGTTTTGAAAGGCCAAAATTTCAGTATGAATAGGTGGAATTAAGGACGGCAGGACAGTGAGCATCAGCCCGGATAACCCCAAAAATGAGTAATTATGCAATCAGTCTCTTGTATTAGCATTTTTTTTTGGTATAATGGTGGTAATTACCGCTTCTTGGGATTAGTTGTGTGCATAAAAAGCTCGTTTAACGAGGCATCAAGTGTGACGGCAATCTTTTTTGCAAATGATAGCGGGATGCGATGTGGTCCTTTTTCTAGTTGACAATAATGGCATCCGGAGATACCAGGCTTCGGCCAATTCCTGTTGCGTAAGCTTTTTTTCTTAAGCAGTAGCCCGAAGCCTGATAATCGAAATTGAAATCAACTCCCTTGAAGCGGGGCTGTACATGTGTTGTTAAATTATGCAGTTAGTGCCTTGGTATGGGCACATTTTTTTTGGTATAATGGTGGTAGTTACCGCTTCTTGGGATTAGTTGTGTGCCTAAAAAGCTCGTCTAACGTGGCATCAAGTGTTACTGCAATTTCTTTTGCAAACGGTAGCGGCATGCGTCGTAGTCCTTTTTCTAGTTGACAATAATGGCATGCTGAAATACCGATGGCTTCGGTCATTTCCTGCTGCGTAAGCCTTTTCCTTACGCAGCAGCAGCCCGAAGCTAATTAATCGAAATTGAAATCACCTCCCTTGAATAAACTTCTTTTAATCATAAGTTAAATTGTGTCATATTTACTACAAAATGCAACAGGAATATGTAAAATATGCAAAAAACCTCCAACCTGCAGGTTTTCTCTACATTCTCATAGCTTAAAACCACCATGTTTGTTGAAATATCTTTAATTTTCACCCTTTTGCGGCAAAATATGTTGAAGCATTGCTGGGTAATGGTATACCCATAAACAGGAGGTAGCGCGAAATGTATGAATTGTTGAAAACGAGAAGAAGTATCCGTAAGTTTCAGGATAAAATAGTGGGGGAGGACAAACTGGACACTATTTTGAAGTGTGTGCTGATGGCGCCTTCTTCCAGAAGTAGCCGGCACTGTGAGTTTGTCGCCGTCACAGAACGGGAATTGTTGAAAAAGCTCTCTGCCAGCAGGACTATGGGCACTGAGTTTTTGGCAGGGACCGGGGCCGCGATTGTTGTGCTGGCCGATCCCGGCAAGAGTGATGTTTGGATTGAGGATGCCTCCATCGCCGCCTTAACCATCCAACTGGTGGCCCATTCCCTGGGGCTGGGTTCCTGCTGGTCCCAGATTAGGGAAAGGCTAACCCCGGCCGGTAGACATGCGGAGGATCATGTCAAGGATGTGCTAAATATACCCGACAGGTTCAAGGTTTTGTGCATCATCGGGCTGGGTTATCCGGCGGAAGAAAAGCCGCCTTATGATGAGGCCGACCTTCCTTTAGACAAGCTGCACCGTAACCAGTACTAATTCCCCAAAATACTGAGAAGGAAGTGGCTTAAATGAAATTTTGCTGGTGCACCATTTCTGTTAACAACTTGGAGCAGTCAATCAGGTTTTATCAGCAAATAGTGGGGCTTTCCTTGAATAGAAGATTTGTGGCCGGACCAGGCGTGGAAATAGCCTTTCTGGGCACCGGTGGAACTGAAGTAGAGCTGATTTGTGACGCCAACCAACAGGCCCCAGGCCACGTTGAGGGCATTTCTTTGGGTTTTTCTGTTAGTTCACTTGATAAACAAATCCAGTTCATCAAAGAAAAAGGGTTGGAGGTGGAAAGTGGTCCCCTTCAACCCAATCCTCATGTGCGGTTCTTTTTCGTTAAAGACCCCAACGGTGTCAGTATCCAGTTTGTAGAACATATGTAGCGACATTTTTTATTATTTGAACAATTTCCCCAGTAGTCTACCGGTAGCTTTACCTGCCGCCCGGCGGGCAATACGCTTACCCACGGTGCCCTTTTTCACCGCTGAGACGTCCCCCAGGACTTTGGCCAGGCCATAGAGCACTCCCCGGGTTTGACTGATCGGGTCTTTTTTGCGGGCCATAGTGCACCTCCTGATTAAATATGTTTGGCATTATTATACTATAAATAACGGATACAGAAAGGGCAAACAGGGAAAATTCTGGTTTTGCCATGTGATCTGTGTCACAAATGAACCCCATTATGGGACAGATGTTCCATAATGGGGTTCATTTGTTGCCGGCTTGGTCAGGCTTTCGGACACCGGGGGGCAGTTCCCCTGTGTCATTTTTCATTTTTACGTGTCCCCAGGTGTTTAACTGGTGGCATGAAATGTGCAAATGAGTATAATTAACAGTCTATTCTGTATATTTGCTTTTCACACTTTATCAATGGGAGGTGGAGCGGAGCGGATCAACGGAATTAAAAGAAAATTAATTTTGGGAGGAGTTATCTAATGGCACTAGGCGAAGAAGTTTTTGGTTATTTTATTCCCACAGTTAACCTCATGGGTGTAGGTGCTTCCAAAGAAGTTGGCAACCAGGTGAAGGTGCTTGGTGGTAAAAAGGTGCTCATCGTTACCGACGCATACCTGGGTGAGTGCGGCATGGCTGACGATATCAAACAGCAGGTGGAAGCAGCAGGTGCAACTGCAGTTGTCTATACAGGCGCTGAGCCCAACCCCACGGACAAAAACGTCCATGATGGCCTCAAGGTGTTCCAGGATAATAAATGCGACATGATTGTTACACTTGGCGGTGGTAGTTCCCATGATTGTGGTAAAGGTATCGGCATTGTGGCCACCAACGGCGGCAACATTCGGGAATATGAGGGTGTTGATAAGGCTACCAAACCCATGCCTCCATTTATCGCTGTAAATACCACTGCCGGAACGGGTTCGGAGATGACGCGTTTTTGTGTCATTACCGATACCGACCGCAATATCAAAATGGCTATCGCTACCTGGCTTGAGAGGATAGAATGAATGTCATTTGATTATGTCCGTTCTCGGAAACATA
>JABMJD010000083.1 GCA_013201395.1 Candidatus Syntrophopropionicum ammoniitolerans
CGCACGCTGGGATCTGTACGGGGGGTGCCGGGTAACCGGTATTCCTACCGTGACTTGAACTTGAATTGGCTGGAATCAGCTGGGCTAACCAGCGGTGGAAAACAGGTTCACAGGGAGGTTTCGAGAGGGAGTAACAGGTGCAAAAGCAATGATCAGAATGGCATCAGAGGCAGATGCAGAGGGAATTTTGAAAATATATTCACCCTATTAAAGAAAATTTAACTGATGATGTAGTTAAAACCTTAGGTTATGCACTTCATAAAAAAGATTAACTGCTTATGGATCTAGTTTTAAATAGATCCATAAAAAATTAAATCTTGATGATGCTGTAGAAGGAGGATTTTATGAAAAGGATTATTGTTTCATTGTTTGCAATATTGCTAGCATTTTCATTGGTGGCTTGTAACCAAAAATCAACTAACGAGGAATTAATAACAGATATTGGGGATTCCACCAAATTTACTGAAGAAGAGATAAGTAATGCAATAAAAATAGTAAAAGACAATTTTAATTTTCCGGCCTCTACTCTAACAAAAATATGGTACAACGAAGAGGAGTCAAACAGACTTTCTGAAGCTTATTTGGAAAGTGGAAGAGGTTCTATAAATGAAACTCAGCCTGAAAATGTTATTGTATTATTATCAAATTTTGATGTTGATGATTCAGGGGATAATCCTGTTTTAAATCCAGATTCGACCTATGAAAATTATCAATGGATATTAATAAGAGATAATGAAGATAGTGAATGGATGGTTGATGATCAAGGGTATTAATAATTTACAAAGAATATAATTGTTGTTACACATTATTTATATTATGCGACTTAGATTAAAACTTTTATATCCTCTTTCACCCTAGCCTTAGTTTTTTAAATCACCCTTGTTATGGATACCGCTGTAACCTTTGAATATGAAATGCAGTCTGTTACTGAGTTTGCGCACCGGATTCAGAATACATTGAAGAAATATCCTTATCCCGTCGCGTTAGAGAAAAATCGCATTATCGCCTTTGCATATGCATCCCCGTTTAAAGAGCGTGGTGTACGACTGGGCGGTTGAGACTACCTTGTACCTGAAGCAAGATTGCCGGGGCAGGGTGTAGGTAAAATGCTGTATGTTGCTCTAGAGGATATCCTCAAGCTTTAGAATATTATCAATTTGAATGCCAGTATTGCATACACACCTGTTGAAGATGCCTATCTCGATAATACAAGTGTAGCATTTCATCAACATTTAGGGTATTCAAAGGTAGCCCACTTCTCGAAATGTGCTTATAAATTCGGTACCGGCCCACCTCAAGCATACCGCCGGTACCCCCAGATGTTATTACTATAGAAGCCATCGGCGATTCCATCTATTTGGACAGCGGAACTTGAATTTGGTGCGTGGATCATCAAACCGTCACCAATATACATACCCACATGGTATATTTCCCCCCACCGGGCATAGAAAACTAAATCCCCCGGTTGCAGATCCTGCTGCTGTACGGCCGTTCCTGCCCAGGCCTGTTCATCAGCATCCCGGGGAATGTTAATACCCTGAGACTGATACAGCCGCATTGTCAATCCTGAGCAGTCAAAGCCGTAGGCGCCGGTGCCGGCCCAAATGTAATCCAGCCCAAGAAACTGCCTTGCCTCGGCCACAATCTCCTCTGGGGAAAATGTGATCCCCGCTGTCCTTTTGACCGCCTCCCGGGAAAGATAGCCCACATTGCCGTCGGGCAGGCTTACGGCCAGGGAATGCTGGTATTCCTTCAACAAGGGCAATGTTACCATATAACTCGCTTCATGAAGCCTTTTGGTTAGCTGAATATCTTCGTACACCCCGGCGAAGGGCTTTTTTACTGCCACCGCCGGCAGCTGATCAACATTGGCCAAATAGTTATCGTTGGTCGCCACATGGGCGGCGGGAATCCAGCCGGGATAACCCCGCCCATCTGCTGCTATCCGGTGCCCGGGGGCGGCGACCTGGACCCAGCCTTCCTGCTCAGCGAGGATCACCACCTGCTCTCCATACAAAAGCATGGTTTCCACCTGGCCCACCAACCATAGACGCATTGCGGTGTTCATTCCCTCGGCCCAGGCTAGTGGCTCATTATTTGCTGCCAAAATTAGCTGATCATAATCCCTAGGCTGGCCGGGATTTGCCCACACCATCGTCGCCGGTACCTTGATCGCGCCCCTGGACAACGCCGCTTCCGTGGCGCCGGTGTTACTGTAACTGATGAGATGAAAACAGAGGACGCACACCAGGATAGCCGGCAAAAATACCAACATAACCGGCTTTCTCATAAAATCACTTCCTTATTCAAGTCGGGGACGGTTCGAAAGCGCCGGTAAAAGCCGGCAGTAGGTAGGTGGTGCAAGTCCACCACATGGTA
>JABMJD010000008.1 GCA_013201395.1 Candidatus Syntrophopropionicum ammoniitolerans
CGCACGCTGGGATCTGTACGGGGGGTGCCGGGTAACCGGTATTCCTACCGTGACTGTTGTGTTGTAATAGAGAACGGCAACAAGCCTGAGGACGGTGTTGAACGTGAATTAGCAGGCTGAATGAAGTCCATTACCGGTAAAAACAAGAAAAAGGGAGCTGTTTTACACCATGTTATCTATGGGTGAGAAAGCGCACCTATTAGTATCCACCATGTGCTCCAGTGTGGAGAAAAAATGAAAGCCATTTTCCCCAAGGGCAGGCAAGGGTTAGGTTCTGGGAACGGCGAAGCACGAAGACACCTGGACACCTCCCCCCGCCCCGACCACCAAATAATGAAGTCAACTAAGCCCTTCGGGTAGCCAAAACTAAACTACCCGAAGGGCCCAGCTCCTGCCACAAGCCGTAATCCCGGCAGGTGAGATTATATTCTCGGCACCAGTTAAAGCTGGTGGGCCGGGAGAGCATAGGCCAACAATAGGGTATATTGCAACTACTCCGTTAGTTATCAGCATAAAAAAGAGCCGGGGAATTTTTCCCCGGCTCCTCACTATCTGATAAAAATGAATCAGGTGAAGATGGTTCTTGATTTAAATCAGTCTATCAGGTGCGTGATGATTATGGGTAAGTATGGAAAATGGGTTCGGGGGTAGTATTTAGATAAAGGGTGTCTTAATCTGAATTTATCATTTCCTTTTGTTTAGAATATATCGCGAAGTAACTCCGATCATAACCCGCGTTCAACAGGTGCCTGTGTATTTCATAGGGCTTTTGGTTATTGATGATGCCATATTCTACAATTTTTAATTCATGATTGGACCAATATTTTTTTGGTTGAGCAGGAACTAAATTGACATTATGCTTTCTTGACAATTCCTTTACATGCCTGTTTAAATCGTATTTTTTCCAAAAGGATACAGCATTTACCTGGGATAAGTAAGGTTTAATCATTCGGCTAACTAATTTAATCTGTTTCATTCCTAATATTGTTAGTCTTAAACCGTATTCACTTGGTAATGAGGTGGTGGATAGTTGCAACCCGGTAGTTTCCTCTATAATTTGTTTTAAATTGCAGCAGGATTCCTCGGAAAATCCCTGACTATAGATAATATACGTAAAATTTACTGTTTTCCCCCTGGTAAACGCCGCTAATGTCCCATCGTCACCGATAAGTATGGCCAGAGCTAACCAGGGGTTGCTCGCAAAGGTCTCCCGGCACTTTTGTTTAATAATGGAACCTATGTGTTTTTCTCGTTTTTTCCGTGGATCGCCATCTTTATGCCTTGCACTTGCTTTTTTATAAAAATGACCTTCCAATTCAGAAAAAAAAGGTTTGGATTGGGAAACCATTGAGCAGGTGCTGTCCTTGTATTGTCGAATTTTAAAATATGGTTCAGGAGGCAGAAAGGTAGCCTTGAATTTTAACCAATCATATTGTTGCATACTGTGATGGTCACGAAATACAGCATATCCTCTTTTAACGGGGCTTAACTCGCCGTCCCCCAAGATGCTGGCCAGTAAAATAATTTTCGCTTGCGGATAACCGGATAGGGTTATTATGAAATTATGGTGCCTGGCGTTATAATATGCTTGTAAACCTGCCCTGGTCTTTTCCCATCCTTGTTTTAACCCTTGAGGGGATTTTTTTATTTTGAGCCGGCGGTTAATATCCGCTAATTGATCGTAGCTGACAAATAAACCAAATTCATCGGTCAGTATATTTATTGACTGTTGGTTGGTAAACTGTTTGGCTTGATAATCTGCTTAACATAGTGGCGGCTAATAGCAATTTCATTCCCTACAATGGTGTTGTTTTTGTTATTCCTGGCCGGACTGGGGAGTCGGCTTGTTTTCCTAATTTCTGTATCCCCCGTCACCATTTTTTGATATAATTAGTCCACAAAGGGGGTTGGTGCCTTTGGGTGAATATGATCCAGTTATAAAGATTCTTGTTGAACGATACATAGACCAGATTGCTTCCTTTATCAGGGGCAGGCAGTTATCTATAGAACAGATAGAAGACAAAGACAAAGAGGCTGTGGCCGTGAGGCGCACCTCCGACGTACTGGTCAAGGTATGTGAAGACGGCTATGAATACCTAATGCTGGTTGAGTTTCAGACCAGGCCGGACAGAAAGATGGGCCGGCGGCTTTTGGAATACACGGTCATGCATCACCGGCGGCATGGAAAACCAGTTTACCCGGTAGTCATTAACCTTACAGGTGGCAGCCGGCAGGATGAACAATATATAATGGAATGCATTGATCTGACAGTGGTGGATTTTAACTACCGCCAGATCAACCTGCGGGACATAGCCGGCAGGAATCTGCTTTACCGGGGACCGGTAGGACTGCTGCCCCTGGTGCCGCTGATGCGGCAGGAGGAACCACCGGAGGCGGTGCTTGAGAAATGTGCGGCACGTATCGGGCAAGAGGTTGAGGTAGAAAAAGATAGGGATGTCCTGTATGTTGCCCTCGCGGCGTTATCATCTTTAAAGCTTCATAAGGATTTGATTCTAAAAATTCTGGAGGTGAGCAAATTGGAAAACTTACCGTTATTTGACGGCATCCGAGAAGAATGGGAAGCCCGAGGAGAGGCCAGAGGAGAAGCCAGAGGAGAAGCCAGAGGAGAGGCCAGGGGAAGGGTTGAAGGGCAGCTGGAAACACTTTTGGATCTACTGGAAGCTAAATTTGGAAAGGTGCCTCACGGGCTAAAAGAACATTTAAAATCTTTAAAGGACAGAGAACAGATTAGAAAGGCTACTCATAAGGTCATAAGCGCGGAAACAATTGATGAATATATGGTGGAAATTCAGGTTAAGGATGGTTCTTGAACAGAACACTTGAATTAGCCGACCGGATGTGGGGTAATGCTGGCAAAAACCAGGGGCTGTGGCAGCGACATTTCCACCCGGGAATATATGCGGTGCATGTTATGATACCTTGTCCTATGGAGATAAGAATGACTGTCGAATAATTAAAAGCTGTATAGAAGATGCAAATAGTTGTGCTTTCTTTCTGACAACCAATAAAAGAGATTTTATATATAATAGCAAAAAGAGGGGATTAAAACGGTTTACACAAGAGGCGTTTAGGGTAAACTTATTTATTGGTGAACTAACAGAAGATTGTCTTGATGAAATCCAAAGGGCTATAAAGGAGGCACCCTGCTTGGATTCTACCCGAGAGCCTGTACAATACGTTGACTATGGCTGGTCAACGAGGTAGGGATTAATAACAGCGAGCCCCTCAATATATTTGAAATGTTTCGTGTTCAGTGTAAATAGAACAGCTTCGTTAGTTGAAGCCGTTGCTGCGATTATTGCGTCCATGGGCTCTAACCCGTGTGAAGCGCGATATCTTGCCAGGTACCTTCCAGCAACAGTAGCTATTCGTTCGTCCACAGGAACATGTTCAAACATTTCAATCAGCGTCTTTATTATTTTAAAGCGTTTTTCTGTCATTCTCGGCGCTGCCATTAGTTCCAGTATGGTGATTGTTGATATTAAGCCCTCGAAACTGCCGTTTTCGACCTCTTCTAATAAACTGGTTGCCTGGGGTATATTGCGTAGGTGGTCAATGATTACATTGGTATCGCTAACAATTTTCAAATCTGTCTAGCCTCCTGCCGGAACCTTTGCGAATACCTTTTATGTATTCCAACCCGTCTATTTCCATATCCGACAGCAAACCTGCTGTTTGAGCCACCACACCCTTTTTGGCCCTATCCCGCCGGGTGAGCTTAAACACCAACCTGTTGCCGCCCTCAATGTCTGCTGAAAGAATATCCCCTTCCTTGATGTTTAATCTTTTTCTAATTTCGGGGGGAATTACCACCTGCCCCCTGGACAAAACAACAGTTTTATACATTCTTACTTACCTTCCTTGTGTATCCTGTTTTATTTACTATATCACTAAAACATCCCAATTTACCAGTAGTTTAGCATCTAGCAAAAAACCTTGCTTTTTTAGCTTTAATAAATTTTCTGTATTGGCTAAGGTTTGATGGTGGCTGGGCTTGGGAGCAGGTTTTATCCCATCTACCGGGACAATCATCATCTAATTAGCAAGCCCAGGTGGCTTTAAGTATCATAGGACTGCCTCTTTGGGGGGGAACGCCGGTGCTTGTGAGGAATGTGGCCAGGTCATTGTACACTACAACACATTATTTCCCCAGGATAGGATAGGGTTGGGCTTTTGGGAACAGCAAAGCAAGGAGATACCTCCTACACCGCCACCCACCAGATGATGATCCAATGAAGCCCCTTGGGTAGCCAAAACTACCCGAAGGGGCTAGCTCCTGCCACAAACAGTAATCCCAGCAGAACGGGGTTATAGCCTAGGTGCCAGTATGGGCCTGCTAGAGAGGCGGCAAAACAATCTGCGGGCAATACAGGGAAGCCTTATGGCTGCAGAAAATGATTTGCTTAACATAGTGGCGGCTAATAGCAATTTCATCCCCTACAAAGGCGTTGTTTTTGTTATTCCCGGCCAGGCTGAGGGAGCCGGCTTATTTCCCTAATTTCTGTATCCCTTTTTACCAATTTTTGATATAATTAGTCCACTATCCATAGAACAAATAGAGGATAAAGACAAAGAGGCTGTGGCCGTAAGGCGCACCTCCGATGTACTGGTCAAGGTGCATGAGGACGGCTATGAATACTTGATGCTGGTTGAATTCCAGACCAGGCCGGACAGAAAGATGGGCCGGCGGCTTTTGGAGTACACGGCCATGCATCACTGCCGGCATGGAAAACCAGTTTACCCGGTAGTCATTAACCTTACCGGTGGCAGCCGGCAGGATGAACAATATATAATGGAATGCATTGACCTGACAGTGGTGGATTTCAACTACCGCCAGATCAACCTGCGGGACATAGCAGGCAGGGACCTGCTTTACCGGGGGCCGGTGGCAAAGTTCAACATAAACCTGTTTAGGTAATACTATTTTTCCTGGAAACAGCTCAAATAAAATATCCTCTTTATTCACCCACAAAAAAGCAGACAGGCAATCTGCATCAAAAAATAGTTTACTAGTCATATCTTTCTTTCTCTTCTGTATCAAGACCGTAAACAATATCGGCTCTAAAGCCATTTAATAATAGTTCTTCATATTTACCAGTTGATACAAGTTCCCTGGCCTTTAATTCCTCAGCTAATCTAATATATTTGCCAAAGGTAGCATATTGCTTATCCTCTCGTGTGGGTGTGTATAGCGTATCATCATAGCCAAGCTTCCTTGCTGAAACTATTATGTCTGTTTTCATAGTATCAGCTTTCTCAGATTTTAAATAGCCATCATTTAACAATCTCCACAGCACAGCCTGCCTACTCATGCCAAAATGCTGTTCTATTCTTACAACATCCTCTATTTCAAGTTTTTGTTTTTCTTTTCCAAATTGTTTTCTTATAAAATAGGAGGCAACACAGAGGGACGGTCCTGTTGTGTTGCAATAGGGAATGGCAATACGGGGATCTACTATGATTGAAACCACTCATCCGGAAGGGAGTGAGACAGGGATGACCTTGGTACAGGCGTTCTCTGCCTGGACTAAATAAATTCATCCAGTCGGTAACAGGGTTTCTTTTTTTCATTTTTAATATAGCAGACCTTTAAATCCAGGGTGTATTGATTGTCCCCGAGAATCTTACCTGGTAGTTGGATAGTTATCTTTTCCTGCTCATCTTTACCGCAGGTTACTATTTCTGTGGCAGCAATGGGTTTTTCTTCAATAGCCTTTGCTGTTTGGGGTGTTTTAGTACAGTAAAAGAAGGTGGCCATGAATAAACCGATGGAAAACAGCGCCAGGCCAATGTTTATAAGTTCCACCCTGATACCTCCTCATTAATATCCTACCATTATCCTATGAGTATCCTGCCAGCACAAAACAACGGGTTTGGACTAGCTTACCTTCTATGACACAACCAACCCCATGTATTGCAATGTTAGAAACGCCTGCTCACTAATCAAACCAATGATTATATTATACACCAATATGGAAACATATGGCAAACGGTGATCTGTGGAAATGCTCCGGGAGTTACCCCTGTCTTGAATTAGCCGGCTGGATGTGGGATAATTTTGGCAAAGGCGTTGAAAAAACATTTCCAAGAGGATGATCATTATTATTAACCACAATGAAGATTATCTCAAACAAAAGCAAATATGGGTGGAACTACGGATGGCGGCCCTGGGGGAGATGGAGGCCAAACTGCTGGAGATGCGGTCTTTGGCCGCCTATGCGCGAGATAACTATATAAATCGGGATGTGGCCCAAAAGCTCACTACCCGCCTGGGTGTCTTGCAAGAGGAAATCAACATGCTTGATGAGCAGACCAGGGTGTTTTGGATGGATTGTCAGTAAGTTAGGTATAATTCCAATTTGCACCATTAAAATAAAGAACAAAAAGTATCAGCATCTATAGAGGAGCTTGACTTGAGTTTTATTGGGGGTGTTTGCAGGTGGACATAGCGGCGTTATCAATCATCAAGAACCATTTCCAACTGAAACAGGATGCAGGTATTGCCGTAATGAAAAAGGCTCTGGGAGAAGCAAAGCAAGGGGGCAATCTGGTTAATCAAATGCTGGCCAAGGCAAATGAAGGGCAGGCTGCCACGCAGGTCGGTATTCCTGGAGTAGGCACCAATATAGATGTGTATGTGTGACTGCCGATGGTGGTAAAAGAATAAAAAGACCGAAGAAGACGGTGTTTATTGTGTCGTTTCCTAAGACATAGTAGCGCCGTTTTTTTTAATCAAATGGAGACGCCTCAGATATGCATACATGTCAGTTTTTTTCATCAGTGTGCTCCTGTGTCCGGCGTGAATTGCTACAACTGTCCTTGACTGGGGTTGGCCGGCTGAAGGCAGGTGTTCTAATAAGGCCGGGGGCATTTGTTCACAGGCAAAAGAAAAATCTGCTTACCAAGGTTGTGAAAAAACTGCTTACCATCTGGAGAAAATTCTGCTTACCGTACTGGGTCAAAAACTGCTTACCACGCCGATAAAAAAATCCTTACCGAAAATTGTGAAAAAAGTGCTTGACTTTTACAAATAAGGCATGGAACTGTGGAATGTTTTTCTATGGCGCTTATTGTCTAGAGTAAAAAAGCATTGTTTGTACCTTGTACCTAACCGGAACAATACCAATTCAAGTTCAAGAACCGTCCCCGGCTTGAATTAAAAATATTTTGTCGGGGATGTAAAGAATTTGGCGTTTTAACCGATAGGTAGATTAGGAGCTAAAAGGAAAGGGTGGTAGCAAGTGTCTCCAATTAACCGGGTGTTTGGTTTGTCCGGCTCCGGCCTGGATGTTGATAAGCTCGTTGCCGATATGATGAAAGTTCAGCGTATGAAGCAAGATACCATTAAGCAGAATAAGCAAATTGCTCAATGGCAGGAAGAAAGCTACCGGGATTTGAACAACTCCCTGCGGTCTTTGCGGGACAGCGCTTTTACGATGAAACTGCAGGGCACTTTTCTGGCCCGGAAGGTGACCTCTTCTAATGAGAGGATCGTGCAGGTGACGGCAAACTCTTTGGCTGTAACCGGCTCCCACACCCTGAAGGTAACCCAATTGGCCGCCAATGCCCGCCTGAACAGCACTTCTGCAGTGGAGTTTGACGGCAGCAAAACTACCTTAGCGGAGCAATTGGGCCTGGAGGAGGGTATTGTTACCTTTTCCATCAATGGGAGCAAGGAGATTACCATCAATACCAGTGAGGATAGCATTGACACCCTGGCCAGTATGATAAACGGGGCCACAATGGCAGACGGCACCAGAGCCGGGGTTAGCGCCTCTTTTGACAGGGTCTTAAGCCGGATGTTTATTTCCTCTACTGCTACCGGCGCCCAGGCAGAGGTGAATATTACAGCAGGGGAAGGACAGGAAGGCTCAGAACTTCTAGCTAATTTGTTTTCGGCACTAAGGTTGAATTCCCTCGAACCAGACACTCCTCTGCATGCACATGGCCGGGATGCTGAAATTGTTTACGATGGTTTGCACCTGAACCAATCCTGTAACCAGTTTACTATCTCCGGGGTCAGTTATACCTTGACGGGTACATCAGATACGGAGGTAGTAAATATCAGCCTGACTAACGACACCGATGCTGTCTTTGACGCCATTAAATCCTTTGTGGAGCTTTACAACACTACTATTGAACAGATCAACACAAAGCTTGGCGAGGTGAAAAACAGGGATTACTTGCCCCTCACCGATGATCAGCGGGAGGAGCTCAGTGAGAAACAGCAGGAAAAATGGGAAGATAAAGCCAGGATCGGCCTGTTGCGCAATGACAGTATTTTAGATGGTGTGATTAATGATATGCGCCGGACCTTGTCTTCCCTTGTTGAGGGTACTGATGCCACTTGTAGAAGCCTGGCCGACATAGGTATCACGACGGGTGCCTGGTATGAAAGAGGCAAGTTGTATATTAATGAAGATCAGCTTAAAGAGGCTCTGACCGCCAATCCCCAGGGTGTGATGGATCTCTTTACAAGGACATCAGAGGTCAACAGTGAAAAAGGTTTGGCGACCAGGATCTACGATAATTTAACGACCAGAATTAGCCAGATTATAGATAAGGCAGGCAGTAATGACAGCGTTCTAGGTAAAAGGATTGCTGACTACGACAAACAAATAGTCCTTTGGGATAACAAATTGCAAGATATGGAGCAACGTTACTATAAACAGTATGCGGCTCTGGAGACTGCCCTGGCTAGAATGAACCAGCAAAGTCTATCTTTAATGTCGCTGTTTGGCCAGGGTAATTGGGGTTAAGGGGGGTGGGTACATGTTAAATGCCAATCCATACCAACAGTATCAACAAAATGCAATCAAAGGTGCCAGCAGGGGTGATTTGACCCTGATGCTTTATAATGGCGCCATCAGGTTTATCAGACAAGCAATAAGACATACCAGGGAAAAAAATATTCCAGAATCTCATAATGCCGTTGTTCGAGCACAGGAGATCATCAGCCATCTAAGCAACACACTGAATATGGAGTATAGGCTGTCGTCCAACCTGGCATCTATATATGAATACATTAACAGGCGCCTTATGGAAGGAAACATAAAAAAAGAGGTAATGTTCCTGGCTGAGGCTTTGGACCTGGTTGAGGAATTGCGAAATACCTGGCAAAGGGCACTCAAGCAGGCCAGAGCGGATGTGGTTGCCGAGCGATGAGCGGCATGAGCCTACCAGGCAATTTGCTGGGGGAAGCCACTGACTTGATGGTTAAAAAAAAATGCCTGGTGATGGAGATTTTGCAGTTGACAGAGGCGCAGGCCAAATTATTAAAACCGGGGCAGGCTGAGGAGCTTTTGCGGCTAATTGAGCAAAGGCAGAGGTATATAGAAGGCATTACTATTATTGATCAGGATTTACAGCGGGTGGAGGATGGCCTTTTAAAATTGTCGGGGCTGTCTTCCTCGTGTGCGGGCAGTACAGCCCTCAACGAGGGTTGGCAGCAGGTTTTGGATCTGCGCAAGAGAATCCGGGTGCTTTGGGATAAGGTTAATAATAGGGATCAGCTAAATAGGCAAATTATTGTGCAAGAATTAGTAGCGCTAAAGAGAACCTTGCAGGGTCTACGTACCAGGAGAGGAACCATGCAAGCCTACCGGGGTACTGCACCACAGCGAGGTGGGTATTTTATAGATCACAAAAAATAGTTCCGGTGGTGAGTGTCAATGAAAGTGGCGGGGATTAATCAAGGCAGCGTGTTATTTCTAGATAAGGAGGTTAAACAGAAGTCTATGCCTGTGGGGCAGGAAGCATGCCGGACAGGCGCAAAGGTCCAACCCCGGGAACAAAGAGATGGGCACAACGAAATAGCTTTTCCCCCCCAGGTTTTGCATGAGGCGGTTGATAAGGCTAATCATATCCTGGAGGTGTATGGTACGGAGTTGCATTTCAGCCTCCATGAAGCCAGCGGGGAAATGATCGTCAGGGTGATCAATACAAAAGATGAATCTGTAATCCGGGAAATCCCCCCGGAGCGGGTTTTGGATTTTGTAGCAGATGTTAAGGAAATGCTGGGGTTTATTATTGATAAGTTAATTTAAATCTGTCTGGCTAGAAAATATATAACAGGCTGTTATGGGGTTGGCGGGTCTAGTTTTCTTAAAAAAGGTCGATCTTTGCAGGAAAAATTATTTCCCTGCCGAATATTGCAAATTGTTTGGTGTAATCTTTTCCATGGAAAAGTTACCCCCGAAGAAAAAAATAAATTAACGAATATTGGATAGTTGTATGGTGTTGGGTTGGGGCCCTGTAAAATAGTTGAATTCGTCCAGTCCTATAAGGGTGGATTGTGCATGTAGGGTTGGGTAAACATGAAGCCGACTTCACTATTAGTTTGGTTTTTTTATTTAGGTGGTTCAAATCTCCTACTGAGAAGGGGGATGCAGGTAAATTGGAGTTGTTTTTAAACCCAATAATGGTTTCTTTGCAAAAAGGTTTGGATGCAGGCGCCTTAAGACAGAGGACAATAGCCAATAACATTGCTAACGTAAACACACCCGGCTTTAAAAAATCCACTGTTGCATTTGAGAGCTTGCTAAAAAAGGCCTGGGGTGCTGAAGCCACAAATCTCAAGGCCACACATCCCAGGCACCTCTGTAGGGCTGTGCAGTTAAAGGAAGTGCAACCAAGGTTACACAGGGATGGGTCAACTTTTATGCGCACCGATGGCAATAATGTTGACATTGATGAAGAAATGACCAACCTGGCAGCCAACGGAATTCAATATCAGTTGCTGGGTAGAGAATTGAGCGAGCGCTTTTCACTTCTACGATGTGTCATTACGGGGGGGAAGGGGTAATTGAGTATATTTAGTTCTTTTTCGATAAGCGCTTCGGGGCTTACAGCGGAAAAGCTGCGCCTGGACCTCATTGCCAACAATATTGCCAATATGAACACTGCAGGCCGGCTTAACGATCCTGCCAACCCGCCCTACTGCCGCAAGATCCCTGTATTTGAGCAAATATTAGAAAGGGCTTGTGCGGGTGGTTCCCCTCGAGCAAATTATAGGGGTGTTGGTGTACGGGTAGCGCAGATTTTTGAAGATCCCCGCGCACCCAGGCTAGCCTACGAACCATCTGATCCTTTGGCGGATGACCAAGGTTATGTGGCTTACCCAAACATAAATATGGTCAATGAAATGGTCAATATGATCTCCGCCACCAGGTCTTACGAAGCAAATGTGACAGCTCTAAATGCTGCCAAGGATATAGCCCTAAAGGCTCTGGAAATTGGGCGTTAGTTAAGGGGGGTTAGTATGCAGGTTTTACCTATTGAGTTACTGCCGCCTCAACTGCTGCAACCGGCTAATGCCGGTGTTAAGCAAGAAGATGGGGTGAATTCCTTTGCAATGATTTTGGATGATGCCTTAAAGCAACTTAATAATACCCAGATTAAGGCGGATCAGTTGACTGTGGACTTGCTTACCGGTCAGACTGAGGATGTTCATCAGGTTATTATAGCTATGACAGAAGCCAAATTGGCGATGCAGCTAGCGGTTGAAGTGAGGAATAAGATGGTTGAAGCATACCAAGAAGTCTCCCGTATGCAGGTTTAAAATGCCTTATCATGGTTTGGGGTGGTCTAATTGACTCCGGCTAACTTACTTGCCAGGTTAAGGGAAAGATGGGAGTCTTTAAACCAAAGTCGGAAAGTTGTTTCTGTTTTAGTTGTCTTGGGGGTTGTAATTAGTGTTGTTTGCCTGGGGCGAATAGCAATGCAGCCTGCCTATGCTCCGCTATTTACAGGGCTGGAATCCAAAGAGGCGGGAATGATTGCAGAAAATTTAAAAACCATGAAGGTTCCCTACCAGATAACAGATCAGGGCAAAACTATAATGGTACCGGAACGACAGGTTTATGAGGTGCGGAACCAATTGGCCGGTAGCGGTGCCCTGAGCAGCAGCATAATTGGTTTTGAACTCTTTGATCAGAGTAAGTTTGGTCAAACAGATTTTGAACAGCAGGTGGGTTACCAGCGTGCCCTACAGGGTGAATTGAGTAGGACGGTGGTTCAGCTGGATGGTGTGGAACAGGCCTGGGTACACCTGGTATTGCCTGAAAAAAGTGTTTTTCTCAGTGAGCAGGGTACGCCTTCGGCGTCAGTAGCCTTAAAGCTTGAGTCCGGAGCGCTCCTAAAACCGGAACAGATCCAGGGTATTTGTGATCTTTTTGTGGGTAGCGTGGCGGGACTCGAGCCCGATAACGTCCACATTATAGACACTGAAGGCAATATATTAAGTGATAACTTAGAGCCAAGTGACCCGGGAGCCGTCATCACGAGGATGGCTCTTGAACAAATGGCTGCCAAAAGGGAATATGAAAAAGAACTGGAAAAAAGAGTGCAGCAAATGCTGGCCCAGATTATCGGGCTGAATAATGCCGTGGCTATGGTAACAGCAGATCTGGATTTTGATCAAAAACATACCAACAGTTCCATTGCTTCCAACCCGGATGAATTGAAAGTAAGTGAATATAGTGTTGCTGAAAGTGGCACGGGTACCGATGGTGGTGGGGTAGTGGGCACGGATTCTAACGTGACAACAACCCCCTTTGTTCGGGACCCGGGTTCTTCAAGTTATACCAAAGAGGAACATACAGTCAACTATCAGGTTAGCACACTGGAGGAATCAGTGGTAAATGCCCCCGGTAGTGTCAAGCGTTTATCTGCTTCTGTGGTCATAAATGAAACGGCTGTTCCATTGGGCGTGCATGATATCCAGACAGTTGTGGGGGCCGCTATTGGTTACAATCAAGACAGAGGGGATCAAATCCATGTAACTAGTATGGCCTTTGAGGATTCCTATCTTAAAAAGGTTGAAGCCGAAATGGCCATGCTTGATGAGCTGGCACAAAAAGAACTGTGGTATAAATATGCCCTTGCAGGGGGGGCCCTATTGTTTGTCCTCCTGGCCACACTTACGGCATTACTGCTGTGGAGGCGTAGGGGTGTTGGTTTAGATGTTGGTGAGGAGCTTGTGGGAGTATTTCCTATTGAGGATATAGAGGAACGTGAACCGGAACAAATAGTCAAAAAGGATAAACAGCAACAAATTATAGATATGTATCAGAAATCACCTGATAAAATAGCAGAAATTATAAAGGTGTGGATGAAGGAATAGGGGGATGGCCATGCAGTTGCCTGCGAAACTCAAAGGTATCAAAAAAGCTGCCATTTTGTTGATAGCCCTTGGTTCAGAACTGTCATCCCAGGTATTGAAAAGGGAGTTTACTGAAGTAGAAATTGAGCAGCTAACTATGGAGATATCCAAATTGAACCATGTACCTGCTGAGACAACGATTGCTGTTCTTGACGAGTTCATAGAGCTGCAGCAGGCCAGGGAATACCTCCTGCATGGTGGGATCAGCTACGCCAGGGAACTGCTGGAAAAGGCTGTCGGCAGCCAAAGGGCTCTAGAAATATTGGATAAGCTTACCGGCAATGTTGAGTCCATTCCCTTTAGTATACTTCGGGATACGGATCCCAAACAGCTATTAAATTTCATTAGGGATGAACATCCCCAAACTATCGCCCTGATCCTTGCTCACCTTTCGTCACAGCAGGCGGCAGCCATTCTAGAAGACTTGCCCCCGGAATTGCAGAGTGAAATATCCAGGCGAATTGCCGGCATTGACCGTTTAGCACCGGACATTGTCCAGAGGGTAGAGTCGGTGTTGGAAAGCAAACTGTTATCGGTAGGCCAGCAGGGAAGGATGGCAGTAGGTGGCGTGCAATCACTTGTGAATATTTTGAACAAGGTGGGCAGGGGTGCTGAGAAGGTGATTCTGGAAGGATTGGAGGAGGGGGATCCGGTTCTTGCCGAAAAGGTAAAGATGCGCCTGTTTATTTTTGAGGACATCAGGATCCTTTCTGATAATGATATCCAGCGGGTGCTTAGAGAGGTTGAAACTAGGGATCTGGCCCTGGCTATGCGCGGTGCCAATGAGGAGGTGCATGGCCGGATTTATAAAAATATGTCTAGGCGTGCAGCAGATATGCTGCGAGAGGAAATAGAGATAATGGGACCGGTACGTCTCAGAGATGTGGAGCAGGCACAGCAAAAAACTGTGACAGTCATTCGTAAACTAGATGAAGCGGGGGAAATCATTATATCCCGGGGTGGCGATGAAGATGTCATCATATAAGATTATCAAGGCTGCCCAGGTGCAGGAAAACCCTTTTCAGGTCCTGCCCCTGAGTAACCATAAAACCCTGGAATTGCAGGAATACATAAAATGTGCGGATGACAGCACCGCCGAAGCTACACCTGATCAAGCCAGCGAGGATCAGTTGCAGGCTGAGGAAATTGTGAACCTGGCCCACACCAGGGCAGATGAAATTATTAAAATGGCTCGCCATAAAGAGCAGGAAATAATCGACAAGGCTCAGTCCCGGGGAGAACAAATTAAGCAAGAGGCCTATCAAAACGCTTTTGACAAGGGCCACAAAAAAGGCAGTGAGGCCGGCTACCAGGATGGCCTGGCCCAAGCAAATGAAGAGGCCATAGCCATCCGGCTGCAAGCCGAGGAAGTATTGGCTCAGGCTGAAAAAATTCGCCGGCAGACACTGGAAACAATGGAGCAGGAAATTGTTGAGCTGGCCCGGGAAATAGCGGAAAAACTGGTATCCCAACAGTTGGCTTTGGCTCCTGAAATGGTGATACAGATAGCAGAAGAGTCGTTACGTCTTGTGGCCGATCGCCTCCAGGTTGTTTTATATATCAATCCCCAGGAGATGGAATTGGTTGAGTCCAGGCGTGACCATTTGGCGTCCCTTCTGCCGGAGCGGGCCCAGTTGCAGTGCATTGCCGATGGGGAAATACAGCCGGGTGGATGCTGGGTGGAAACTGAACAGGGACGGGTAGATGCCACCATGAAAACCCGCTGGGATGAGTTGGTTCGGGCCCTTTATGGCCCTGGATCTGATATAAAGACGACTTAAATATATTCAGGATGGGTGACCACTGTGGAAATCGAGCCGGTAAATCTTGCTCCCTGGCGTTTTCGTTTAAAAAATGCAAAACTGTTGAAACTCTATGGTCAGGTAACCCAGGTAATTGGGCTCACCGTCGAAGCCAGGGGTATCAATGCTTCTATCGGTGAGGTTTGTGAGATTGTGATCCCCGATGAACAGGAGGCAGTCCGGGCTGAGGTGGTTGGTTTTCGTGATGGGAGTGCCATACTGATGCCCCTGGGTGAACTGCGCGGCGTATCTCAGGGATGTAGTGTTGTTCCCAGTGGCAAATCGTTTTCCGTCCCGGTTGGGGAGCAGCTATTGGGCAGGGTTTTAAATGGTCTGGGAGAGCCCATAGATGGGCTCGGTACACTGGATGAGATGTCTAAAGCCGGTTATTATCCGGTAGACAGCCGTCCTCCCAACCCCATGACGAGAAAAAGGATCACTGAGGTTCTACCCACCGGGCTGCGGGTTGTCGATGGACTGCTGACTTGTGGAAAGGGTCAGCGTATTGGTATATTTGCCGGCAGCGGGGTGGGCAAGAGTACCCTGCTGGGTATGATTTCCCGGTATAGCAATGCCGATGTTAATGTGATTTCCCTGGTGGGAGAGCGGGGTCGTGAGGTGTTGGATTTTATCGAAACCGACTTGGGCCCGGCGGGGCTGGCCCGTTCCGTGGTCGTGGTGGCTACCTCTGAACAGCCGGCACTGGTGCGTCTGAAGGGCGCTTTTGTGGCCTGTGCTATTGCCGAATATTTCCGCGACCAGGGGAAAAATGTGATGTTGATGATGGATTCTGTAACTCGTTTTGCTATGGCCCAGCGGGAGGTGGGGCTGGCCACCGGTGAACCACCGGCAACTAAAGGTTATACTCCTTCCGTGTTTGCTCTGTTGCCGCGGCTGCTGGAAAGGCCCGGTATGTCCCATGATGGTTCTATTACGGCTTTTTTTACAGTGCTGGTGGATGGGGATGATCTAAACGAACCGATTGCTGATGCTGTCCGGGGGATCCTGGATGGGCACATCGTCTTATCACGTTCCCTTGCATCAGCCAACCACTATCCGGCGGTAGATGTGCTCAACAGTGTCAGCCGCCTGATGCCGGACATTACCAGCGAGGAGCACCGGGCTGATGCCGGCAGGTTACGGGATCTGTTGGCAGCCTACCGGCAGGCGGAGGATCTAATTAACATTGGCGCCTATGTGGCCGGTTCTAACCCACGGGTTGATGAAGCTATTGCTGTTTACGAGACCATCATTGATTTTCTAAAACAGGACGTACAGGAACATTCTGCATACAAACACACATTGGAAATGCTCAAGACTATTGTACATAAAGGGGCGAGTGAGCATCACTAGGTTTCTGTTTCGTCTGGAGCCGGTGCTGCAGAGGCGCTCGGATCGGGCTGCGGCTGCCGAGCAGGCCCTGGCTCTGGCCCATAATAAATACAAGCAGCTTTTAATTGTACTTAATGATACCAGGCAGCGTCTGGAAAAAACATTTCAACAGGGCGATCAGAAAAAATTGGACCTATTTATGGGTAGGCAGTTTTCATTTTACCGGATATCCCTTAATAAAAAAATAATCAAACAAAAAAAGGATTTGTGCGAAGCAGCCCACCTGGTTGAAAAAAGGCGTAACGAAGCTGTTGAAGCCCGTCAAGAGAGGCAGGTACTGGAGAAACTAAAGGAACATAGCCTGAATAATTTCAAGCGGGAAATGGCCTTAAGAGAGCAAAAGGAAATTGATGAAATGTCCCAGGCTGCCTATCAACGCCGCCGCAGGGGACTATAGCCGGATGAGAAAGGTGGTGACATGGTGCTGACAGGAGCCGTGAATAATATGTTGTCCCGGCAAAAAAAGGGTATACATTTTCCCCCCACCAGGGAAGAACCACGTGAATTTGACCAGCTGATGGTTGCTATACTGGCCGGTGACGTACCCACCAACGGGGCACAGTGGAATAGTGGTTTTTCCCTGAGGGTGGATGCCCAACAGCGGAACCAAATTCCTATGTCGCCAGAGTTAACTGATGGATTGGCAAGGGTAACTGGGGAAGATGTTCTTTCGGGAGAGATCATGGTGCCGGAAAAGGCCGGGATTGCCGGGGCTCAACAGGTATTTGCAGACTGTCTGGTCCCTGGACAGGTAGCGGGCGCCACTGCTGCCAATGGACTGGTTAATCATGTCCCCAAAGGGGCACCGGCATTCCCGGTGCAGCCGGAAGGAGAGATGGGCCTTCACCAGGTTGTCCAGGGGTGCACGACGACCCCTGAACCTATGGCCGGCACTATTGTTTTCAATCCAGGCCCGGCCGATCAGGGTGTTAATAAGTGTGCGCTCCCTTTTGATAATGTATTCAAGGTGGACTCTGCATTTCCTGTGCAGCAGGAAGAGGCCATGTTGCAGGTAAAAACAGGGCTGGTTGGCCAGTCTTTTGAAGACGGTTCAGCCGGGGGAGAATCTAAACAGCCGGCATTGATGTCAGACCAGCCGCCACCCGGCCGGCAGTCCCAGGCTACTAATCTGGTGGGGGTGGCCGGGATTGGGAGTCACCGGATTGTTGAACGGCATGCCTTTTCTGAAGAGGCACCGGTGGACGCGGCAACTATTACCGGTAACCCGGTAAGAGAAGGATCTGAAAAAATCGCCGCCCACCTGCAGCGTGTGTTTAGAGTGCCGGAGATCGCTAGTAGGCAAGACCAGGGGCAACTGGACAAGCCCGGCGCCAATGGGGTTACTATTGACCAGGGAGGCAGCCCCTCTGAGGCACCCACGTCTGGTAGTGGGACTGGCTCTACTGCTGCATTTGAGGCTGTCCTGTCTCAGACAAATGTCCCCCAGTCCGAGCTCTTTTTGCCAGGTGTTAGCTGGCTAGATCTTAAAGCCCAATTGGCTCGGGAGCTAAAACAAATTCTAAACACCCGCCAGGGCAGTCAGCAAACAGAGGTGCAGCTTAAGCTGGTTCCGGAACATCTGGGCCGGCTAACCATCAGAATGTTTATTGAACAGGGTGAATTAAGTGTTTATTTCTATACGGGCAACCAGCAGGTTAAAGAGGTTTTAGAGGGTTCACTGCAGCACTTGAGGGATTCCCTTAACCAGCATAATTTACGGTTGGATCAAGCCTTTGTTCTTACAGAAGATGGGGGTGGGGATGGTATAGGCCGTCAAGGTGCCCAAGGGAACAGCAGATCCCGGTGGGCATACATAGGTTCCCAAAAAGGTGCCTTCTCCGGGGAGCAACTTGAAGGGGCGCCTTTAACCCCAATGGAAAAGAGCATCGGCCGCATTAATTATTTAATTTAAAAGGGGGTGGCACCTTGCAGGTAAATGCAGCAACCGGCTATGGCCAACAGGCCCATACTGTCGCAACGCCAGTGAAAAACCTGGACAAGGATGCCTTTCTATTATTGTTTGTGGAACAACTAAAAAACCAGAACCCTATGAGTCCCCAGGACTCCGGTGAGTTTATGGCCCAGATGGCCCAGTTCAGCATGCTTGAACAGCTGACTAATATAAATGAGAATATTTTACAGGCCAGGCTGACTCAGTCCATAGGGGGGGCAGCGGCACTCCTGGGTAAACAGGCTACAGTTAAAACGATAGATGGTCTGATATCCGGGTGTGTAGAAAAAATAACTGTGGTTGGTTATGATGTTCAGGTTGTAATCGAGGGCAAATGTTACGGCCTGGATCAAGTGAGCGAGTTGAGGCCGGGGGTGTCCACCCCGGAATAAAGGTGGCCCAACCAAAAGGAGGCTAATAATAATGATCAGATCTCTATACTCGGGTGCCTTGGGTATGAAGAACCACCAGATTCGAATGGATGTGATCAGTAATAATATTGCCAATGTCAACACTACTGGTTTTAAAAGCAGCCGAGCCAATTTTGAGGAAGTGTTGGTACAGACCCTGCGTTCTCCCAGTGGTCCAAGTGATGACGGTGGTCTTGGTTCCATAAACCCGTCCCAGGTAGGCACCGGTGTGGGGCTGGCTAGTATTGATATGGATATGGGCCAGGGTGCCATGCAGAGCACCGGCCGCAGCCTGGATCTGGCTATTGAGGGAAACGGTTTTTTTCAGGTCACTGATGGGACTAACACCTTTTATACCAGGAACGGGGTGTTCTACATTGATACAGAGGGTTACCTGGTGGATGGCAACGGATACAGGCTAAGTGATGGTGAAGGTGGTGGTGATAATCCGGGGGAGGTTATCCAATTAGTCGATGATGAAGAGACAGTAGTGGGCACCATAAATATTGCTGCAGACGGCACAATTACTGCTTTTGATACTGATGGGGTGGATCTAGATGTTTACCAAAAAATCGGCCTTTATTCTTTTGTTAACCAGGAGGGCCTGGCCAGGGCCGGCCATAACTATTACCAGCAAACAGAGGCCAGTGGGGAGGCAAAATCTATAGATGCAGTGGGCACCACCAGCAAAATCAACTCCAAATACCTGGAAATGTCCAATGTGGATCTCACAGATGAATTTGTGAATATGATTACTACCCAGAGGGGTTATCAAGCCAATGGGCGGGCCATTACCACCTCGGATCAGATGTTGTTGGAATTATTGGACATTAAGAGATAATTAATTGTATCTTTACTGTGTAAAGTGGGTGAAAGAGTGCCTGTAAGTGAAGCGCCCGGGGTCAAAGGGAAGACTGGGCAAAAAACCAAGCCCCATAAGAATAAATTATCAATCTTGCTGTTAGTGGCAGTGTTTTTGGCCGGCCTATTTACAGGCGGGTACTATTATGTGAATTCGCCCGGAGCAGCCGGTGGTTCAAGGATAATGGGTGCGGCGATGACATCCAGTTTGGATCTGGGTGAGATAGTGGTGAATATTAATGGAGATGGCAGGGGGCATTACCTCAGGGTGAATGTTACTATTGAATACCCCAAAGATAGAAAACTATCCAGGGAACTTGCAGTAAAAAGACCTCAGCTATTGGACATTATCATCACCACCCTGCGCAGCAAAACCCTGGAAGAGGTGGGGCATGTGGGCTCAGTTGACGTTATTAGAGATAACCTGCTTGAGGAAATAAACAAAAACCTGGATAGTGGTAGGGTGACTACTATCTATTTCACAGACTATCTGTTTCATTAAGGGGAAGTTGCTATGTTGACTGAAGATGAAATCAGGTCCTTCCTGGCCGGTGGGAACAATAGCAAAATAAGCATTAAAAAGGTGGAGTTTCCTACCCTGGAACAGGCCCAGGTAAAAGGCAATGTGAAAGTTAGCATGTCTCATCTTGAAGATGTCCAGGTTGAAATTACTGCTGAACTTGGGCAGGTAGAGAAAAAAACATGGGAGATACTTGAGCTTTCTGAAGGTTCAATTATTAAACTTAACAATGGGGTGGGTAACGGGATCGCAGTATTCATGAATCAGAAGCAGTTTGCTAAAGGCGAAGTGGTTATCGTCAATGATAATTTTGGTGTACATATCAGTGAAGTGAATCATGGCCAGAAGCTGAAACTAACTGAGAAACTGCTATGAGTGGTGGTGATCTTGTCTGGACGGTAGTGCGTTTGTTTGTAGCCCTGCCTCTAGTTCTCGGTCTGGCCTATTTGGTTTTAAAGTATGGTCTTTCCCGCCGTTATACAGTGGCAAGGGGAAGGCCCCGGATGAAACTGGTAGAACAACTGTCGTTGGGGCCGAAAACCATCCTGAGCCTGGTAGCATTTGATGGTAAATACTATCTCTTTGCCCACCAGGATAATGCTGTAAGTTTGATAAAAGAGCTGGACGAGCTTGCTGATGCTGGTGAAATAATTGATGAGAACATGGAACAGTTTACACCGCGCACAGCCAGGGAGTTTGATAAGCTTCTGAAGTCTATGGCCTCTGATGCGCCGGGAAAACTCCATAAAATTAAAAAAACAATTTGGACCAGTCTGACTGCAGAAGGTACCCTGGGTCCGGGGAAAATAGGGTTAAGGGTTGCACTTCTGGTGATTTTACTAATATTGATCATCGGTGTGATCCTGATGTTCGGTAGGGAAGCGGCGGCCCAGCCCTTGCCGGCCATAGATCTGAATGTGCATCCTGCCGATAGCCCGGCCCAGGTGGTGGATAGTTTAAAGTTGTTGGTGCTGCTGACACTTTTGACCCTGGCACCGGCTATTCTGGTGATGCTCACTTCATTTACCAGGATCATTATTGTCTTATCTTTACTGCGCAACGCCCTGGGGGTACAAGCTGTACCGGCTAACCAGATAATTATCGGGCTGGCCATATTCCTTACTGTTTTTATTATGGCCCCCACCGGCAAAGAAATTAATGAGCTGGCGATTCAACCTTATTTGAACAACCAGATTGGCCAGGAGGAGGCCCAGGAACTGGGGGCCCAGCCGCTGCGGGAATTTATGTTGCGGCAAACCAGGGAAAAGGACCTGGAATTGTTCATCAACCTGGCCAAGATAGAAAAACCGGGTACACCTGATGATGTGCCCCTGCACATCGTGGTTCCCTCCTTTGTAGTCAGTGAACTGAAAACTGCCTTTGAAATAGGGTTTTTGCTGTTTGTTCCTTTCCTGGTAATAGATATGGTGGTAGCAAGTATCCTAATGTCTATGGGCATGTTTATGTTGCCGCCGATAATGATTTCCCTACCCTTTAAATTGCTGTTATTTGTTATGGTGGACGGTTGGTATCTGGTGGTTAAGTCTCTTGTGGAGAGCTTTAGGTAAGGGGGAGGGGTATTGACTCAAACTTTTGTGATTCACCTGGCCCGTGAGGCCCTGCTGATGACTTTGGCCCTAGCTGGACCGGTAATGGCCGTGGCCCTATCCATTGGTCTGATAATTAGTATTCTGCAAGCAGCTACCCAGGTTCAGGATCAGATGCTGAACATGGCGCCGAAAATCCTCGGTGTTTTCCTGGTACTAATGCTATTGGGGGCGTGGATGCTGAATATTGCCATTAGTTTTACAACCAATCTTTTTACCCAGATTCCCAGTATAGTTCGCTAACGGGGGTGGTGATGTTTTGCCCGACTGGGAACAGTATGCCGCCTTTTTGTTGGTGTTTATGCGTGTGATTGCCTTTATGGTTTCCGGTCCCCTTTATGCAATCAAGGGTATTCCGCCACTCTTTAAGGTAGCTTCTTCCCTGGCCCTGGCGGTGGTTATTTATCCCGTAGTGGAATTTGAGTTCCCATTACCGGCAGGTACCTGGGGTTTTGGTCTGGCCGTGGTTAGTGAAATTGGTGTCGGCCTTTTGCTGGGTTTTGCAGTGACCATGATTTTAAACAGCATCAGGATGGCCGGGGCCTTTATCGACCTGCAGATCGGCTACGCCATGTCAAACGTTGTTGGTCCGTCAACTGGGACTATGGGCACCTTGCTTTCCCAGTATCTTTATTTACTGGGGCTAGTATTCTTCCTGGTGATTAACGGTCATCATACCCTTATTATCGCCCTGACCAAGAGCTATCTGTTTGTGCCTTTGAGTACGGCTGCTTTTAGTGGTGCCATATCCCCTGTGCTTTTAAATATATTTGCCGGTACATTTACCTTTGGCTTTCAAGTGGCTGCACCAATTCTAGCTGTGGTGCTGGTGACCGACCTGGCTTTGGGTTTCTTAACCCGAACAACCCCGCAGATTAATGTATTCCTAACTGGTTTTCCTATTAAAATAACCGTTGGCCTTTTAACATTAAGTTTTTTGGTACCATTTTATGGCTCCGTGTTTAGTTCATTACTGGGTACAATTGAAAAAGATTTATATTCACTGTTGGAAGTGTTGAGATAGATGGCTGCCGGCGCACAGGAGAAAACAGAAAAGGCCACGCCGCGACGAATCAAGGAGGCACGTCGCAAGGGTCAGGTGGCCAGAAGTACTGACCTGACCGGTGCTTTGTGCCTGCTGGCAATGGTAGCCTTATTTTATGCAATAAATGATCAGTTGATTTATGATTTGCGGGTCTACCTGACCAGCTATTTCAGCCAGGTGGCACACCTGCATATTTTTGAAAACAGGCAAGCAGTGTCGCTAAATAATGCGGCCTCTATTTATTTGAAGTCGATAGCACCTTTTTTGGGGACAGCCTTCATTGTGGTTATAGCAGCTAACCTGGTTCAGGTGGGATTTTTATTTGCTTCCGAGTCCCTGAAGCCCAAGGTGGAGACCTTGAATCCGGTATCCGGCTTGCAACGCATGTTCTCCACCCGCAGTGCGGTAGAGTTAATCAAGTCTATTTTAAAACTGACCATGATTAGTGGTGTCACCTATTTATTGATCAAGGGCAACCTGGATGAGCTTTTGTTGGTGTTCAGACTCCCCCCGGAAGGGATTTATCGCACCATTGTTGCTTTTGTTTTAACAGTAGCCTGGTGGGGGGCATTGGCCTACTTGGTCCTGGCGCTGTGTGACTATATGTACCAACGGTATGAATATGATAAAAGTTTGAAAATGGACAAGCATGAGGTTAAGGAAGAATTCAAACAGAGTGAAGGTGATCCGCTGGTTAAATCCAGACAGCGGGAGATGCGCCACAGTATGTCTTTAAACAATATTATCAGTGAGGTGCCACAAGCAACAGTGGTGATCACCAACCCCACCCACCTGGCAGTGGCCTTGCTCTATAGGCAAGGGGAGATGTCCGCACCCAAGTTGGTGGCTAAAGGCGCCGGTTGGTTGGCGGAAAAAATCAAGGAAGTTGCCCGATCAAATGGTGTCCCAGTGATAGAGAACAGGGAAGTGGCACGCTTTCTGTTCCAAAGTGTGGATGTGGGGCGGGAAATCCCACTAGAGGTTTACCAGGCCGTCGCCCAGGTCCTGGCGTTGGTTTACCGGCTGAAAGCAAAAGAAAAATACAAAGCAACTGATTGGTAATTTACGGTTACCGGGGGTTATTATCATGGCTTCACCGGCTCCATTAATTGTCACTGCTAACACTTACATAAGAAAAAATACCGATTTAATTATCGTGGGGTTGATTATCTGTATGATCCTGCTGATGATCATCCCTCTTTCACCTGGTATACTGGATGTTTTGCTGGCGTTAAGCATTACCCTGGCGCTGGTAATCCTTTTGATAACTATGTTTACCCTGGAGCCATTGCAGTTTTCAGTGTTTCCCTCGCTATTACTGGTGGCTACCCTTTACCGGTTGGCCCTAAGTATTTCCTCCACCCGGTTAATCCTCAGTGACGCTGCTGCCGGTAAGGTGATTGCCGCCTTTGGCGGTTTTGTGGTTGCCGGGAACTATGTGGTTGGTTTTGTGATTTTCATAATCATTACTATTATCCAGTTTGTGGTGATCACTAACGGTGCGGGCAGGGTTGCTGAGATTGCCGCCAGATTTACATTGGATGCTATGCCGGGCAAGCAGATGAGTATTGATGCCGAATTTAACAGTGGCCTAATTAATGAATCTGAAGCCCGCGCCCGGCGCAAGCGCCTGCAGCGGGAAGCGGACTTTTTCGGTGCTATGGACGGGGCCAGCAAGTTTGTTAGGGGCGATGCTATCGCCGGTATCATTATCATTATTATTAATATCCTGGGTGGCTTTGTTATTGGGGTAACCCAAAAGGGCATGCAATTGCTGGAAGCAGTACAGACCTACACCCTGCTGACTATTGGGGATGGCTTGGTGACCCAGATACCGGCACTGGTAATCGCTACCGCTACAGGCATTTTGGTTACTCGCTCCACCTCAGATGCCAGTTTTGGCAAGGAGCTCACCAGCCAGTTTACAAATTTCCCTAAGGCCCTGATGATGGCTGCGGGCATCCTTTTTATTCTAGGGCTTGTCCCGGCAATGCCCAACCTGTTGTTTCTTTCCCTGGCCGGTATTACCGGGTATGGTGCATTCAACATGATAAAGGGGGATAAGCAAAGGCAGGCCAAAGAGCAGGAGCAAATGGCTGCCCAAAAGATCCAGGCTCAGAAAAAAGAGCCGGAAAACATTTTTTCCTATTTTCAGGTGGATACCCTGGAAATCGAGATTGGCTACAACCTCATCTCCCTGACGGAGGAAAAGCAGGGTGGTGATTTATTGCAACGCCTGGCCGCCGTTAGAAGGCAATGTGCGGCGGAAATGGGTATTTATGTCCGGCCAATCCGTATACGTGATAATCTGCAGCTCAACCCTGGTGCCTATTCAATTAAACTACGTGGGATTGAGGTCGCCTCTGGGGAGTTGATGCCGGCCCACTACCTGGCTATGAACCCATTGGATCAGGAAATTGATATTAAGGGCATATCAACCACAGAGCCTACCTTTGGGCTTCCCGCCTGGTGGGTATCCACCGATGAGCGGGAACGGCTGGAAATGGCAGGTTGTACAGTGGTGGATAATTCCACTGTTCTGGTAACACATTTGACAGAGATTATTAAACTAAATGCCCATGAGCTTTTGGGCAGGCAAGAAGTTAAGGAACTGTTGGATGTGGTAAAAGAAAAAACCCCGGTGGTAGTTGAGGAATTGGTTCCGGATTTGCTGACAATGGGCGAGGTGCAAAAAATTTTACAAAATCTACTGCGTGAGAAGGTTCCCATTAGGGATCTGGCCGGTATCCTAGAGGCTCTGTCCGATGGGGCCAGGGCCAGTAAAGATGCAGACTTTCTTACCGAATGGGCCCGGCAGTCCCTGGGTAGAACAATTTGCCGTCAATATAGTGGGACGGAGGGGAAAATTGCCGTACTCACCCTGCACCCAAAATTAGAGCAGCTACTAACAGATTCTATCGAGCAGACCCAGATTGGTTCCTACCCTGTTCTAGAGCCACAGGTGGCCAGTCGGGTTTTTAACAGGTTAAAGGAATCAGCAGAAAAACTTAGTTTGCAAAACCTGCCCCCGGTGCTGATTTCTTCATCCCGGGTGAGATTACCCTTGCGGAGGTTAATAGAAAAAAACCTACCCAACCTGGCAGTTCTCTCTCTTAATGAGATTGATCCCAATATTGAAATAGAGGTCGTGGGGACGGTGATGCTGGAGTGAAAATCAAACGTTATGTAGTGAAGGAAATGCAGGAGGCCATCCGTTTAATAAAGCAAGACCTGGGACCGGAAGCGGTAATTGTCAGTAGTTATAAAGTTTCATCGGCAAAAGGGTTGTTTGGTTTGTTTTCACCGCGGTTGTTTGAGGTTACTGCTGTGTTGGATGACAATTCTGATCTTAAAATAGACAAGGCCTTGCCGGGCGCAGATGTTCCTCAGATTCACCAGCCCACTGGGCGGGCTGAAAATGGTAGAAAACAAATCAACACACTTATTGACAATGCTGTGGCGCTGTTTACCGGTAAACAGGAGGACCATGAAAATTTGCCGGATGAATGTCCTATTAGAGAACAGGGGGGAGGGGTGACTGCCTGTCCACCCCCCAGGGACTTACTGATAAGGGACAGATTTTTTTCTCAAGCAGGTAACGGGAGCCCTTTTGACGTTATGGTAACCAAATACATGGAGGCGGGTGTAGACGGCGACGGGGTTTTAATGTGGCGTAAAGCACTTCTAGACATGGAGGTACAGGAAAACATTGTGGAACTTATCTTGCCTATGGGGGAAAAAGAGCAACATTTACAGGATACTAGGGGGCAAGACTACCATGTAGATGTTTTTAAACAAATCATAAGTCTATTGGAACCAGCTTATTGCCCGGCAAAAAAGGCCAGGGTAATGACTTTCATTGGCCCCGCAGGTGTAGGGAAGACCACAACCCTGGCCAAACTTGCTACCAGGTTTAGCCTGGATAACAAAAAGGTGGCCATAGTAACTGTTAATACCTACCGGATTGGTGCAGTGGAACAGCTCCAGGCCTATGGGGATCTGCTGAATATTCCAGTGGAAGTGGTTATGACACCCGGCCGGTTGGCTGAAGCGGTAGCCAGGCACAGCGATAAGGATTACATATTTATTGACACCGCCGGTCGTTCCGCAGGCAATGTGGGGCAGATATTGGAGCTAAAGAGATTTTTAGATGCGGTAGCAGTGCCCCAGGATATTTTCCTTGTATTGAATTTGACAACTAAAAACAGGGATCTAAAAAGAATAGCCAACGCATTTATGATCACAAATTACTCCAAGTTGGTTTTTACCAAAGTTGATGAGACCGAAACACATGGTGCAATACTTAATTTGGTTTATACCCTGGGAAGGCCGGCAGCCTATCTGGCCCATGGTCAGGGTGTGCCCGACGATATCAGTACAGCCGACCCACAAAAAATAGCTGAATTATTGGTTAGGGGAGTTGACCCTGATGAGACTATGGCCGTCTAGGGCAAACCAGAGAATAAGTCCGAAAAAAATTGAAATAACTGAGCAGTCTATTGCCGGACCCCGCGCTATTGCCGTCTCCAGTGGCAAAGGTGGGGTAGGTAAAACAAGCATTTCTATTAATTTGGCCCTTTGCCTGGCTAAAATGAGCTATCGGGTGGCAGTTTTTGACGCTGATCTAGGGATGGCTAATGCTGAGGTAATGCTGGGCCTTGCCCCCCGTTACAGCCTATATGATGTTCTTTTTGGCAATAAAAGACTTGATGACATTATTGTCCAGGGTCCCGGGGGAATTAGCATTATTTCAGGGGGTTCAGGTTTTTTGGAAATGGCCAACCTGAACCAGGACAGGAGACAAAAACTGATTGGGATGCTTAATATGGTCAACAATTATTATGACTTCGTCCTTTTTGACACTGCCGCCGGTATCAATAAAAATGTGCTTGGTTTTGTTGCCGCAGCCGGCGAGGTAATCATCGTAGCTACCCCTGAACCTACATCACTCACTGACGCTTATGCCTTAATTAAAGTGCTGTCATGTTTTAACGTGCATAGTGAGGTTCATGTAGTGATAAATCGTGCTGCCAATGAGTTGGAGGCCAGGCGTACCCTGGAAAAACTTCAATTTACCGTGGGCCGGTTTTTGAATACCAGAATAAACAATCTGGGGTGGATCCCTGAAGATAAAACGGTTAGCCAGGCGATTAAAAAGCAGAATCCCTTTTTCCTGGCTGAACCTAGCTCTGCTGCTTCCCGGGGTGTGGCCGGTATTGCCGGGTGTCTTACCAATACCACCCCATTAATACAAGACAAAGGGTTCTGGGGTAAGTTGGTGTCTTTGTTTGGCTAGGTGGGGGGAGTTGGATATGAATGCAGCCAAAGATATGTGGCGGGAGTACCGCCGCACAAGAGACGAACAACTGAAACATGAACTGTGTTTGGCGCACCTTTCTCTGGTCAAATATCTGGCCGGCCGGCTGGCCATAAGGCTACCCCCCTACATCAATCAAGAAGATTTGGAAAGTTGTGGGGTGTTCGGCCTTTTGGAAGCGATAGAAAAATATAACCCGGATCGGGGTACCAGCTTTAAAGCCTATGCCTATAGCAGGGTGCGCGGTGCCATGATTGATGAAATTAGGAGGTTGAACTGGGTCCCCCGCGCACTCAGGCAGAAGGTGAAGCGGGTAAATGCGGTTAGGGAAAGATTACAGCAGGAAATCGGCGAGAATATCACTGATGAAAACCTGGCTAACGCCCTGGGAATAGAGGTTTCTGAGCTGCATAATTTGACTGGACAAGCAAGTCAGTTTGCTGTTTCTTCTCTTGATGAAACCTTCCCGATAACAGGTGGTGAGGTGGTACGCCTGGGCGATATCATTGCCGATCCGGACAGTTCCGATCCACTAGATCTTATTGAAGTGGAAGATGGCCGGAAAATGCTGATAGAGGCGATAGATAAACTTTCTAAAAGAGATTTGATGGTGCTTTCCCTATATTATCAGGAAGGCCTAACCTTAAAGGAAATCGGTAAGGTATTGGAGGTATCGGAGTCACGGGTCTGCCAGATTCATACCAGGGCTTTAAGAAGGCTAAGGGAGAAACTGACCCAATAGGAAAAAGGGGTTGTATCCAAGAAAAAGAAGGTAGCTGAGTAAAATCAGCTGTTGTTGGTAGCTTATAGCGAGGGGGGATTGGGAAATGATTAGGGGATTGTATTGTTCCACAGCAGCGATTGACATTCAACAGGCCAGGGTCGAGGGTATTTCCAATAATCTGGCCAATGTCTCTACCCCTGGTTTTAAACAAGAATATATGCAGGTGCAAAGTTTCCCGGAAGCGCTGCTGGTGCAAATGGGGGGGCCAAACCACCGCCTTCCTGTTCCTGGTAAGCATCAGGGAATTGGTTTTGCGGGAATGGGCTCTCTAGTGGCAGAGGTACACACCGATCAAGGTTCCGGGGATATTCAGGAAACAGGCAAGGCCACAGACATGGCACTCAGGGGGCCAGGCTTTTTTGTGGTTAATTTACCACCTATGGCGGGGAGTCCCGCGGGGCTTGGTTATAGCCGCAATGGGGCCTTTAGAACGGATGCCGAGGGCTATCTGACTACCGGTGGTGGGCACCGTGTTCTAGGTGAGGGCGGCCCAATTAGGGTGGAGGATAGGGATTTTCGGGTAGGCCCCGATGGAATAATTGAAGCAGGCGGGAGTGTAGTGGACAGGTTGTGGCTGGTTGAATTTGCTAATCGGGACAGGCTGCGCCGGCAAGGTGCCGATATGTTTGTGGATTTTCGGGGAGAGGCGGGTGCCAATAGGGCGGTCATGACCACCGTTAGCCAGGGTAGACTGGAGCGATCCAACGTTAATGTTGTTGACCAAATGGCCGGTCTACTAGCTGTAATGCGTTCTTTTGAAGCCAACCAAAGGATAATCCAGGCCTACGATGAACAATTGGCCAAAGCAGTAAATCAGGTAGGCAGTCTTAGATAATTTGTTTAAGGGAGGTTGAACCCTATGCTCAGGGCCCTTACTAGCGGGGTTTCAGGTCTTAATGCCCAACAAATAAAGGTAGATATTATTGCTAATAACCTGGCCAATGTTAATACTAGGGGCTTTAAAAAAAGCCGGGTGAATTTTAATGAATTATTGAGCAAAAGTATGTTGGATTCCGGCTTGCCCGTGGCAGCAGAGAACAACCAGGTTGGATTGGGCGGCGGGGTGCGGGTAGCCAATGTGGACAGGATCTATGATTTGGGGAACATAGTTGAAACAGGAATGATGATGGATTTGGCCATCGGCGGAGAGGGTTTTTTTAAGGTACTATTACCTGACGGTGAGGAACGGTTTACCCGGGACGGTAGTTTTAGGTTTGATCAGGATGGAAGCATTGTTACCTCCGCTGGTTACAAACTAGAAGGAGTCCAACTTGCACCCAGTGCAGGTAAAATTAATGTATGCCCCGATGGAACAATTATGGCCAAAGATGAAGGGGAAGATACCACCAGAGTAGGCCAAATTAGATTGTATATGTTTACCAATATGTCAAAATTGCATGCTGTGGGGGAAAATCTTTATTCATTTACAGGCAACACAGGGGAGGTTTTGACGGGAAGACCTGGGGTGGAAAAATTCGGGGAACTAAAGCCGGGTTTTATAGAAGCAGCCAACGTTGGGTTAGTGGAAGAGATGACAAATTTGATCGAAGCCCAGCGTGCCTATGGATTTAACACCCGCATTGTACGCACAGCTGATGAAATGTGGAGCATGGCCAATAATTTGCGTAAATAGGGGATTTGTACAAGAGCCCCGTTTTAGGCTGGATAAAATTATTGCATTTAAGATGGGAATGATGATTAGGTTATGGATGTCCTATCACAAAACAAGATAGATGCTATACTGGAAGCCTTGTCTACAGGTGTAATAAAGACAGAAGAATTTGAGGAAACACCTGGGGAGATTGATTATGAAAAATATGACTTCAGACGCCCAAATAAATTTTCCAACGAACAGTTGCGTACCTTGCAAACACTTCATGATGTTTTTGCGCGGTTGGTGTCAAAATTCTTAACGGGCTATCTGCGCAGTGGCATTGAAATTGAGGTTGCTGCCGTGAGCCAAATGACATATGAGGACTTTATTGGTTCCATCCCAAACCCGGCAGCCTTAACAATTTTTTCTTTGGAGCCTTTAAAGGGTATGGCCATCATCCAGTTTGATCCGATGTTCATTTTTCCCATGATTGATCTGTTCTTGGGAGGAAAGGGCGAAGGTTTGAACCTGGCCCGGGAATTTACCGATATCGAGATTTCTTTGATCCACAATTTGTCGAGCAAAATTTTGGAGAATCTCGCTATAGCCTGGAAGGACATAGTTAGAGTTAAGCCAACTATAGATTTTGTGGAGACAAACCCCCATTTGCACCAAATATTATCCTTTAATGAAATTGTAGCCTTGATTACCCTGGCTACGAGGGTAGGTGACGCTGAAGGTTTTATTAACCTTTGTCTGCCATTTCCTTTTGTGGCGCCACTGGTGACAAACCTGGCTTACCACAGAAATCCCAAACCCGATGTGGAAGATGTGAACATCGAGGAAACAAAAAGGCTAGAACACTTGCTTGGCTTTCCCATGATTGAACTTACCGTTCTAACTGGACAAACCCAAATAACAGTGGATGATTTTTTGCATTTGCAGGAGGGTGACGTCTTGCTTTTAGATAAGAAGGTGAATGACGATATGGACCTCTATGTGGGGGAGTTTTTAAAATACAAGGTTCAGCCCGGCAAGCTGGGCAGCAAATTAGCCGTACAGGTTACAGCGTTAACCGCCGGAGGTGAGCAAGATGACTAATAAACATTTAAGCCGGGAAGAAATAGATGCACTGCTGAACAGTCAAGTTCCGGAACTTTTGCGTCCAGATAAGGCAAAAGAAAAAACAGATGAACAGGCTGCCCAGGACTCCACTGAAAGGGAGTTTGTTGACCGTCAAAATGCCCGAGTAGCGGAAGCAAATGGGTCGCAGGTTGAGCTGTGGTCCCTAACAGATGAAGAAAGAGATGCTCTGGGAAGGGTTGGTAGCATATGTATGGGTTCTGCCTCCAAAACCCTTTCCCTGTTGTTAAAACAACAGGTAGATATAACCAACCCCAGGGTGGAGGTTACATCCACAGGGGAATTTTTAAAGTGCTTTACCAGTCCTCACATATCCTTTCGGGTTAACTTTACTGAGGGACTTACGGGGTGCGGCTACCTGATCATAAAGCAGGAGGATACCGCAGTGCTGGCAGACTTGATGGCGGGGGGGGAAGGTGCCGGTATTTCTAAGGAAATTACTGAGACCACCATCAGCGCAGTTTCTGAGGCCATGAACCAGGCAATCAGGGTGGTTTCTACTGCTATGACCACAATTTTTAGGCGCATGGTATGTATCTCCCCGCCTGAAATAAAGGTTCATCCTGGGCCCGAAGAATTGCCCGAGCAGGGCCACGTTGTTGTTATTTGGTTCAAAATGACTGTGGGAAGTGTTCTGGACACTCAAATCATACAGATAATGAATATTACCACAGCCAGGGAGCAAGCGGATTTGGTTCTCGATCAGATAGAAACGGCTGACGACAATCATTCGAAAAAGACACAGCCATCTATCACTAATCAGCAGCATCTGGACCTAATTAGGGATATCCCTTTGAAGGTTACCGTACTCCTGGGCCGGACCAAATGGTCAATTAAAGATATACTGGAGCTGACACCCGGATCCGTGGTTGAATTGCAAAGCCTGGTGGATGAGCCGGTGGAGGTGCTGGTGAATGGAACCCTGGTGGCTATGGGGGAAATTGTGGTGGTCAACGAAAACTTTGGGGTGCAGCTAACCCAGATCATTAAACCGGAAGAAAGGATGCAAAATATTAGGAAATAGAAATAAGAATACAAATTTTCTAACAGGTGAAGTTTATTCTGTTTCCCAGTACCTTGTTAACATAGTCCCTGGTTTCCTGATAATTTGGTATGCCGCCGGCCCGATCAACGGTCCCCGGACCGGCATTATAAGCAGCCAGGGCCAGCGAGGTGTTGCCATGATAACGATCCAGCATCTGCCTGAGATAAAGCACACCACCCTCCAGGTTCTGGGCCGGGTCATAGGGGTTGCCCACCCCCAGGCTGTTTGCAGTGCCGGGCATCAGCTGCATCAGACCCATTGCCCCCGCTTGTGAGGTAGCATTGGGATTGAAATTGGACTCGGCCTGGACAACGGATTTAACCAGAGCCGGGTCAACACGATGCCTCCCCGCTATTTCGTTAATCAAATCCACCAATCTGCTATTGTTACCCATAGCAGGCTTATTTCCCATGGGGCCGGCTTGAGAGGCCGCAACCTGTGCTTCCCCCGGCAACCCGTCAATCCTTACTCTGGTACCTGGGGTGTTGTCACCCAGGGCGGCACCCGGAAACAGGGCCCCCGTTTTAAGGCCATTTCCTGCCAGGGCAAGGGCCAAAAACGAAGCAAATTGATCGTTCTTTTCTTTTTCAACCGGGCTTGCCGGCCATTGTCTTTTGCCCAGGAAATCCAGCAAGAGAACCCTTACTAACATGCCTACCAATAGAATATTCCCCTTTCACCCATCATAGCCGTTCACTATAAAAACAGTATATCAAACTAGTAGTTGTTTAAAAACTGTTTTTTCCAGATTAATTGCATTAACCAATCAATGGATTAATCGTTTTTATTAATAAATAAATTTTTTAATGGGACTGATTGTATTAAGTAATAAATAAAACTGGGAAGGGAAGGGATTTGCGTAATAATAGCAGGTTTGTCTCAGCCATATCACGGGATAATGCCAGGCAGGACAAGACGTGAGAGCGTTTTTTAACACCGCCTGTGTTTGCACATTGCCTATATCAGTATACAACAAGGGGGCTTATTGCCAAGTTTGATTAGTTTTATCAATAAATAGAGGACTTGTTTGCCAAAAAAACATATGTCATTAACTTTATTAATCGTTACTTTCTATTAGTGATTGGCCTGTTTGCATTACATAGCAGAAGTTTTATGTTAAAATACAAGCGAGATGTATAGATTTAGTTTTGTAGTTTTTACTGCAAATGCGGTGCCATTGCCCGCGCTGCCCGTAAATTGTATGGCGTGCAAGCACAAATATTTTAAGCATAGATGAGGTGAAGTTAATGGCACATAGATATTGTTCCAATCCTGATTATATGAGGCCGCCCGACAGCTATGGCCTTCTAGACAGGATTGTATGCAGTTGCACTGAAGTTGCGAATTGTTTGGGGGAAAAATGTTCGTGTTGGCATAATAGCCGTATCAGGGCATTCGAGCGCCTACGTTCCCTTGATGAAGAAAAACAGGAGCACATCTCAAAAAAATATTACGGTGGTAAACGCCCCTGGGCGGAAGCAGAAATGGAAATGTTGTTGCAAAACTACTGGCAAGGTACACAGAATTTTTAGCGGATGCCGGGGGAGATTACTGCGAATAGGCGAATACAAAGCAAAAAAGCCGCCATCTTAATCGGGCTGCGCCAGGCATATTGCCTGTTTTATACTAGAGGCCCCGCTACCCTAGACATGCAGAGGGGAAATAGCCGGCTGTTCTAACCTGTATAGGTGCATGGATTTTCGCAAAGCTCGTGCCTTTTCTATCAACATGCTGACAGCAGCAGAAAATAGAAACAGGACGGGCTTATCTTTATGCATTTTTACCCTTTTTTAGAACAGGGGTCCTTCACTGCATGGGAAATATTTGATAAGCTTATTGAAAAGATATCTGAGGAGAGGGATTAATGTTTGAGGCCATATTGTTCGATCTTGACGGGACACTGCTGGATGCAGATATGAGTGTCTTTTTTAAACATTATTTTCAGGCTATGGGGGAATTTGCTGTTGAAAAAGGATTTGGGGATCCGGAACAGCTGGTGAAGCTGGTGGATCGGTGTACCTGGCACATGATCAGGGATCATAGTGGCGGGAACACTAATATAGGGACCTTCATGGAAAGGTTCCTGGATCAATGGACCTGCACGGAGGAACAAGCAAATGACTTCTTTAATGAGTTCTATGAGGTGAAATTTCCACTTTTGGAGCAGTATTGCCGGGCTTTTCCGGGGATGAAAGAAATGATGGCCGGGCTGTGCAGACATAAGCAGCAGATTGTTATTGCCACCCAACCAATTTTCCCTATCCGGCCCATACAATGCCGTCTGAACTGGGCAGAGGTGGGGGATTTCCCCTATGCATTGATCACATCGGGTGAGCACATGCATTATTGCAAACCCGCTGTAGAATATTATGCTGAAATTGTGGAGCGAATAGGTGCGAACCCGGCTAATTGTCTGATGGTTGGCAACGATACCGATAGTGATCTGGCGGCAGGGGAATTGGGGATGAAAACTTTTCTTTTGGAGGAACGGTTGATTGATCAGGGCAACAACTCCTACCGACCCGATTGGCGTGGTAAACTCCCAGATCTATATGACTTCATGGAAGAAATCATTTAACCAAAGCAGTTTAAATTGGCGTGTATGGAAGATGGTGAAGCATATGGGGGATAAACTGATAACCATTAGAATACCCGGCGATATTTTGACTGAAATGGACAGCCATGTATTAGAAGGTGATAGAAACAGTTTTATCATAGGTCTTGTTCGTCAGGAACTAGACAGGCTGAAACGGTTGAAAAAAAAGAAAATCACAGGCAAAAAAAAGGGTGTTTTTGTTGATACCGGCTATCCGGAACTAAAAACTCTTGAGGATATTACCAACTGGGCCAAAAAAAGAAGAGCGGAGTTTGCGGCTAGTAAGAAGGATTCCCATAGTGAAAAATGACAAATTTTTTGCAAAATAAAATAATTATTTATCATGCAGATAGAGTCGTTTAAGGCCATATTAAGCCCTGGTTTATCTGGACAAGCTATTACCGGATGTATCGCCAATCATGATGCTGGTTAGCAACAATTACGTTTTTTCCCTCCCCAATTGATCACTCCTGGGGCCATATTTTCACCCTTTACCAGTCCTTGACCCGGCAAAAAAGTATTTACAGGAGGCAACTTGTTTGCTATATTAAAGTTGTCTCCTGGCGCATTTTGTTAATTATTGTTATTGGGGGGAGTTTGTTGATCAAGAGTAAAAGGTTCGTATTTTTGTTGGTAATAATCTTAAGTTCAGTGCTGGTAATCACCGGATGTGGGACTGATAGTGATCCTGTAGGAGGTACAGATGGAAAAATTAAAGTCTCCATCGGGAAGGTGCCTTATCCGGATATGTGGCCGGCGGCTTACATTATGAGAGATGTTGCGGCAGAACTGGGTCATGAAACAGAGATTGTCGAGGCTGATATGGGGCTAATGTATCAGGGATTGGCTCAGGGCAGCATCACTGTTTTCCCTGACGTCTGTCTGCCCTTTTTGCACCAGTCCTATGTAGATAAGTATGAGGGTCAATTTGAGGTAGTGGGGAAGGTTTATGAGGATGCACCCAGTGGTTTCACAGTGCCCACATATGTTGATATTGACACTATTGACGAATTAAAAGGGCGTGCAGGGGATTTTGGCGGCCGTGTTGTGGGTATAGAACCAAGTGCCGGCATTATGATCCAGGCTATAGAGGCCATGGAGGCTTATGGGCTAGATGGATATGAATTGTTGGAGGGTAGTACACCGGCTATGCTGGCGGATGTTAAAAATGCTACCAGTAATGAAAATCCCATACTCTTTTTATCCTGGCGTCCACACCCCATGTGGGTAGACTATGATCTGAAAATACTAGAGGATTCAAAGGGTATCTGGCATCCCTATGATTGCCGAACCGGCGTAAATAATAATCTAAAAGAAGATGCTCCGGAGTTGTATAATTTTATTCAAGGGTTCGGTATCTCTCTAGAGGATATTGAAAAAATGCTCGTAAAAATGGAGGTTGACGGGATGGACCCGGAGGCCCTGGCCAAAGATTGGATTGAACAAAACCGGGCTTTGGTTGATGAACTGATTGGCAAATAATTTGTTGTTTACAGGAATTTAGATAAAACTTCATAACACTATTATTTGCAGTTAGTTGGGCAACATGTTGAAGGAGACATGCCTGGAAGTGAGTTGTTATTTAGCTTATCGATTGGGTATTGAACAAATTGTTCAATACCCAATTTTATCGGGGGGTTGTTAAAAATAGAAAGCAAGGAAATAAAAAATAAGATAGAAATAAAAAATTTGTATAAAATTTTTGGCGTATATCCGGAAAGGGCAGTTAAGCTGCTCCAGGATAACAAAAACAAAGATGAAATCCTATCTGGAACAAAAAACGTCGTGGGGCTAAATGATGTGTCTCTTTCCATTAGATCCGGTGAAACTTTTGTGGTTATGGGTCTATCGGGCAGCGGCAAATCAACCCTGGCCAGATGCATAAATAGACTGATTGAGCCCACATCGGGAGAGATATATATCGACGGTGAAAATATTACGGCTATGTCTTATAAAGAACTACTACAGGTGCGGCGCAATAAAATCGGCATGGTTTTTCAAAGCTTTGCCCTGTTTCCTCATTTAAACCTGTTGGACAATGTAGCCTATGGTCTAAAGGTGCAGGGTGTGCCTGTGGCCAAAAGACATGAACGAGCCTTTCATTCCCTCCAGGGGGTCGGCTTGAGCGGTTGGGAAAAATACTATCCGGAACAGTTGAGTGGGGGAATGCGCCAGCGAGTAGGACTGGCCAGGGCCCTGGCCAATGATCCCGGTATTCTATTAATGGATGAAGCCTTCAGTGCTTTGGATCCCTTGATTAGACAGGACATGCAGGATGAATTGATGAATTTACAGGACAAAATGAACAAAACTATCGTGTTTATTACCCATGACCTAAATGAGGCGCTAAAGTTGGGGGATCGTATCGCTTTAATGAAAGATGGGGAAATTAACCAGGTTGGTACCCCGGAGGAGATTTTGGTCTCACCGGCTACAGAATATGTGGCCCGTTTCGTTGAAGGTGTAGACAAAACAAAGGTATTTACAGCCGCCCACGTCATGAAAAGACCGCAGCCATTGGTATATGCTAAGGACGGACCCCGGGTGGCACTGCATAAAATGAAGAAGGCCGGCATATCAAGTATATTTGTCGTTGGCAGAGGGAAAAAGGTGCAGGGGTTGTTGTATGCCGATCAGGCAGCGGCAGCGCTGCGGGAAGGGCAGGACACGGTGATCCCCTATTTAGATATTGGTTATCCCAAGGTAGCACCGGAAACCTGCATTAGTGATATGTTTGACATGATGGCGTCTGCTAATGGTCCGGTAGCTGTTACCTCGCCGGAGGACGAGTTGCTGGGCATTATCGTCCGTGGGGCAATTTTTGCCGGACTGTCAGGAGGTGAGTCTCCCTATGCCGGAATTTAGAATACCTCTGGGGGATGTAACTAACGATATATTTGATCAATTAATTACAGTGATTGCCCCTGTTACCAATGGGATCAGCAGTAGTTTGGAAACCTTTTTGAAATGGAACGAAGCATTTCTTCTGATGTGGCCGCCATTGCTGATTGTGGCAGTGCTGGGGCTGCTGGTATGGTTTTTTGTAGATAAAAAACTCAGCTTGTTTATCGTCTTCAGTTTGATTTTTATGCTGGGTCTTAACCTTTGGGATCAAACAATGAGCACTGTGGGGCTGGTTATTGCCGGCACCTTGTTATCACTTTTGTTCGGGATCCCACTGGGGATTTTGGCCTCCCAAAACGACACGACGGAAAAAATAATCAGTCCCATTTTGGATCTGATGCAGACCATGCCCAGTTTTGTGTATCTAATACCGGCGGTGATCTTTTTTGGACTGGGCAAGGTGGCTGCCCTGGCAGCTATTTTAATTTTCGCCCTTCCACCGGCCATCCGTTTGACTAATCTAGGGATTCGGCAGGTTCCCGCAGAAATGGTAGAAGCCGCCAGTGCATTTGGATCCACCAGGTTACAAATTTTAAAAGAGGTGCAGTTACCCCTGGCCATGCCGACCATAATGACGGGAGTAAACCAATGTATTATGATGTCTCTTTCTATGTCCGTTATTGCTGCTATGATTGGTGCCGGTGGTTTGGGTCGTGAGGTGCTTACCGCCATGCAGACTGTGGACATTGGACTGGGGATGGAAGGTGGGCTGGGCATAGTTGTGGTAGCGATTATTATGGACCGGGTATCCCAGAAGCTGGCCAGGCGCAGTCAGAAGGGGGAAGAAATTGCCGGTAGTGGGGCAGGCAGTAAATAATAATAGAAAAGGCCTATCAGATGACAGCAGGGTATTTGCAGGCTCCTACACCAAATACATGTAAGCCACGTGACCAAAATGGGGAATGGGACTGCTTTCTTTGGTCAGTACCCAGAGCACGGGGTAGTGGGGCGGTTCTTCAGGCAGGGTTGCATCCCCGTCAGTAAGAAAAACCATCAGGGAAGGGGTAATGTTGCGTTTTTCGATTTCCTGGAACAAGGGCTGGAAGTTTGTCCCGCCACAACCCTTGAACTGCATGGGGATATTGTCCGGGTCGAGCTCCTGGAAGAGTTGGACGGCGGTGTCACAATGAGCAATGTAGCCCTTGAACTCCGGGTAGGAGTGGACAATGTTGACCATTTCGGTGATGAACTGCTTGTAAAAACGCCAAACTGAACCTGAGGTATCAATGGCCACAACTACATCTTCCAGACCTTCACTGCCAAACTCCGGTAGGAACACGTAATCAAAGCGCCTGTCCGGGGGGATGAAGGTGTAGTCCGAACGGGTGGGCTGGACAAAGGAGGCCAGGGCTTCCTGCCAGTCTAATTTGGGGTAGAGGATATTCTCAATTATTTGGATCATACCGGCGGGAAGGAACCCTCTTTGTTGGGCATCCTGAGCCGCCTGGGCTGTGCGCATCTTCCAGGTTAGTGCATCTGCGTCGGCGTTGCTGGGCTGTTCCGGCCCACTCTTATTTTTGTCCCACTGGGAATGGTCATCCAGCAGCTTGCCTGCCGGCTTTTCTTTTTTTTTCTGCCGGTATTTGTCCGGGCTGCTCTGGGGGGCGACATTGCCTGCCCCATCCCGGGATTCGGGGGGCAGTTCCTGGAGCAGGATGTTGTACACGGCATCTGCCGACATATCTTTAAAGCGGTCGGAGACGAATACACCCGGGGGCAGCTGCAGTCCTTGTTCTTTGACGATTAAGTTAACGACATAGTCACAGGCCATATCCCAAAGGCCTTTGTCCCGGGTACCCCGCCGCCAGATGTGCTGCAGGGCGGCGTGCATTACCTCATGGGTCAGAGCGCCCATCAGCATGGGAATACCACCGCTGTTGAATAGGCCCTGGATAAAATCATGATGATAAATGAGATCAAAACCCTCTGTCCGCATAGTTGGTGTAGAGGGGTTTTCTTTAGGTTGCAGGAAAAGGGCCAGAGAGCCGAAAAAGGGATACTTCATCAGCATCCGGGCCCTGGCTTTGCTAATTAAATAATGAGCGTCCGGCACCGGCGTGCACCTCCTGATTGCTAATCTGCCCCGACCAATACATCTGCATTTTTGGCCAACCAGTGGCGAAATTCCGGCAGCATAACCAGATCTGTTCTCAGACCCGCTTTTACAGCATCATTGATGGCCAACACCTGGTACTCAATCATCAATTTGCAGACAAAGGCAAAGAAGTTACCCAGGCGGATCTCAGTTTTATTGTTGGATAGGCTGCTGACCAGGGCGCCAATACAGGCGTAAATCATATCAGGTGAATCCGGGACCATTTTTGTCCTACCGTCCAGGATTTCATCTGCGTCGGGTATTTGATCCAACATCCGGCAGAAGGCGGTAAATTCTGTGGCGGGGCCTTCTCCTACTGCACCGCAGATAGCTGGGAAAGCCTTGTCCGCCTGACCATAGGAGGGCAGGATTTTATGGACAAATTCCCAGCTGCGCGGGCTGGGGAAGGCTTTGATTTCCGCGGCCTGGCTGGGCAACCGGTAAAGCAGTTCCGGCCGAAAGTTCAAAAAGCTAATCACCCGGTGGTCAATCTGGTTGGGGATGGCCCAAAGCTTCCAATCGTCTACCGAGCTGGTCACTTCAAAATGAATCATCCTGTTGGCCAGTGCTGCAGGCATCTGGTTGACTACGCCTTTATCCTGAGCCCTGTTACCCGCCGCCACCTGGCGCCACCCTTCCGGCAGGGTGTATTCCCCTACACGCCGATCCAGGATCAACTGGTAGGCAGCAGCCTGGACAGCTCGTGGTGCGGAAGTAATCTCATCATAAAGGATGATCCCCTCGGTGCCGTCACGCCTGACATGGGGCAGGAAGGAGGGGGTGAGCCAGTCTGCCTGCCGGGTCATCCTGTTGGGATAGGGGATACCGCGCAGGTCAATGGGATTCAAAAGCAAGAGCCGCAGGTCGAGGAAACCCCAGTCCTTTTCTGCAGTTATTTGCTGCACAATGCTGGATTTGCCTACTCCGGGAGGGCCCCACAGCATCACAGTAGGGACCTCCGGATCGGCCAAAAGGATTTTAAGGTGTTCTTTCGCTTCAGTTGCAAACATAATACAGCCACTCCTAAAACTTATCAGTCTAATTAAATCAACGGCCCGTGAGCATGGTCAGGGCGTCGTGTAAATGGGCAATCTTCTTTTTGCTGGCGTCGTCGGGGGCATTTTGGCCTTTTTTTATGACCGCATAACCACCATTAAAGAGGATTAATAGTTCGCAGTATTCCAGGTCGTCAAATATAGTCACGGGAAATTGTTTGGGGACTGCACGCTGGCTGGTTGCTATTATCCCCCAGAGGAGCAAAACCTCCTCTTCCTCCCATTGATCCTTGGCCCAGGGGTTATCAAGCTCCGGGTTGTCATAATATAGGCCGCGTACATTCTTACCGAAGGTACCATGTGACAGCATAAAGCCCGGTGTTCCTGCGGCCCCGGCAGTTTCGTGGATAGCCAGATCCACCCGTGGATCACCATATACAATGTCCTGTCCTACTACCAGATCATAGAGGCCATTGCGACACCGGTTGGTAATTGTGCCGTTGACATCATAAACACGGCAGGAAATCCGATCGGTAATGGTAAGAGATGCCTTGAGGTTAGCCAGGTTCTCAATATAGACAGCCGGGTAATTATAAACAGGCATGGTAGAATCACCTAATAATGATCTTTTTGGGAAAAATATTGCCTTATAAGGTCTTTTATACATTATATTAAAAAACCCTGCTAGTTCATGAAAAAAGTATCCCGGGACAAGGTGGATTAAACCAGGCTTGCCTCACGCCAAATGTAGGGTTTTATGTCATAGTTATATAGGCCGATAAAGAAGGTTTATGGGATAAAAAACACGAATAACTAGGATAATGGGATATGCAAAACAGGGGACTTACTCATGAAGCAAACTGGTGAAAACCTGAGTAGCAGCAAGATATGGATATTGGCTATTCGCCCCAAAACACTACCGGCCTCCATTGGCCCGGTGGTAATGGGCACGGCCCTGGCACTGGGTGATGGAGTCTTCAGGTTTGGCCCGGCGGCAGCGGCTTTTGTTGCTGCTCTCCTTTTGCAGATCGGTTCCAACCTGGCCAATGATGTGTTTGACTTCATTAAAGGTACAGACACCAGGGAAAGGACGGGCCCTGTAAGAGTGACCCAGGCAGGCCTCCTGTCACCCCGCCGGGTCAAAAGCGGTATGTGGGTGGTTTTTGCCCTGGCTGTTTTGCTGGGGGCTTATCTTGTCTGGGTGGGCGGATGGCCGATAATTGTGATCGGCATATTAGCCATTGCGGCGGCTATTGCCTATACCGGGGGCCCTTACCCCCTTGGTTATCACGGGCTTGGCGAGGTTTTAGTCTTTATTTTTTTTGGGCCGGTGGCAGTTTGTGGCACATACTATGTCCAGGCTTTAGAGCTGACCACAGTGGTTTGGTGGGCCTCACTGCCAATGGGGTTTTTGATATCGGCTCTTTTGGTAGTAAATAATATTCGGGATATAGAAACCGACAAGAAAACGGGAAAGAAAACCTTAGCCGTTCGGTTGGGTTTGTTCGGCGCCCAAATGGAATATTACATTTTGTTGGCTGTATCTATGGCCATACCCCTGGTGATGTACCTGTGCGGGCTTAGTTCCCCATGGATCCTTATTTCCTGGCTGTCGCTATTCTTGATACCGCCGCTAACCAGGGATATCCGTCTCAAAAAGGGTGCTCCTCTCAATGTCACATTAGCAGGCACCGCCCGTTTAGGCCTGGTTTTCAGCATTTTGTTCTCTATAGGTTATCTTTTGAACAAGCTGCTTGTTTAACAAGGGTTAACCTGCTTCTGCTGTCGAAACCCAAGGCGATTCGTCAGAATTGTACCATTTCGTGTCAGCCGATGTTATAATGCATGTGGGGCGATAAAAACGTATTATCATGAGATTGTTTTATTACGCGCCTTGGCTTGTATTGGCGTGGTTGTTATCCACGCCAACCTGCCATTCGGCGACACATTTATAAACGGCCTACTTCGTTATTCTACCCCGCTATATGTTGCTATAGCAGGGTTTTTAGTGGGCGCAAAACCTTTGAAGATTGACCTATGGCCCTTTATGCGCCGTAAGCTTCAGTTCCTGCTGCCGCCATTTTTTGTGTGGAGTATAATTTATCTGGCCTGGTCTACAAAAATGACCATGCCGCAGCTGGATCTGAGCAGTTTGTTGCTGTTCATAGCGATGGGCGGTGCAAAGGGACACCTTTATTTTGTGCCCTTAATCCTACAGCTATATTTAATTTTCTACCTGTCCAAACGGGGTAAAATTAGCCCTCTGACCACATTAATCATGGGCCTGGTTTTCTTTTTGCCGTGGATGTATTTTGTAGTGGCACAAGGGGCCATTAACGTATTTAACCCCCTGGCATTTTTCCCTTCGATGATGGTGTATTTTGCCCTGGGCTATTTCCTGGCCCATAATAGGGATTTATATGCAAACCCACGCCCCGTTTTTGTGCTAGGCGCGGCAATTGCTGCCCTGGTAGGCATAGGCATATTTTTTTACTGTCAGGCTGTTTTGCCACAAAGGGGCTTCAGCCAGCACTTTTATTCCATGGGTTATGCTGTGTTCTCTATATACCTTTTTTTCTGCTTGTGCTACCGGATCAAAACTGTTCCCGGGCCGCTGGCAAAAATCAGCCAGTATTCTTTTTGCATCTACCTCGCCCACTGGTTGTTTATTGACATATTAAACGTGACTATTGTTAACCAGACAGCTACAATCAAGTTTGCTATTTTGTCCATAGGGGCTCTGGTTGCTTCTTATCTGCTCGGTGTGGTGGTCAACATGCTGCCATACGGCAAATACCTGGCGGGACGGCCTACGAAAACAGCATCTGCTCTGGGAAAACAAAAGACATTAAAACAAGTTGCCGCTTCCGGTAGCTAATCGGAAAGGCTTACACAACGAAGCCGTGAAAATTGGCAGCGGATCTCTTTTACCGTACCTTTCAGACATTGTCCCATTTATCTTCAAAAGGAATCAGAAAGGCTTTTTATTGACAGGTCTGTTCAACGTAGATAAGATATGCACTACCATAGTTACAAGATGTAAAATAGTCATTGGCCCTCACTAGATATGTTTTTGTATAAGGAAAATGATCCAACATAAAAAAGGAGTGGAATACATATGAAAATACTAGCCATTAACGGCAGTCATCGCAAGGGAAAAAACACAGCAGCGCTGCTCAAAATAGTGTTGGAAGAGGCTACCGCCCTGGGTGCTGCCACCGAACTGCTGGAGCTATCTGATATGAATATTGAACTATGTGCTGCCTGCAACAAGTGTTTAGGCCAATGCCAATGTTCTATTACCAACGACGACATGGCAATTGTAGAAGAAAAGTTACTGGCGGCCGATGGTATTCTATTGGGTTCGCCTGTATATTGGGTTAACGTTACTACCCTGATGAAAAATTTTATGGATCGCACCCGCTATTTGCATATATACAGAAATGTCCTTGACGGCAAGGTAGGTGCTGCTTTAACTACTGCCGGACTGCTTTACGGTGGGCAAGAAACCACATTAAAAATCATGGAAAGTTTTTTGCAGTTTCAGGGCTTGCATGTTGTGGACTGCCGTAACCCCAACGAAGCCATTAAGGCTCCTATTTTGGCTGGTTCCTTGATGGAAGGTTTCAAAGACGAGAGGGTAATCTGGAGGCGCAATGCTATAGACGATCAGTTAATAGTTGCATCCTGTAAGCAACTGGCACGAAATATGGTTAAACTGATACATCAACTAAATAAGTAATAGATTTTAGTATTTCAACTCCATTGGCAGCAATTAAAGATGTTGTTATGAGCCTGGCCCAGCCTCAGGGTTAGCCAGGTTTTTGTTTGTGTGACCTTTCCCGTGGTTTAGGAGCAACTACTAGTGTGTTACCTTGAGGCATCACTGGCCTCATCATCGCGGAGATGAAAACTATTAATGACATGGGGGGTTCACAATTGTTAAAATTGGGGCAGTGCCGATTCATCAAGGCCTGCTTCATATTTTCCCCCATGTCTAATAGCAGGGGGCTTTATTTCCGCAAAAAGAGGTGAATTAATCTTGAAGTTGCCAACGTCACACCTTGCCCCTGGTATGCGCCTTGCACGTCCGGTATACGGGACAAAAGGGGAAAAATTACTGAATCAGGGAGTAGAGCTAACAGACGCTTATATTAAGGCTTTACGCCGGCGTGGTGTACTTGCTGTTTGTGTTGGTGATCCCAATGATCAGTTTTATGAAGATGTATTAGAAGAGGAAATACGGATTAATGCTATGGAAGCCGTCCGGTCATGGGTAGAAAATAGTTCCCAGGAGAAGAACCTGAAGCAGGTAATTGAATCTGTTGAGGCGATTGTAGAGGAGATACTAGCCGGAAAATATTGCGTCAGCAGTTTAACTGAAATTTGTACTACGGATGCATATACTTACATGCATAGTGTTGATGTATGTGTGCTTTCGCTAACAGTCGGGGTGGAATTAGGGTTTGCAAAAAAGGATCTGATCCGCCTGGGAACAGGAAGTATTTTGCATGATCTTGGCAAAACCCGTATCCCGCTGGAAATACTAAATAAGCCCGGCAGGTTAACGGTGGAGGAATTCGCTGAAATTAAAAAACATCCTGTATTAGGCTATGAAGTGTTGCTTTCGAAAACAAATGAAATTGATTTAGAAACAGCCTCAGTAGTGTTGGATCATCATGAGCGCTATGACGGATCAGGTTATCCACGGGGTCTCAGGGGAGAAGATATTGGGATAATGCCGGCTATTTGTGCCGTTTCGGATGTTTATAATGCTATAACAACCGATAGGGTTTATCGGAAAGCGTTTCCCCCCCACAAAGCCTATGAGATGCTAATGGGTTCTGGAAACACCATGTTTGATGCTGATGTTGTAAACGCATTTTTACTATGCATTTCCCCGTATCCGATAGGTTCATTGGTCAAATTGTGTAATGGCCTTATTGCGCGTGTTATAAAAACACGAAAAAACCAGCCATTTAGGCCAATAATTGGTCTCCTTGATGCTAATCAGGAAAATGGGGAACTGGATTTAATGAAGGAAAATAATATTGTAATAGCCGGGGTCGTTGATTCGAATGAGGCGTGTGCAATAATTGCAAAGTGAGGCCGGATCGCCACCCATATTAGTGGTAGCGTGAAATTACCAATAATATGCAGACAGCCTTTAGGACATCCAAGAAGAAGAAGCCAGAGAAGAAGCCAGAGAAGAAGCAAGAGGCAGGGTTGAAGATCAGCTGGGAATGCTTTTGGTTTTGCTTGAAACCTGATTTGGCAGGGTGTCTGGTGTAGTAAAAGAGCATCTTAAGGGACCAGGGAAGATTGAGCAGGCTGTGGGTAAAGTGGTAGGCGCGCGCTGGGTAGTTAGGACATGGGTTCCTGAAAAATGAAGGTTTGCCGGGTCAGGCTGATAGAGAGGAGCTGCCGTGAGGCGGCTCCTCTGTTATATGGGGAGTTATGCTTTTCGGATGGATTTGCCACTGCACACTTCAGCGGGTTAATACATAGACTATCATGGCTGTTAGCCAAAATATGGATAATGTGGAAAGGATATCTGGAAATGAAAAACAGGCATGAAATGTATGAACCCGGTAAGAGTAAGCAATACGACAAAGAACATGGTTGCGAATGTGATTCGGGGTATCATATTGGGCCCCCAGGGCCCCAAGGCCCCCCAGGTCCTAGAGGACCCAAGGGTGATCCCGGTTGTCCGGGTCCAAAAGGGGATATTGGTTACCCAGGCCCCCCCGGTCCTATAGGGTCCATGGGTCTGGAAGGCAAGAGGGGACCGAGGGGTCCTCAAGGAAACAATGGGGAAAAAGGTGATCCCGGTTGCCCGGGGCCTGTAGGACCGCGTGGCCCCCAGGGGGCTATAGGGCCTCCTGGACCACAAGGCGTACGGGGTGATGTAGGGCCACAGGGCGATCCAGGTTGTCAGGGACCCCCAGGTCCGCGTGGAAATCCTGGCCCTGCCGGACCACGTGGAAACCAAGGGCCTGTTGGTCCGAAAGGGGATCCTGGTGCTGTCGGTCCTAGAGGCGACGTTGGACCCGAGGGTCCCCAGGGACCCCAGGGTATCCCAGGTTCAGTAGGCCCCATTGGCCCCGAAGGACCGGGTGGCCCGGTAGGTCCACAGGGAGCACAGGGTGCCAAGGGTTGTCAGGGCCCCGTAGGACTTCAAGGGCCACAAGGGGATATAGGGCCAACAGGTGATATCGGTCCCACCGGGCCGACAGGTGATACCGGTCCCATAGGGCCGATAGGTGATACCGGTCCCATCGGGCCAACAGGCGATACCGGTCCCATTGGACCGACAGGCGATACCGGTCCCATCGGACCGACAGGCGATACCGGTCCCACCGGGCCGACAGGCGATACCGGTCCCACCGGGCCGACAGGACCCGATCTGGGAAGCGTTGGATTTTCTGCATTTTTACCAACTTTGGCGGTTTCCACGAGCACACAACTTACCAATTGGACAATAACAGATCCCTATTATGGAAATGCTGCCTTTGACGCTACCACCGGTAACTTTACCGTTCCATCCACAGGCAGATACTCTATTAAGGCAACAATGAACTATTCTACCCTGGCGGCATTAACCGTTTCGCTAGGCGCCAACGTTAACCCCTCCTTTGTGGTAAGTGTAACATCCCCTACAACACAGGATTTGGTTAGCGGACTATTTCCTGTTTTGAATGTCAACATTATCACATTAACCTTGCGGGCCGTCCTGGGAAATGGAACAGTAACCCTGGCTTGTGACGCTGAGCTGAATGAAAACGATGTAGTTGGCTTATTCTATGTTGCAGACGGTCTAACTCTTGATCTCACTCTGGGCGGAGCAAATACCGGGGGAATTGTCTGGTCCATGTTTAGAATTGCCTAAAAAGCTGCATTTTAGCGGATTGACATTTCCACGCCGACTGAAGCGGATAAATGAAAGGCCCTTCCCGTAAAATAAATAATCCCGTAGCCTCATATTGTGGGGCTACGGGATTATTTTATAGATGAGAGGGTTTGATGATAACGGGTTTAGCATTTATTCGTGATTCCCCATATAGAGATCATCGCTGCAAACTCTGCCAATGTATTAAACATAATATCCCGGCCGTAATTTATAATGCAAAGTCTGGTGTTCCTTTCCGTTACCTCTATCACATCGGTAAAAGAAATTGGTAAGGCACAAGTATCAGCCTGTTTCAAAATGACATCATGAGTAATGTGTGTTTTTCCATTTAACATAAGGCAAATCTGCGTGTAGTCTCCGCAAATAAGATTGGAAATATACAATAGGCCATGGACAACATATTTGCCCCGGTCGGCAAACATAAAGGTGTTTGTCCTGCAGTCGCAGCAGATATATGGGTTTCCGCTTGTAATTTCCTTATTAAAATGTAGTTCCTCTCCTGATAGCCAAAGTCGCTTTTTTTGTTTTCCATGATATTTCAGGCCATATTGCCCCCCAATAAGAATACAGGCGGGGCCCATAGGGCCGGTTGGCCCTGTTGGCCCTGCGGGACCGGGATACCCTGGCTCTCCCTTATGACCCATGGGACCATGACAACCCTTTGGCCCCTGGGGTCCTTGCGGGCCCAAGGGGCCAACGGCGCCCTCAGGTCCCATAGGGCCCACAGGCCCCTCCGGTCCCATCTCCCCCTGGGGCCCTTCCGGTCCCGCCGGGCCGCGGAATCCCATGGGCCCGTAATCTCCCCTGGGCCCCATTGGCCCGGGGATGCCCCTGGGGCCCTGGGGGCCGGGGTTTCCTTTGGGGCCCATGGGCCCGGGGCAACCTGGATCACCCTGGGGGCCCACATCCCCGCGAACGCCGGTTCTGCCCATTGGACCCTGGGGGCCCTGCCTACCGGGTGATCCCCGGGGACCTGTTGGGCCTATAGGGCCCTGATAGCCCTTTGGCCCCCGTGGCCCCTGAGGTCCGGGGGGGCCCGTAGGCCCTACGGGAACAGTTGGACACACGGGTACCCAAGTGGTACACCCCCCATACTGGCCCGGCTTGTAGACGGAACCGCATGTAGGATAGGTACAGGGATATTTTTTATACTTTATATATGGTTTATTTCCATAATAACCTTTCAAATCCTTGATCCCCTTTCCTGGTAGCAAAACTAGTTGCCATTTCTTACCTTTGTTTTTTTCCCTTATAATAGAATACGCATAAGCCTGTTTTACTGTGCAGGGAATCACCCCTTATTTAAAGTAAAGGTTATATCCTTGCGGGTGGCACATCCTGGGGATAAACACATATATTGTTAAAGTATGGCCGACTAAGATACAACCGGGAACTGGCGGTTTACAACAGGACAAGATTGTGGGTGCAGGGGGGTGTATGATGGGTAAATACAAGATTTGCGTTTATGCAATCAGTAAAAACGAGGAAAAATTTGTCCATCGCTGGATGGATGCCGTATCCGAGGCTGACACCGTTATTGTTTTGGATACGGGTTCAAGCGACAGGACAGTGGAGAAGTTGCGGGAGAGGGGCGCATTGGTTTATGAGAGGCGAATATCACCCTGGCGTTTTGATGAGGCTCGCAATTATGCATTAGGCTGTGTACCGGAAGACACTGATATCTGCGTTTCTAATGATTTGGACGAGGTCTTTGAACTGGGCTGGCGACGGAAATTGGAGTCCGCCTGGCGCCCCTGGTACACCCGGGCCAGATATATATTCGTTTGGGATCACAAGCCCGACGGCAGTCCAAGGAAGTGTTATTTCATGGAAAAAATACATCGGAGGCATGGCTTTAAATGGATTCACCCCGTCCATGAGATCTTGGAATACGACAGGATGAAGGGCGAGGAAAAAATTTTGCGGCTAGAAGGACTTGTACTCCACCATTACCCGGATTTAACAAAGTCCAGAGAAAACTATCTTCCCTTGTTGGAGCTGTCCGTAAGTGAGGATCCTGGTAACGATAGAGCCATGTTTTGGCTGGGCCGGGAATATGTCTACCGGGGAGAATATAATAGGGGAATAGAAATTTTGACAAAACACCTGGCCCTTCCTTCGGCAAGGTGGAAGGAAGAACGGAGCGCCTCAATGAGGTTGATTGCCCAATGTTATGAGGCAAAGGGAAACAAAAATAAAGCCAGGGCCTGGCTTTTCCGGGCTCTGGGGGAGTGCCCCGATGTCCGTGAACCGTATCTTGGCCTGGTTCGGTTCGGGTATAGGGAGGGAAACTGGCCTTTGGTATATGCAATGGCCGATAAGGGTCTGTCTATTGTTCATAGAACGGACAGTTACCTGGTGGAACCCGAAAGTTGGGGATTTGCCTTTTATGACTACGCTGCCCTTGCCGCCTACCGTTTGGGTTTATATGAAAAGGCCGGGCATTATGCCCTCAGGGCATATCAATTAAACCCTGGGGACAAGAGGTTGAAACACAACCTTGAACTGATTAATCAGCGGTGCATTGAACATTTCAATAAAGGTGAGTGAAGGTTATGGCGGGACTAAAAATATGTGTTTATGCCATCTGCAAGAATGAGTCGGCCTTTGTTGAGAAATGGATGGACTCCATGAAGGAATCCGACCTGGTTGTGGTGACTGATACGGGATCAACTGATGACACGGTAGCAAAGCTAAGAGAAAAAGGGGCCATTGTGTATATTGAGGAGATAAAGCCGTGGCGATTTGATCGGGCGAGGAATATTTCTTTAAGTCATGTGCCTGAAGATGTAGATATCTGTGTTTGCACCGATCTTGACGAGTTTTTTGAACCCGGCTGGAGGAATAAACTGGAGCAAGCATGGTTAAATCATAAACCGGTTCACAAGGGGCCAATATCGAAAACGGGGAGATATATCTACAATTGGAGTTTAAAACCGGACGGCTCCGGTGATACGCAATTTTATTATTTCAAGGTCCATGGACGCAAAGGTTTCCGCTGGAAGTGTCCGGTGCATGAATATATTGAACATGTGGGAAAGATCCCACTGGAGATGGTGTTTATAGAAGGCATGGTACTCAATCATTGCCCTGATCCCACCAAATCCCGCGGGTCCTATTTAGAGCTGTTGAAATTGGGCGTAGAGGAAGCACCCGGCGATACCAGGATGCGCTATTATCTTGGTAGAGAATATATGTATAAGGGTGAATGGCAGAAATGTGTGGACACCCTGCTTATGTATCTTGCCATGCCGAACGCGCAATGGGGCGAAGAACGGTGTGCCGCCATGCGTTGGATAGCAAAATCCAACCATATGTTAAAACGGGGCAAGGAAGCCTGCGCCTGGTATTACAAGGCAATCGGGGAGGCGCCCCATATGCGGGATCCCTATATTGACTTCGCGTTAATGTGCTGTGGCTTGAGGGACTGGCCCATGACCTATTTTTTGGCCGAAGAGGCATTGAAAATATGGGAAAAATCGAAAACCTTCGTCAATGCGGGATACGCATGGGATCACACGCCTGACGACTTGTGTGCCGTATCCGCATATTATATGGATATGCCGAACAAGGCGCTGGAGCATGCTCAAAAAGCGCTGGGTTATACACCTGGTAATGAAAGGTTAGTCAACAATCTTAAAAAAATTATGGGGATCATATGAGGATGAGTGCAGCACACATCCCCGGTCGAAAAAAACACCAGGTTTTTATACCATAAAACCTGGTGTTTTTAAGCGATCTGGTGTCGGAGGAGGGACTTGAACCCTCACGGTAAAACCACACGCCCCTCAAACGTGCGCGTCTGCCTGTTCCGCCACTCCGACATGTTGTTTTTAGATGCCTTGAGGCTAATTTTTCGCTTTCCCGCAAAAATTATTATAACAGAGAGCCATTTTAAAAACAAGTGGGTTAGGGGTTATTAAGGACAGTCAGGAACCATCATGTGGGGTTTTGCATGGTGTCGGCCCCAGTAAAGGTAAAATTTTAATCAACCGGCGAGGGCAGGTAAGGCCTGATGCCATGTAGAAGTAATCAATGTTTTGAAAGGAATTATGATGGTAATGGGGGGATAAATTGTATCCACAAACACATGTTTATTTTGCTGAGGCACTGATAGGTAGGCAGTCGGATCAGGTAACCCTGGGCAGTATTCTGCCGGACATGCTGGTTGGCAGAGGATTTAATCACCTGGAAGCTCACAGCAAAGGAGCTGAGATATATTGTTTTCTGAGAAAAAACCGTGCTCTGCCGGACTTTAGGTTAGCTGTTCCCACCCATGGTTTTGTTCCCAAAGGACTTGATTATTATGGGGATGAAAAGTATCTTGACTTTGAAAAGGGTTACTGTTTTGAAAAGGCCAGGCCTTTTACTATTAAAACAATTGAGGCCTGTAATATACCACCGGAAATGGGCTGGTGGAAGGCCCATAATATTATTGAAATGGGTGTGGAACTGCTAGTTGGTGCAGCGGGTGATTACAGTGGTCGGCTAAAAAGTGCTTTTACCAATCAGGCCCTTGTTTCAGAGGTAGATGAAATGTTATGTACCCTCTGGCCGGACCGGGATATCGGATTCAGCAGAAGGGTAAAAAGATTTGCCGGCCTGGTTAATGTAGAAAGACCCAGTGTAGAGTCACTGGCCCAGAAGTACAAGGTACAAATGCAGGTCAGACACCAGACGGAAATAGATACAAAAAAGACAGCCCAACTGATTTACCAGGCAGCCGAAAGTGTCACTGATGATATTTATCAGTTTTTTGATAATGTTACTGCTAGTGTGAGAAGAAACATTGAGGAACTGCAAACGGATTTTAAAATGGGTCGGCAGACGGATTAGGTTTATATTCTGGGAATGGGGATGGAGCTGATCATAGCCAGGGCAATGATCACGCTGGCAACCAATATTACCGGGGGGTTGTGAAAGAAGAGGACCATTAGTATTGCCAGGGTAGTACCGCCTGCAGTGATGGGTAAACCCCGGAAATGATCAGTACTGCCGGATATGTTGTACCTGGCCAGGCGAAAGGCACCACATAAGACAAAGAAGGCGAAACCAACCAGGCCGAGGAGGTGCCATTTTTCAGCTAAGGCGGCATATAACATAACTGAGGGGGCTACACCAAATGAAACCAGGTCCGCTAGCGAATCCAGCTCCCTGCCAAAGTCGGAAGAGGAGTTGTAACGGCGAGCCAGGTAGCCGTCAAGCCTATCCAGGATTGCGGCCAGTATAATTAGCACTGTGGCCAACACATAATTATGATTAAAAACAGCAGCAATAGCCAGGACGCCAAACAGTAGATTACCGCCTGTGCATATATTTGGTAGTGCGTTTATTTCGATCACAGCCTTACTCAGTTGAACTTGTCCAAGGGCAAAATACCTATAATCGTTTCCCCTGCCCGCACCCTGTCACCCTTTTTTACTACCAGCTCGGATTCCATTGGTATAAATAGTTCTGCGCCGGAGCCGAATTTAATGGCGCCGAAAATTTCACCACTGGCCAGTTTTTTGCCCTCTGTAACCCAGCATTTGATCCTGCGGGCTATAAAACCTGTAATTTGGCAAACAACTAGTTTGTACGAATTGCTTTTGATGCCGATATAGTTTTTTTCATTAATTTCCGAGGCATGACTTTTAAATGCGGGAATGAACCGACCGGCCCGATAGTACCTATATCTAACCTCGCCTTGTAGGGGTGAGCGATTAATATGGACGTTAAAAATAGATAAAAATATATAAACCCTAATAGCCTTACCCTTAATAAAGTTTTCCTCATACACCTCATCAATCCCAACTATAACACCGTCGGCCGGAGAAAGAATCAGATTTTCTGCTGTGGGTATATTTCTCCTGGGATTGCGAAAAAAATAGATGATGAAAACAGCCAAAAGTACGGGTAAAGGCATGAAAATTGGGGCTGTAAAATAGAAAACCACCAGCAAGCCGAACAGGATTAGCAAGAAAGGCCAGGCTAGTTTTAAGGTTACGGCCACCCTGCCGGAAAAATTGTTCTCGTTGTTGAAAACCAATCTGCAACCTTCCTCCCGCCACATGTAATGCTTTAAAATACCGTGTATATCATACCTTGTAGGACATCCCATTGCAAGATTTTATAATAATGACTAAATGGTTAACATTGGCTGAAAGCCAGTCTGAACAGGCCAGTTCTCAACTGGTTGAATTTGTTTTTGACACCCGGCGGTAGTTTAGCTATACTCGTGATTCTTGGGTCAGTTGGAAAGTGGAAAGCGGAAAGTGGAAAGCGGAAAGCAGAAAGTAGAAAGTAGAAAGCAGAAAGCAGAAAGTAGAAAGCAGAAAGCGGAAGGCGGAAAGGTGGACAGGAGATGTGGGCACTGTTTGAGCCGCGTTAGCGGCGAGTTGGCCCGAGCCCGAGGGTGAAGGAGCTCGGACAATTATAAGGGGCGAGCGGAGCTGCGTTGTAAGCCTTGCGGATAGATGGTGGTTGGTGGTTAGTGGTTGGTGGTTAATTGTTCGGGAGGGTTCCTGAACAAGGAACCAGGATAGGGGTAGGACATAGGAACGGGGACACACCTCTGTTTGGGGATTGGCTTTGCAGTCGGAGGAATGTCCCCGAACTACCGGAAATGGGGTGAATACATGGGGAAATGGCGTGAAATCTTGGAGAATAAGCGGATCAAAGGCCTGATCACCTGTTTGGTGCCCTTGCTTACGGCGCTATTAATCGCAGGTGTGATAACAGTAAAAAAAATTGCTGTACCCAGGGAACAACAAACTATTTCCAGTGTTATGGAGGTGCAAACAACAGCTAGGGAAAAAGTTATACCTGCTTCACGGGGTGTTGTTGCTGCTGACCGCAGGGATATCCAAGTTCTGGCACAGGTGATAGAAGGAGAAGCTGCCGACGAACCTTATCAGGGTAAGGTAGCGGTAGGAGCCGTGATTATGAACCGCTGTGAGAACCCGGAGTTTCCCAATACTATCCCGGGTGTTATCAGCCAGGTAGACGCATTTGAATCTGTAAGCAATGGCCAGTATCAAAGGCCGTTGAGCGAGGAATCTATGCGGGCGGCGGTAGAAGCCCTAAATGGGGATGATCCCAGTGGGGGAGCGCTGTATTTCTGGAATCCGGCCAAATCAACTAGTAATTGGGTCTGGTCGCGTCCGGTGATCAAACGGATTGGCAATCATGTGTTTGCCGGATAGCGCTATAAAACCCCAGCCAAATCTGTTGCTGTCAGGTTTTTTCCCCCTTGTACAAGAGGCTATATATTTTATGGTACCTGAGAACCTTTTTGATATAATGCCTTGTTTCAGGAAAAGGTATATTATCAATTTCATTGATATGACCATCTGCAAGCCATTCCGTTACATTGCCGATCCCACCGTTGTAAGCAGCCAGCATTAGGGTCACATTGCCGTTAAATTCATCTTCCAGGCCTGCCAGATAACAGGCACCTATATTGATGTTAATCTCCGGAATAAAAAGTTGATCTATGTTGAAATCAGTGAAGCCCAGCTGATCAGCTACAGACCGGCCTGTTCCCGGCATAATCTGCATCAGGCCTCTGGCGCCTCTTACTGAAACGGCACCGGGCCGGAAACCGCTTTCCACTTTCATCATTGCAGAAAGCAGATAAGGGTCTTGATTGTAAGCCTGGGCATATTTTAATGTTAAATCATAGTAGGGAAGGGGGTAAAAAAGGCGCCTGACACGATCTGCATTTAGAAAAACAGCCAGCAAAATCAGTATAATAACGACTAGTATCCTGCGCCTGGTGTAGATTTTATTCTTTTTTCTTCTATAAAAAGCCGCGCTCAATTATTTCACTCCGCTGGTTTTTGCCCACTCTTTTTCAGTTATATTCCGTCTCGGGTCCGGAAATGCTTTTTAAGCATATTATCCCAGTGGCAGTCAACTTGTTTTATAGTCCTATCTTTATCCCCGCTGTTGTCGATTATCCTGGTGGCATGTCTAAGTTTTTCCTCCTGGGGCAGCTGCGCGGCAATGCGCCTTAAGGCTTCTTCCTGTGTTAGGTTGTCCCTTTTTGCTAGACGCTTCACCTGCTTTTCCTGATCTATTTTAACCACCCAGATCTCATCTGCATCCTTTTCCAACCCTACCTCGATTAAGAGGGCGGCATCAACTACCAGCGCTCTTGGGCGCCGACCACCCTTACCTTTTCTGCATTCTTCTATTTGTCTATTGATATCAGCCTTGATTATCGGATGGGTGATATTATTAAGTTTTTCCATTGAACGGGGATCAGCAAAAACTATAGAGCCCATTTTTTTTCGGTTCAGTTCCCCGGCGCTGTCTAAAACCTCGGAACCGAAATGCTCGGCGATTTCCCGTAAGGCGGGTGCCCCAGGTAATACCACCTCACGTGCCACCTGATCGGCGTCGATAATTTTTGCTCCCAGTTTCCTGAGGCGGTGGGCCACGGTGCTTTTTCCGCTACCAATGTTGCCAGTAAGTCCGATGATGATCATTGTTCTCCCCCGCATAGACATAGTCTTCTTATTTTCGCGTTAAATCTTGTACTTCCTCTATAAAAATTCATTATATTTGTGAATGTGAACAAAACCGCTACTCCTGTACATTGATAGGATACAGCTTTTTGTGTAATTTTTGCAACTAGAAAAAAGGCCGCCCGTATTTTACAGGTGGCTCCGGCCTAATCACATTTGTTTTATAGGTTCGGCCTCATGAAGTGCATATCCCTAATTTCCTAGTAAAATAGTTTTAATAGCCCTAAAACGATTAACAGGCATCCCGGTAGAGTAGTCAGGCGGCGGCCAAGCCGAAATTTTGTCACCGATCGCCCCGCCAGCAGGCCGAGATAGGTGAGGAAAAAATGGCCCAGACCGACCACTGCCGCTGTTAAAACGATGGAAAAGCCCAGTATGGAAACCGCGAATCCGGCGGCGAAGGCGTCCATTGCCAGGGCCACACCCAGTATTGTAGCCTCGCCTGGAGAGATTATACCGGACTTATCCAGGTCAGCCTTGGTTGGTTCTTTCAGGATTTGGATTACCAGGCCCAGCGGCCGGATGTGTATTTTTATCGTCTTGCCTGTGTTGTTTTTGTCAGAGGTAGTATTTTCCATCACTCGATCCTGATCCCGGCGGGTTTGATAAAGCACCCATAAACCAATGAGCATCAAAAGAATGCCGCCTGCCCTTTGAGCCAAAGTAACCGGCAAAGCAGCCAGCAGGATTTGCCCCCCAAGCATAGAAACAGTGATGGCAGCTACGGAAATCAGGCTGATAATACAAAGTGAGGATACAGGCACCTTGATCTGCCTTGAGCCGTAAGCCATCCCGGCCCCAAAAGAGTCCAGGTTTAACGCCAGAGCGAAAAAAACATATGAAAGCAGTTCCAACCCCATTCCTCCCGTTGTGTTTATCCTGCCACATACTAATTTATGATTAATTTATGGAGGTAATGAAGGGTTGGTTACTGCCAAACACCTAGCAATATATGCCTTAAATTGGTAAGCCTGGAATTAGCATCTCCCAGGCCGATAAAACAGAGTTAATCGCAGCTATTATTTCTGGCAGATCGGGCAGTAATAAGAACTACGTCCGCCTATTTTCTTCCTAATTATGGTCTGGCCGCAGTGCAGGCAGGGTTGGCCTTCCCGGTTATAGGCACGCAGGTGTTCCTGGTGGTTGCCGGCCCTGCCGTCCCCGTTGATGAAGTTGCGAAAGGTAGTACCCTTGTGTTCGATTCCCGCTGTTAGGACATCTACAATAGCATGGTGTAGTTTGGCCGCCTCACGGGCAGTTAGGGTTGAAGCCGAGCGTTCCGGGTTTATTCCGGCCCGATGCAGAGCCTCATCTGTATAAATATTACCCAGACCGGCGATAAATTTTTGATCCAGAAGCAGGGATTTAATCCGAGTACGCCGGTGTCTGAGTCCTTTTTTGAAGGAATCCCGGGTAAAGCATTCTTCCAACGGTTCCATTCCTAAATCCTTGTAGCCGGAGAGGTTGGCTAAAGTAGAAGTGGGTACCAGCCACATCCCTCCAAACTGTCTCATATCCGCAAATATAAGCCGGTGGCCGTTATCCAGGTGCAGCAGGACATGGGTATACTTAATGGGCGGTTTGTCACCCGTACAATAAATGAGAGCGCCGGTCATGCGCAAGTGTACCGCCATAGAGTAACTATTACTTAAGGTAAGTAGAAGGTATTTGCCACGCCGGTTCACCTGTAGTATTTTTTTGTTTTTGATCAGCTCTATAAATTTTTGCGGGTCAGGTGTACGTACAATTTTAGGCAATAGTATTTCTCCACCGGTAAATATTAGTCCGGCCAGTTTAGCCTCCAGCGTACGCCTGACGGTTTCCACCTCCGGTAGTTCCGGCATTGTTTCACTCCCTAGATAGTTTTAACATCGTGCCAATTTGCACCTATTTTAATATCAATCACTAAAGGGACATCCAGCACCAGGGCATTTTCCATGCAATGTTTTACCAGTTTCTTTATTTGTTCCAGCTCTTCCGGCGGGAATTCAAAGATCAGTTCGTCATGTACCTGTAGAAGCATCTTTGCCTTGAGGCCATGTTCAGCCAGCTCGCGGCTGATATTAACCATGGCCAGCTTGATAATATCTGCGGCACTGCCCTGGATGGGGGTGTTCATAGCTGTACGCTCACCGGCATTGCGCAGGACGCGGTTAGGACTGAATAGGTCAGGCAGGTAACGCCGCCTGTTTAAAAGCGTAGTGACATAGCCCTTTTCCCTTGCTTCCCGGACAACCCTTTCCAGATAGTCTTTTACCCCCGCATAGCGTTGAAAGTAGTTTTGAATATAACGGCGGGCTTCCTGCCTGCTCACCTTGATATCCCGGGCCAGGCCAAACTCGCTCAGGCCGTAGATAATGCCGAAATTGACTGCTTTTGCTCGGCTGCGCATTTCCGGGGTCACTTCATCCGGGCTAACGGCAAAAACCTCTGCTGCCGTCCGAGTGTGGATGTCTTCTCCACTCATAAAGGAGCCTATAAGTGTCTGATCCCTACTGATATGAGCAAGCACCCGCAGTTCGATTTGCGAATAGTCGGCCGCCAGCAGCAGGTTGCCTGGCTCAGAGGGAATAAAGACCTTCCTAATCAAACGGCCTGCCGGCAGCCTTATAGGTATATTCTGCAGATTGGGTTCAGCACTGGATAGCCTGCCGGTGGCAGTAACAGTTTGGTGGAATGTGGTGTGCAGGCGCCTGGTTTGTGAGTTTATCAGGGCAGCAAGGCCGTCTGTATAGGTTGATTTTAGCTTCATCAATTGGCGGTATTCCAACACTTTGACCACAATATCATGAGACATGGCTAGTTGATCTAATACCCTGGCATCTGTGGAATAGCCTGTCTTTGTCCTTTTAATGACCGGCAGCTTCAGCTCTTCAAACAACACCTTTCCCAGTTGTTTAGGGGAGTTAATATTAAATACCACACCGGCCAGCTGGTGAATTTGTTTCTCCAAATCCCCAATTTGGCGGCCCAATTCTGTGGACATCCCTTGTAAACCGTTCTGATCAACTGCTACCCCCATGATTTCCATTGTTGCCAGGACCTCCACCAGGGGCAACTCTACGTCAAAATAGAGCCTGTCTTGTTCATACAGGTTCATGCTTTTTTCCAGCAGGGGAACAAGCTGAGAAATGCACAGGGCCTTGGCCGGCAGCTTTTTTTCACCTTCAGGCAGCACAGCGTCCAGGTGTTCCAGGGCAATATCAGCCAGATCGCTGTTGGCGGCGGCAGGGTTGAGCAGGTAGGAGGCAATCATAGTATCAAAGGCCAGGTGATTTAATTTTATTTTGTTTTTATGCAGCAGCCAAATTAGCTCTTTGGCGTTATGACAGTATTTTTTTATAGTGGGGTCTTCACAGACAGCTTTTAATGTGGTCAGATGTTCTCCCTGGGATGTTGCGGTAATGTCCGGTGTTTGTTCTATGTTTTGGAATAGGTTTGCCTGGTCTGTGGTGCCGTTTTCATGCTCTAACTGCAGGTTAAGATAATAGGCTCTATCTTCATCTAGAACAAATCCCACCTCAGTAATTCTCCAGCCGGCGTAATTTAAAGCCAGATAAACACGGCCCGCCTTTTGAGCAGCTTTGACAAAGTTTTTTTGTTTGGTGGGGGTATCCAGGTAGGTGTATGTTACCGGATAGGTTTCCAGGTCGGGTTCTGACAGCACCCGTTTTAACTTTTTACCCTTTCCCGGCCCTAATTTATCGCCTTCCTCTTGTCCTGTGTCCCTGATGCTGTCGCGATAGATGGATTTGATCAGTGATTTAAATTCTAGTTTTTTGAGCATTTGCAAAAGGTTGTGGTAGTCCGGTTTTTGAAGGCGGCACTCTTCCAGATCAATTTCTGTGGGTACATGGCGATCAATGGTGGCCAGTTTTTTTGATAGTATGGCCAGGTCTTTTGAGTTGCTTACCAAATTGGAGGCGCGCCCGACTAGTTCATCGGCATGGGTGATGATTTCTTCCAATGTGCCGTATTCTTTGAGCAGGCGGGAAGCTGTTTTTTCACCGATACCCCGTATGCCCGGTATATTATCCGAACTATCACCGGTCAGGCCTCTAAAATCAGTGTACTGGCGCGGTGTAATGCCATAACGATCCCAGACCCTGCCTTCATCATATTCATCCAGTTCGCTGATGCCCCGCTTTGTAAGCCTGACCCTGGTGAGGGGGGAAACTAGCTGGAGAGCGTCCCGATCTCCAGTCACTACAACGCTCTTCAGGCCATCCTGCTCAGCTATTTGTACTATGGAGCCAATCAGGTCATCTGCCTCGTAGCCATCCAACTCATATATTTTTACTTGCATAGCTTCTAATAGGTTTTTTACTAATGGAAACTGTGGGCGGAGGTCCTCCGGCGTGGGTGGCCTGTTGGCCTTGTAATCTGCAAAATCAGCATGGCGGAAGGTTACCCGGCCTTTGTCAAATGCTATCGCTACCCTGACCGGGGATTCATCTTTAATTAGTTTTACCAGCATGTTGGTAAAACCATAAACCGCGTTGGTTACCAGCCCTTCACTGGTTGAGAGCGGCGGAATGGCGTGAAAAGCCCTATGGACCAGGCTGTTGCCATCAATTATAATTAAGTCAAGAATTTTATCTAGCACCTACCTTATCTTAGTTTATTAAGGACAGTAGTGATCCTAATGTAAGTAATTTGTAGTATTACACCTGGCAAAGCAAAATACCTCCCTGCTCTAAAAAAATCACATCTTTGGAAAAAAATGCAGGACTTTATCCAGCGGGAGCGAAAATATTTACCTATAAACATGGAGATCCAGACAGTTATTCCTGGATAATTGTGTTTTCTAATAGGGGAAGGAACGGTGGCTTTTCATGCGCAAAATGCATTTTTTGCATTTTATCCTGGTGATAGTACTTATTTGTATCCTTGGCGGGGCAAGGCCATCTTTTGCCGCCGAGCACCCAGCTCCAGGTATGGATACCCTGGAGGAGATCCTCAGTGACGTACAGCTATTGCACATCAGTGTCCCAGACAACCAGACCCTGGTTAAGGGTGCCATTGAAGGTCTTATTGAAACCCTGGATGATCCGTACACCAACTACCTGACGCCGGAGGAGCTCAGGGAGTTTAGAAATACAATAGATGGTAACTATGTGGGCATCGGCGTGCAGATGCAGCCGGGAAAAATATACCCCCAGGTTCTTAATACCATTGAAAATACCCCCGCCGGCAAAGCAGGCATAAGGCCGGGTGATTGGATCATAAAAATAGATGGGGTTGATATTTCCAATGAGCTTTTGGGCCAGGTTGTGGAAAAAATTCGGGGGCCGGCGGGAACAAAATTAACCTTAACCATTCGCAGGGATGGAGCGGCCGATTTTGATATCATACTTACGCGGGCCGGGGTCACTACCCCTACTGTATCAGGTGATGTTCTTAATGGTAATGTCGGTTACATATATATTAGCATGTTTGGGGATCTTACCGGAGATGAATTTAAAAAAATATTAGGTAAGCTGATAGAGCGGGGGGCCTCCAAGCTAATTCTGGATTTACGGGATAATCCCGGTGGCATCATCCACCCGGCTCTCAGTGTCGGAGGTAACTTTATTGAACCGGGCAATGTTGTGGTCAGTATTTGTGATAACTTGGGCAATAGGGAAGAATATCTAGCCGAAAGGCTCGACGGCCAAGACATGCCCATAATTAAGGATATGACCGTGGCAGTGCTTGTCAACGAATATACCTCCAGCGCGGCCGAGTTGGTGGCGGGCGCACTCCAGGACTATGGACTGGCAACCCTAATTGGCGGACAGACCTTTGGCAAAGGTACTGTTCAGGCTGTAATCCCGCTGGAAACAGGTGGGGCTCTAAAGATTACAGTGGCCAGGTATTTTACACCCAGGGACAGGGCCATTGATGGTACAGGGTTGAAGCCTGACGTCCAGGTATTGACACCCGACCTATCCCCAGCGGTAGCCTATGCCTATCTTAATGGGGATGAGGATTATACGATAGTGTTTGATAGGGATAGAGATGAGGTAGTGGTGAATGGTATTCTTATCGGAAATGAGCGGATCATCCAACTGCAGAATAAAATCTACCTGCCGTTAAGACTATTGTTGGAATCTCTGGGGTATAAGGTTGATTGGTTGCCCGGCGAGGGTGTTGTGCAGGTGGTAGGGTCCCAGTCAGCGGCTTCCTTTTATCCAGGGGGCGACTATTATATTGTTAACGGTCAGACCTATCCGGCTACAGCAGAAGTTTTGTCCATAGAAGGACATATGTATATTCAGGAATCCCTGTTGCCGTTTTTTAAGGCCATGATCAGACATGAGGGGAATACTGTCATTATTGAGAAAAAATAATGGTTATGATATAAATAATAACAACCAATATGCTTTATAGTAGAGGAGGGTAAGGAGAAAAATGCATATAAATAAAAAAATGCTTTATTCTCTTGAACAAGCAAGATGGCAGCGTGCCGGACAGGAACTACGGCATAGGCTAGGCCGGTTTGCTGATCAACAGGACTTTGCCAACGATGCTGCCCATGCCCAGGACCTCTATCTGGAATATATCGATAAAGAGCTGATAGATAGCGACGACGACTTTATTATGGAACGCTGTTTTGAATGGTTTATCTTTGATTACAGGTTGTGCAGTGGCAAGACTATTATTGAAACATATCATGATAGACACCGCCAATCATTGAGTAAACATGAGGTTGCCTTATTGCAAAAATGGGCGGTTTCATACAATTCCATTTATGAAGTAATCGAGGTTTTACCGGAAGAAGGGCTAATAATAAGGGATATTTTTAATCCAACACAGATTAAGGTTGGCGATGTCAGCGCTTCCTTTGATATGGAGCAGGGTAGTATTCTTTTGATGAGGGTCCTACAGGTAGGGGAAGAATATGAATTTTCCACAAACGGTCTAGCGTTACCCGGTGAGCTAAAAGAACCACTGCGGCAGAAACTGCAAAGAGACTGGTCGGAGGTTTATAAAGGGAAAAAAATTAGTACACCCCGATGGGGATACTACCTAAAAGAAAGAGCCCATGTAATTAATGCCTGGGTTATGAATTTGGGCATGCCGAATTCAGGATCCGGGAGGAATATGCTGGGGAAAGAAGCGATGGATAGAATAGCCATTCATACCATAACCTGCTGGCAGGAAGTGCTTGCCTCTATCAAAGGTTCCAGCCGGTTCAGGCTAATTGGTGAGACGAATGACGCCCTGGGTGCTTTCCAGCAGGCTACGGCAGCAATACTTGGCCCGGGCCGCCATACTAAAACCCGGGAAAAAAATGTGGACGGCTGCGAGGGGAAGGGTCAGGGGCCTGATCAAGCATTGGATGTTTTGCAACCTGTAATCGGCAGGCTTCTTCTAACGACGCGATTTATAATTGTAACTGCTTCCACTGTAGAGCTTTTAACAGAATGTAGGGATCTGTTGCTGATGTTGTTCAATAGATTTATTGTTAATGGAGTTGAGCATCAGCAAAAAAACAGGTATGGTTCCGCGCCGGATGAGAGCGAGATGTACACATGGCCCAGCCTTGTTTATGCGGGGGTGGCCTCCAGCATCAAGGAAGAATTGCAGGTCTTTGGATATACTGTAAAACAGCAGAAAGGTGCAATCAAGCTCTGGTATGACTTCTGTTTAAAAGAACGGCCCACTATAAGAAAAACTGCAGTTTGGTATGCAACAGTGATATACGCCTTGGATTGGCTGGAAAAAGAGGGACGTCTGCGGCAGCGGGATCTGGCGGTCAGGTACGGCATTGCCCCCTCTACTGTTTCGTCCAGGTTCAGGCAAATTTGCCGGTCCCTGAATTTGATAGCAGGTGATAGGCGCTACTCCACCAATCCGGATCGGATCTAGGTTTGTTTTGTCCGGCGTTATGGCTGAACAACATCGTATTCTCAGGGTTATTATTGATTGATTGTGGGTGGGGATACAGTGCCACCTGGAAAGGGACGGTTTTAATTTGACCGAGTTAATAGAAGCGGTTGCCAGGTTTGTAACTAACTACATAGCAGCATTGGGGTATTGGGGGGTGGGCATTGGCATGGCTATTGAAAGCGCCAATATTCCTTTGCCCAGTGAACTTATACTACCTTTTGGCGGTTATCTGGTCTCTACAGGCCAGCTAAATTTTTATGGGGCGGTAATGGCGGGGACAGTTGGCGGAACTGTCGGTTCCGTACTTTCTTACTACCTCGGTTTATGGGGCGGGCGGCCTTTACTAATAAGGTATGGCCGCTATTTTGGTTTTTCTATGAAGCACCTGGAGATGGCCGACAGGTGGTTTAAACGTTACGGTGAAGCAACAGTTTTTTTCACCCGTTTGATGCCGGTGATTAGGACCTTTATTTCATTACCGGCGGGTATTTCCGGTATGAACTTCAAAAGGTTTCTTATTTATACATTTCTTGGTTCGCTACCATGGAGTATCCTGCTTGTCTATGTGGGGCTAAAACTTGGCCAAAACTGGGATGCTATTAAACCATGGTTCCACAGGCTGGATGTCGTGATTGTTCTGGGTATTGTTGCTGTTGTGCTTTACTTCTGGCACCAAAGCAGGAAGTCCAGGTAGCTGTAAATAAAAAACCCGATCAAGGTATGTGGCAAGGCCTGCAGGTAACTGCGGGCTAGTTTGTTTTTTATGGAATAGCTTAATAATGTCTTGGGATAATATCCTTATACAAGGTTTTAAAAATTGCCGATATCTTGATAAGGGGCGGATAAACCAGGTGGTTAGAAAACCAGGAACGATACGAATGATATTTTTGCTCACATTTATCATTACGGTAGCTTTTTCCGGAGAGGCTCTTGCCGGCTCCCCACGGGTGACTGCAGATGCAGCAGTGCTGATTGATGTGGCCGGCGGGCAGATTTATTTTTCTAAAAACCATACTAGACGGGCAGCCCCCGCTAGCCTGACCAAGCTCATGACTGCTGTGGTAGCGCTGGAAAATGGTCGGCTGGAGGATGTAGTCACCATAGATTCTGAGGCAGCATCCGAGTCTATGGGATCCATTATTGATTTGCGCCGGGGTGAAAAAATTACCCTCGGGGAACTGCTTACAGCGGCACTGGTCATTTCGGCCAATGACTCGACTGTGGCCATTGCCGGTCATGTGGGAGGCAGCCATGCTAGTTTTGTAACGATGATGAACAGCAAGGCCGCTGCACTGGGCCTCTTTCATACCAGATTTGTGAATACCAATGGTTTCCACCATCCGAATCATTACACCACGGCCTATGATTTGGCTCTGCTGGCCCGCTATGCTCTCGGGCATAGTAAAATCAATGAGCTGGTTCAGACCAGAGAAACGACAATCCACTGGATCGAACCGGCGGATAGGGAGGAAAAGCTTAGAAACAGCAACAGGCTGCTCTTTGGCCTATACGGGGGAGCCGATGGAGTAAAAACAGGCACCACAGGCAGGGCGGGTAACTGTCTTGTGGCATCTGCTACCAGAGACGGCCGCAGGCTTATTGCTGTGGCCTTACATAGTGATGACCGCTACCGGGATTGCATTAACATGTTTGACTATGGTTTTAACGTCATCAAGCCGGTTACTGTGGTGGAAGCCGGAGAGCCAATGATTGATGTTAAGGTGAGTGATGGGGTGAGAAAAGTGGTGGAACTGGTAGCGGAAAACAACCTGGAAATACGCCTTGATCCAGATGATCTGCCCAATGTGGAAAGAAAAGTTATCGTGCAGGATCCACTGGCTGCCCCTCTTAAAATGGGACAGCATCTCGGGGAGTGTATATATTTGCTACAAGGGCAGGAGCTGGGCCGGGTCAGGTTACTGGCCGGTGAAGATTTGAAACGGCCGGGCCTGCACAGGCAGATGTGGGATCTGCTGTTTAACTAGATTTTTTAGTAATCGTATCCTTATCAGGAGGCTTGACTTCTAGCGGGCATGGATGGTAGTATGTATTATCGGGTGGGGTTTTAATGGCAAGTTTCCACCCGGGGTATATTGGGCGCTTAGCTCAGGGGGAGAGCACTACCTTGACACGGTAGGGGTCACTGGTTCAATTCCAGTAGCGCCCACCAGTAGAATAAAACCGGCCTTCCGACACTGGAAGGCCTTTTTGATTGAATCAGGAAATCATATACTCATAATTGGGCTCCCACCTGATGGTTCCCAGTTTGTTTACCAAACCCCGTTTTTTCATTTTTACCCAAAAGGGCAGCACACTTTCATTAATTTCGTTGACATATATCACCTTATATAAGGGTCGTAAGAGCTTTAGTGCCCCTTCCCCCAGACCAATTCTTTTGGGATTAAAGCCGATGGTCAGCACCCTTAAATCGAAACTGCAGCCCCTTTTAAAGCCGATAATTCTAATGCCGTCATTGAATCTATATATTGTAGCCCTTTTTTTTCCATAGAGGTATCCGCTTTCTTTAATAACCCCCAGACGTGTCATGCGGTATCCCCCCTTTAATTTTAAAATGCAAAATCAAAGAGAAATGATGATGAAGGAGATTATCTGTTATGTCTTAATTTAGCAAAAATGGCATGGTTTGATAGTTGTGTTAATAAAATTATACCATAAGATTTCAAATATTCTGATAAGTTTGTCTTAGAATTTATTTATAGCCCGATTGAAAATTTTTATGCGTGAGGCAGGCACCCTTGTGCAGAAAATAAAGGCATAATATTTATAATAATTTGTCTGGCATAGCGCCAATAATTTTTGTCTATACTGAAGAAGAAGTGGAACAGAATAAGGAGGGACGGTCCAGTGGCCCAGACTATTTCCATTGGTTCAACACAGCTGATAGATTTGCTCAAGGTTAAAATGGACCGGGAATTGGAACTGTTCGAAAATGATGGCCTTAAGGTTGATCTAGAGGAAAATCCCGCCGGCAAATTTACCTTTTTGGCTTTCCGTGTTTCCAACAACGGTGTTTCCAGTGGGACCCTCGAGGAAGCGGAGAATACCTTTAAACATTACCTTGCAGATATCATTTCTGATATTATTTTGAACCACTGGGAAAACATTTTATTAAAAGATATCATCAGGGAAAACTATTATTACTACAGTGCGGATGAAAAAGATTTAATCTATCGTTATGCCCTGCAGCACATTAACAAGGATGGCCATAACTATAGAAATACCTTATACTGGCTGCGTCGCAAAGGCTGGATGCTGCATAAGGTACTGGATTTCCTGCGCAATCATAACCGCATTGTCATCGAAGGATTTATCAGGTTCAGGTTAAAGGAGTATACCAACGAACTCAGGGAAGCGGCAGACAGGGCTGTTGATGACTTTTTAATTGAAAGGGAATATCAGGAATTTATCCGGCTTCTCAAATATTTTGTTGACATCCAGGAACCCAAAATTGACTCCGTTCATGTCTTAATCAGGGATGATTGTGTTTTTGAGCTTTTTGACGGCAATAAACGTCCCGTTAAAAGCGATTACCTGGAGGGTTATATCATCGATTTAGTGGATAATGAAATAAACTATGAAGACCTGCTGGTTAGCGCCCTGATTTCCATCGCGCCACTGGAAATCACTCTTCATTATCAACATAAAAATAGTCCGAGTATGCCGCCGTTGGATACAATTAGGGATGTGTTTACCAACCGGGTTAAGGAATGCCCGGGGTGTAATTTATGCATCCCTGCACATTAGAGAAACCAGTGTTGATGAACCTATCTGTCCTTATGTTACCGTCATACCACATTATATGATGTGTAAAAGGTGAGGTAATTATTTGCCGGGTAGAAAATTGACTGTTTTATTGACAATAACCTGGTATCTTAATATAATTACAGCTAATAACAGATAGCAATTGGTGATGATTAGGACGAGTAGGTTCCATCAGCCTAAAAGAGAGAGACACCGTGGCTGAAAGTGTCTTTATGGTAGTGATGGTGCTGAAAACCACCTTGGAGCCGCGCAGCCGAACCTATATAGTAAGCTGTACCGGGAGGCAGACGTTATCCTGCCATAAAGTGGGAAAGATATATTTCTAACCAGGGTGGAACCACGGGAATCCCGTCCCTGACTGTTAACAGTCAGGGACTTTTTGGTTTTCTGTCAATGAGCAAAAATATCAGTATTATCACCAAAATTATTGATTAACGAGCTTTAACAAACAACCAAGTAAAGAGGTGTTTTAATTGGGTGAAGCCAACCAAATTGCAATAACATTGCCCGATGGCAGTACCAGAGACTATCCGTATGGCACTACAGCATGGAATATAGCGAGGGATATCAGTCCCCGCCTGGGCCGGGAGGCACTGGCAGCAAAGATAGATGGTAAACCGGCTGATCTGGGGCTTCCTCTCAAACAGGATGCAACGGTGGAAATTCTAACCTTTGACGATGAAGAGGGCCAGGAGGTATACCGGCATAGCACAGCCCATGTGATGGCTCAGGCTGTGCAAAAACTGTTTCCCGATGTCCAGCTGGCTATAGGCCCGGCTATTGCAAACGGGTATTATTATGATTTTGATACCAGAGAACCTTTTGTGCCCGAGGATCTGGCCAAAATTGAAAAGGAAATGAAAACCATCATTAAGGCTGACTTGCCCTTTGAAAGGACTGAACTTTCCCGCTCTGAGGCCCTGGATTTGTTTGAAAAACTTGGCCAGTCTTACAAGATTGAATTGATTGAGGATTTGCCGGAGGATGTACAGATTTCAATTTACCGGCAGGGCGATTTTACTGATTTGTGCATGGGGCCCCATGTTCCTTCTACAGGGCGTTTAAAGAGTGTGAAGCTGTTTAATGTGGCGGGGGCATACTGGCGTGGTAACGAAAAAAATAAGATGCTGCAACGCATTTACGGTACCTCTTTCCCTAAAAAATCATTGCTGGATGAATATCTCTTTCGCCTTGAGGAAGCCAAGCGTCGGGACCACCGGAAGCTGGGGGCGGAGCTGGATCTGTTCAGCATCCAGGAAGAGGGGCCCGGTTTTCCATTTTTCCATCCCAAAGGGATGATCCTGCGCAACGAGCTGGAAAAGTTTTGGCGTGAGGAACATAAAAAACAGGGCTACCAAGAAATCCGCACACCCATTATTTTAAGCCGGGCAATGTGGGAGCAGTCCGGTCACTGGGACCATTATCGTGAGAACATGTACTTCACTAAAATTGATGAAGGTGACTATGCGGTAAAACCGATGAATTGTCCCGGCAGCATCCTTATCTACAAAAATAAATTGCACAGTTACCGGGAACTGCCCATTCGCATGGGAGAATTGGGACTGGTCCACCGGCATGAGCTTTCCGGTGTTCTGCACGGTTTGATGCGGGCGCGCTGTTTTACCCAGGACGATGCCCATATATTTATGCTTCCCTCCCAGGTCAAGGATGAAATCACCGGTGTGATTGAAATGGAAGATGCTTTTTATAAGCTCTTTGGTTTTGACTACCACCTGGAACTGTCCACCAGGCCGGAAAACTCCATTGGTTCCGACGAAATCTGGGAACTGGCCACAGATGCCTTGCGTGAGGCACTGGAAGCCAAAGGGTTGCCCTACAAAGTAAATGAAGGTGACGGCGCTTTTTATGGGCCCAAAATCGATTTTCACCTGGAAGATTCCCTGGGGCGTACCTGGCAGTGCGGCACTATTCAACTAGACTTTACCATGCCGGAAAAGTTTGATCTCACCTACATCGGGGAGGACGGCCAAAGGCACCGGCCGGTGATGCTGCATCGGGTGGTTTTCGGGAGTATTGAGAGATTCATTGGTATCCTTACGGAACACTTCGCCGGGGCTTTCCCGGCCTGGTTGGCGCCGGTACAGGTGTGTGTAATGCCTATTGCCGCCCGTCATGCAGAATATGCCCGGCAAATTGAAAAAAGCCTCGATGAAAAAGGCATCAGGGTAGAGAATGATACCCGGAACGAAAAAATCAACTACAAAATTCGTGAGGCCCAGGCTCAAAAGATACCATATATGCTCGTTGTTGGCGATCGGGAAGCCGAACAGGGGACGGTAGCTGTCCGTCATAGATCTGAGGGGGATCAAGGCACCATGCCGTTGGTTGAATTCGAAAATAAACTTTTGGAAGAAATAAGAACCAAATCCTACTAGTATCAGTATCATTACCGTTTATTGGCTGGCTGTAATATTTCCCCTGTTCTTGGGGCTAACGGCTGTCAGGGAAATACTTGACTTTGCCGGCCTAGCCATGCTATAATACCAATCGGTAAATAACAAATACTGTCAAGAAGAAGCCATCCGCTTCTCACCTAACGACGCGGCCTGTTGTCACGCTGTTTGCTAGGTAATTTAAGTAAACTGGGACAGGTTTTACTGTGTTTTGCGGGTGGTGAACCCGCTTTTGTTTTTCATATTTTGGGGAGGTGAACCTGTTATTACGAAGGATTTCCGTGTTAATGAGGGGATCAGGGCAAGGGAAGTAAGGGTTGTCAATACTGACGGAAACCAACTGGGTATCTTTTCTTCAAGGGAAGCGCTAAGGTTGGCAGAGGAAAAACAGCTTGATTTGGTGGAGATTTCACCTGCCGCCAGGCCACCTGTTTGCAAAATTATGGATTTTGGCAAGTATAAATACGAACAGAGCAAACGTGAAAAGGAAGCTAGAAAGAAACAAAAGACTATTAGTGTTAAAGAAGTAAAACTAAGGCCAAACATTGAAGATCACGATTTTGAAGTAAAGGCAAGAAATGCCATCAGATTTTTAAAAGAAGGTGACAAGGTCAAAGCCACGATTATTTTCCGTGGTCGGGAGATTGTCCATACTCAGCTGGGCCAAAAACTGCTGAAGCGGTTGGCGGAGCGTGTACAAGATATTTCCCAGGTGGAAAGACATCCCAGGCTTGAAGGTAGAAACATGATTATGATCTTATCGCCGAAACAGGACGTCTAGGAAGGAGTTGCATTTTAAGTTGCCAAAAATCAAAACCCACCGCGGGGCAGCTAAGCGTTTTAAAAAAACAGCAAGCGGAAAATATAAAGGTTCTCACGCCTTTCGCAGCCATTTGCTTGGAAAAAAAGGGGCTAAAAGGAAAAGAGATTTGCGCAAAGCTGTGGTTCTCAGTGCGCCCGATGCCCGCCGCCTTAAAAAACTATTGCCCTAGATTTACCTGTCACATAAAGGAGGAATTAACATGCCACGGGCGAAAAGCAGTGTGGTTTCTAGAAATAGACGCAGAAAAATACTCAAGCTGGCCAAGGGATACCGGGGAGGCAAAAGTAAGCTATATCGTGTAGCCAATCAGCAGGTAATGAAATCCCTGGTTTATGCCTACCGTGACCGCCGGGTCAGAAAACGTGATTTTAGGAAGCTGTGGATAACCAGAATTAATGCAGCAGCTAGAATGAATGGAATCTCTTACAGCAGGTTAATGAACGGCCTGAGACTGGCAGGTGTGGACATAAACCGCAAACTGTTAGCCGATATGGCAGTGAATGATGGCCAGGCTTTTGGTCGGCTGGTGGAAGTGGCTAAAGAAAAACTTTAAAAAATAGGGGGTCATATTCTTAGCTTATTTACGGTAATATATCTTGGCAATGTATGTTGGCAGGTTAAGGGCCTGACCCCTTGCAGCATGGTGAACAACCATGCTTTTTAATTATTTGGGAGGCTAACGCCAATCAGTATTATAGTTGTAAAACCGATGTGGCTGGACCCATAAAAAAGTCAGATGGACTGCTTGAAGGGGGAATTATGGCCATGAAAGGTATGAGTAATGGGCGGATAAAATACGTTCGCCGTCTGGCAAATGCACGTTTTAGGGAGAAAGAAAAAAAATTTTTGGTGGAGGGTATACGCTTTGTAGAGGAAATACTTGGCTCTGACTGGCCGGTGGAAATGCTAATTTACTGCAAAAGATCTATGCAAAACCCCCGGGGCAAAAACCTGCTCCTAACTGCTGCTGCCCGGCATGCCATTTTAATGGAGGTTGCCGAGGATGTATTTGCGGAACTGGCTGAGACCACAACACCGCAGGGAATAATTGCAGTGGCTCCTCGACGTTGTTATTCACTTACTGATATGGCAGAGGTAAAGGATCCTGCTTTGCTGGTAGTGGTTGATGGTGTACAGGATCCGGGCAACTTGGGTGCCATAGTGCGGTCGGCAGATGCTGCGGCGGCAGATGGGGTTATTCTTTTAAAAGGCACCGCTGATATATATAATCCCAAATCCCTGCGGGCCACGATGGGTTCTATTTTTCATCTACCGGTAATACAAGGCGCTGCTGCAGATGAGGTTATTTCCTTTTTGAATCACCAGGGCATCAAGACTGTAGCCGGAGATCCGCGAGGGGAAAAGGTTTTATTTGAAATTGATTTAAAGGTTTCCTGTGCTTTGGTTGTTGGTAGTGAAGCTATTGGAACCAGGGAGGTATTAAAGGAAAATGTTGATGAGCTGGTGCGCATACCGATGCCGGGTAGAGCAGAATCTTTAAATGTGGCAAATTCTGTTAGCATTATGTTTTATGAAACACTGAGACAACGCGGTGTCCGCTAGCATTAAAGACCTTTTAAAAGGTATCGTAATTGAGGGGTCAAGCTGTTTTTCTGCAAACTTTCTTGTCTTCAATTTTCCCTTGTGATATAATCAAAGCCGAAAAGGCTCCCAAAAAATTGAGGAAAGGCTGTGGTTAAATGTCATTGACCGCCGAATTTTTTTGGAGGCTATTTGAGGCAACAGGATCTGTAAGGGCCTACATATTATACAGAAGGCTGGCGGTTCACTAGAATTTATTGTTTTGTCAGCATTTTCTTTTTTTTAATTTGCATTATTATAAATCATAAAAATACATCAGATCTGATTACAATAGCAATGAAGGGGAAAAGTAGTTGGGCCGGCGTTTCCCAGGGAGGGAGGATCCTCTGATTGGAAGTCCTCCTGAAACTAGGGCTAGCGAAGTTCACCCCGGAGCTGCAGCTGAACGTAAACAACCAGTAGGTGTTGCCGGATCCTCTCCGTTATCAGGAAGGTTGTTTTTGGGTTGTGTTAACCCTGGCGTGTGGTTTATGCTTAATTGAGTATAAACTAGAGGGTGGTACCGCGGAAGGCTGTTTATCCGTCCCTGTAGAGGGGCGGTTTTTTGTTATATAGGCATTTTTATTAAAATACGACCGGGAGGTTTCTAGATGAAGGACAAGCTGCATGAACTTGGTGCACGGGCACGGGAGGAGATGGCAGAGGCCGGTAGCCCGGAGGAGTTAGATGAGATTAGGATTAGATTTTTGGGAAAAAAGGGGGAGCTCACCCGGATATTAAGGGGTATGGGTGGTTTAAGTGCTGAAGAAAGGCCCCGTGTGGGCAAAATGGCCAATGAGATTAGAGCTGCCATAGAAAAAGAGCTGACAGCAAAGTCGGCGATACTGAAAAAACTAATTAAGGAACAGATGTTACATAATGAAAAAATAGATGTAACCCTGCCTGGTACTGTGGTATGGCGAGGTGGCAGACATCCTTTGAATATTGTACTGGAAGAGATTGAAAATATTTTTCTTGGTCTGGGGTACACCATTGCCGAGGGCCCGGAAATTGAAACAGATTATTACAATTTTGAAGCCTTGAACTTGCCCAAGGATCACCCGGCCAGGGATATGCAGGACACCTTTTTTATCAGTAATGAAATCCTGCTCAGGACCCAGACCTCACCGGTACAGGTGCGTACAATGGAAAAAACTGCACCAAAATTGCCTGTTAAGATTATTGCCCCGGGCAAGGTATATAGGCGGGATGACGATGCCACCCACTCACCGATGTTCAATCAGGTGGAGGGGCTGGCCGTTGACCAGCGAATCACCTTTAGCGACCTTAAAGGTACCCTGGCCTATTTTGCCCGGGAAATGTTTGGCAAAAAAACTAAAACACGCTTTCGCCCCAGCTATTTCCCGTTTACGGAGCCCAGTGCGGAGGTTGATGTTTCCTGTGTCATATGTGGCGGTACGGGTTGCCGGGTGTGCTCGCATACCGGCTGGCTTGAAATTCTTGGTGCCGGCATGGTCCATCCACGGGTGTTGGAAGTGTCCGGGTATAACTCCGAAGATGTGACCGGCTTTGCATTTGGTATGGGTATTGAAAGGATCACCATGTTGAAATATGGTATTGACGATATGCGTCTCCTGTTTGAAAATGATCTGCGCTTTTTACAGCAGTTTTAAATTCGATGAAACATATGATATAAACCTTGTTAACTATGTGAAATTATATCCATGAGCAGGAGGTTAAAAAAGTGTTGGTTTCATATAAATGGCTACAGGAATTTGTTGAAATAGATATATCACCCCGGGAACTGGCAGATCGACTGACCCTGGCCGGTGTTACCGTAGAGGGGGTCAAGGAAGTTGGTGCAGGTGTCAGCAAGGTGCTCACGGGGAAAATAGAGGCTATAAACAGGCATCCCAATGCCGATAAGCTGGTAATCACAACCGTCGATGTGGGGACGGAAAAATTGCAAATCATTACTGCCGCGACTAACGTTAACGTTGGGGATATTATCCCAGTAGCAGTAGAAGGAGCCAAACTGGCCAGTGGCCTGGTAATAAAACGGGCCAAACTCAGGGGTGTGGAGTCTCGTGGTATGATGTGTTCCGGACAGGAGCTGGGCATTGATCCCAAAACCATGTCTACCGAACAGGCAGAAGGAATCATGATTCTGCCGCCTACCACCCCCATTGGTAAAGATGCCAAAGAGATACTGGGGTTGGATGATTACATATTAGAGCTGGATTTGACACCCAACCGGGGTGACTGCCTTTCTATCATTGGTGTGGCCCGGGAGATAGCCGCCTTGCTGGGCAGGCCATTTAGTCCTCCCCAACCAACTCTCCGGGAGCTAGAGGAAAGAATTGATGAACAGGTCAACGTGGATATCGCGGACCCTGATTTGTGTCACCGTTTCGTGGGCCGGCTAATTAAAAATGTTCAGGTCGCCAGTTCGCCCCTGTGGATGCAGCAGCGGCTACGGGCGGCAGGAATGAGGCCGATTAATAACATTGTGGATGTGACCAACTATGTCATGCTGGAGCTGGGTCAGCCCATGCATGCTTTTGATTATAATCTTTTGCAGGATGGTCATATTATCGTGCGCCGGGTCAGGGCAGGGGAAAAAATTGTTACCCTGGATGGTGTGGAACGGGCCCTGACACCTGGTATGCTGGCCATCACTGATCCCTCGGGACCGATAGCCATTGCCGGGGTTATGGGTGGCCAGGCCACTGAGGTGACAGAGAAAACTAATTCTATTCTGCTGGAGTCAGCATTTTTTAATCCGATAAGCGTACGTAGGACCTCAAAAGCTTTAGGCCTTCGCTCTGAGGCCTCCCTGCGTTTTGAAAAAGGTATTGACATTGGTGGCTGTGCCCGAGCTGCCGACAGGGCAGCACAGTTGATTGTAGAAATGGGCTGTGGTGAAGCTGTTGCCGGCAGGGTAGACAAGCTACCGGAAAAAATAAAAGAACGGGTGATCCAATTCAGGCCTTCTCGCGCTTCATATGTGCTGGGGGTGGATATAGCCGGTGAAATAGCCCGGGACATCCTCACCAGCTTGCAGTTTAAGGTGCGGGATGGGGGTGAGGATCTCCTGGTGACTGTTCCTACCCATCGCTCTGATGTAAGCCTGGAGGTAGATCTGATTGAAGAGGTAGCCAGGATGTATGGCTATGATAAAGCACCTGTAACACTCCCCTCCGGCGGTGTTTCCGGCGGGACAAAAACCAGGGAACAGATCTATACTGCCCATGCCGGCAACGAGCTGGCTGCCGGTGGTTTTTTCGAGGTGATGACCTATAGTTTTGTCCACCCGCGGGTTTTTGATCTAATGAATCTGCCCATTGACAGCCCCTATAGAAATACATTAAAACTGCAAAACCCTCTAAGCGAGGAACATGGGGTGATGCGTACCATGCTGCTGCCCTGTTTAATGGAGGTGCTGGTCAGGAACCATAACCGTCGGGTGCAAAATGGTGCTATTTTTGAAGTCGGCCGTGTTTTTGTTAACAGGGGCCTGGATACACAGCCGGAAGAAAAGACGACTCTTGCTGCTGCCGCTATGGGTTGTACACCTGGTAGCTGGAATGTATCCCCAACGGCTTATGATTACTACCACCTAAAAGGTGTGCTGGAAAATCTCTTCACCGTTTTGCACACAGTGCCGGTTAAATTCCGGCCCGAGTCCGCCAATCCCAGTTTTCATCCCGGTCGAACTGCTGTTTTGGAGGCGGGGGGCAGAAGGTTAGGGATATTGGGTGAATTGCACCCGGATGTACTGGAAAATTATGATTTACCGGTGAAGGTTACCGCGTTTGAGCTGGACTTTGACCGGCTGTTGGCCCTCTCCGGCCGACCGGCCGACTTTATACCCCTGCCAAAATATCCTGCTATTGAGAGAGATCTGGCCATACTGGTTAAAAAGGATATCCTTGCCGATCATATTTTGGCCACAATAAAAAAGGCAGGAGGCAAACTGCTCAATGCTGTTTCCCTGTTCGATATCTACCGCGGTGAGCAGGTGCCGGAAGGGATGCAGAGCATGGCCTTTTCATTGCTTTTTCAGGCCTCTGATCGGACCCTGACTGATGCCGAAGCGGTAGAAAAAACCAGTGCTGTTGCTGAGGCACTGGCCAAGAAATTTGGGGCTGAATTACGTAGTTAACGGCTAAATGTTTTGCTGACGCAGGAAAAAGGATGAGGGATAGCGAAATATATTATGAATTTATGCACCATGTACCTGGAGGTTTCTTATGGCTGAAGAGGTAACCAGGGTTGATGTAGAGATATTTGGTGAATATTATACCTTGAAAGGCAACAGCAGCCAGGAAGAAATGTTGGCGCTGGCCCAATATGTTAACCGCAAGATGATCCAGCTGGCGACTCGGAATACCAGGTTATCAAAAGCCCAGACAGCTGTACTAGCTGCACTAAATATAGCAGACGAACTAGTAAAGCTCCAGGAAAAACACGATAATCTGGTCAGGTTGTTGGAGCCCGAAGGCAATGATGATAAAAAAGACTCATGAAAAATTTTTCATGAGTTGTTTTTTTACCCGGGATAAGCAATAGAATGATTTGGGAATATTACTAGTAAGAATGGGGCTGTAAATGAATATGAGAAATGAGGAAGTGGCCTGGATTTTTTATGAACTGGCCGACTTGCTGGAGTTTAAAGGAGAAAATTTTTTTAAGATACGTGCCTATAGAAATGCAGCCAGGGTTTTGTCCGGTTTAGCGGAGCCGCTAGAAGAGATTGGACAAAGAGGGGAATGGATAAAGGTTCCAGGCATTGGTAAAATCATAGCGGCCAAAATAGATGAAATCCTCACCACCGGGCACCTAAATAAGTTGGAAAAACTAAGGTGTGAAATTCCCCCGGGTATTGTAGAAATAATGTCTCTACCGGGCATTGGGCCCAAACGGGCGGCACTGTTTTATGAAAAGCTCGGCGTTACTACCATAACCGGGTTGGATGAAGCAGCCAGGGCCCGGCGGTTAAGGAACCTGCCGGGCATGGGGGCCAAAGGGGAACAGGACATTATTAGAAATATCAGGACACGCAAAAAACGCCATGGCCGCATATTGCTGGCCACGGCTTGGTTGCTGGCAGGCGAACTGAAAGACTATCTGTTGACACTACCAGATGTAATTAATGTGGAAGCGGGTGGTAGTGTACGACGCTGGCAGGAAACAGTGGGGGATATTGATCTAATCGTTGCAACATCTGATCCTGAGCTGGTATTTGATATTTTAGAAAAACACCCACGGATGAAGGAAGTCTTAGAAAGAAGCGGGGAGCGCCTAAAACTACAGACAAAATGGGGCATTGTGGTAGATTTAGCGGTGGTGCCTGAAGAGCATTTTGCCCTCAACCTGTTTTTCAATACGGGTAGCCGGGCCCATCTGGATAAGCTTAAGGATTTTCTGACCACAAAGGGGATGGAAATGGCAGAGCTGGAGGATGGGACCACTGTCTACAGTAACGAGCAGGAAATTTACAAAGGGCTGGGCCTGCCTTATATTCAACCGGAACTAAGGGAAGATCGGGGTGAGGTGGAGGCAGCAGCGCAAAATTCTCTGCCCCCACTGGTGGAATTAGAAGATATTAAAGGGGACCTGCATATCCACACGGTGTGGAGTGACGGACTTTGTACCATTGGAGAAGTTGCAAAAAGGGCCCAGGAAAAAGGTTATGAATACATCGCAATTACAGATCATTCCCAGTCACTGAAAATTGCCGGTGGGCTTTCCCTTGACGAACTAGAAAAACAGCACAAGGAAATAAGATCCCTGAATGAGAAAATGGATGGGTTCACCATCCTTACCGGTATTGAGGCTGATATTCTTCCCGGAGGTGAGATAGACTGTCCGGATGAGATTCTTAAGGATACTGACCTGGTTATCGCCTCTGTACACAGTGCCTTTAAACAGGACCGGGAAACGATGACAGCCCGGGTTATTTCCGCTATCGAAAATAAAAATGTGGATATAATTGGGCACCCTACCGGACGTTTGCTGTCTAGAAGAGATGGCTATGATCTCGATCTGGAGCGGGTGTTGGAGGCATCTGCCGATTGTGATACTATATTAGAGATAAACTCCTCACCGGATCGTCTGGATTTAAACGATATAAATGCGCGCCGGGCAAAAGAAAAAGGAATCAAAATAGCGATAAATACAGATGCCCATGATCTGAAGAGGATGGATGAAATGTGCTATGGTGTATCTGTAGCCCGCCGGGCCTGGCTGGCACCTGGTGATATAGTGAATACCATGCCGGCCAAGGAATTGATTAAATTTCTGCGCAAATGACATAAATGATAAAGGACTAGCTCAAGGTATGGTAGAAAAACAATTTTCATTGCAAGAATTTACCTGCGGGGAAAAAGTCCTTCCCCGTTCTTTTTACGCCAGGGACACTGTAACAGTGGCTAGAGAACTACTGGGCAAAATAATTGTAAACTATACCCCGGCAGGCCCTATAGCCGGTAGGATTGTAGAAACAGAGGCCTATATCCAGGGTGATCCGGCTTGCCATGCCGCCCGGGGTATGACGCCGCGCAATAAGGTTATGTTTGGGCCACCGGGCCACGCCTATGTTTATTTTATCTATGGCATGTACCACTGTTTTAACACCGTTACCGCCCAGACGGGAGTGGGAGAGGCGGTGCTGATTAGGGCCCTGGAACCCCTGACGGGCCTGCCAATTATGCGGGCCAACCGCAGGCGGGAAAAAATTGTAGACCTGTGCAGTGGGCCGGCCAAGCTGGTACAGGCCCTGGGCATTCTCCGCCAACACAACGGTGTAGACCTGACTGTGAAGCCCCTGGTGCTCCTGGAGGGGCCTGCCCCCCGGGAAGGCATTGTCACCACAACCCGAATCGGTATCAATGTGGGGGAGACACTGCCCTTTCGCTTTTACCTGGAAGGTAATATGCATGTCTCTAGAAAACAATAGTCTTTGGGGTGTTTCTTTGGGGTCAGGTGGAAAGCAGAATGTGGAAGGTGGAAAGTGGAAGGCCTCCATTGGGAGTCGGTGATCAGACTGGAGGGACTAGGACAGGGGAATGGGGACACACCTCTGTTTGAGGATTGGCTTTGATGCCGAGGAATGTCCCCGAATTATTAGCTTTGCCGCTGAGTTATGTCCCCCGATTATCGAACATCATTGGCGCTGAGGAATGTTCCTTGTAATCCTACCTATGGAGAAAATCTGCAAGGCTTACAAAAGCAGGCGACATCGAGGCCTAATTCAAAGAGCGAGTGAACCCGAGGATTAGCGAGGGCACTGTTTGAGCCGCGTTAGCGGCGAGTTGGCCTGAGCCCAAGGGTGAATGAGCTCGGACAATTATAAGGGGCGAGCGGAGCTGCGTTGTAAGCCTTGCGGGCAAGGGGTGACTGGTGGTTGGTGGTTGGTGGTTAGTGGTTGGTGGTTCTTTGGGGTATTCCTTTGGGGTCGGGTGGAAAACAGAAGGCAGAGGACGGGACAGTTGGAAAAGCGAGGGCATAGCCTGAGCTACATTGTTAAGTTAGGGGTTCAGACTTGAGGAACCTTGACAGGGGAATGGGGACACACCTCTGTTTGGGGCCGGGCTTTGATGCCGAGGAATGTCCCCGAATTATTGGCTTTGATGCTGAGGAATGTCCCCCGATTATCGAACATCATTGGCGCTGAGGAATGTTCCTTGCAATCCTACCTATGGAGAAAATCTGCAGGGCTTACAAAAGCAGGCGACATTGAGGCCTAATTCAAAGAGCGAGTGAACCCGAGGATTAGCGAGGGCACTGTTTGAGCCGCGTTAGCGGCGAGTTGGCCCGAGCCCGAGGGTGAAAGAGCTCGGACAATTATAAGGGGCGAGCGGAGCTGCGTTGTAAGCCTTGCGGGCAAGGGGTGACTGGTCGTTGGTGGTTCTTTGGGGTATTCCTTTGGGGTCGGGTGGAAGGTGGAAAGCGGAAGGCAGAAGGCAGAAGACGGGACAGTTGGAAAAGCGAGGGCATAGCCTGAGCTACGTTGTTAAGTTAGGGGTTCAGACTTGAGGAACCTTGACAGGGGAATGGGGACACACCTCTGTTTAGGGCCGGGCTTTGATGCTGAGGAATGTCCCCGATTATATAAACAAGATACCTTGACAGGGGAACGGGGACACACTCTTTAGGGTATTCCTTTGGGGTCAGGTGGAAAGCAGAATGTGGAAGGTGGAAGGTTGGACAGGAGATATGACCGCTTTTTAAGCCATTTAGAGTCGGTGATCAGACTGGAGGGACTAGGACAGGGGAATGGGGACACACCTCTGTTTGAGGATTGGCTTTGATGCCGAGGAATGTCCCCGTAGAAAGGAGAAGCTAGATGAAAATAGGAGAAATTTATAAACTGGCTATTGAAAAAGGGATGGGGAAGGATCCCCGCACCAAAGCCAGTGTAGAAAAACTATTGGAGAAAGAAAATAAAAAATATAACGAAATGAAAGAAGACGAAAAAAAGGAATACGATCAGGATAGATTATTCAACCCCTACGGGGACACCAGGATACTATATGGAGATCCCGAACGACAGGTATCCAGAGTACTGACCGGCATAGACATGGAAACCGCAGAGGTGTTGTTGGCCGATCGCATCCGTGAAAGGGGCCCAAAAATAGACCTGATTATTGCCCATCACCCAGAGGGAAAGGCCCTGGCAGCACTCTACCGGGTAATGAATTTACAGGAAGATGTCCTGGCCAAATTTGGTGTGCCCATCAATGTGGCTGAAGGTATATTGGCTTCCCGGATTAACGAAGTAAAGCTTAATTTGATGCCCCTGAACCACAACCGGGCCGTGGATGCCGCCCGGTTGCTGGACATACCGTTAATGTGCGTGCATACACCGGCCGACAACCTGGTCAACGATTTTATCCAGAACCTGATGGATGAGAAAAAGCCGGAAACATTGCAAGATGTGGTAAAGTTGTTAAAAGAACTTCCCGAGTATGCGGAAGCTGTGCATTATAATGCCGGCCCCTCTATCGTCATTGGTAACAAGGATCGACGGGCAGGCCGGGTGATGGTCGATATGACCGGCGGTACCGGCGGTTCCGAAGATGCTTACGCCAAACTGGCAACAGCCGGCGTAGGTACAATGGTCGTGATGCATATTGGGGAGAAACACCGCAAGGAAGCAGAAAAAAATCATGTGAACGTAGTAATCGCCGGACATATGGCCAGTGACTCACTGGGTTTAAATCTATTTCTTGATGAACTGGCCCGCCGTGGTATAGAGATTATGCCCTGTGCCGGGCTTCTCAGGTATGAGCGGAAGGAGTAACTATTAATGTCCACCAAACCAGAATTGCTGGCCCCGGCCGGTAGTTGGGAATCCCTGGTGGCGGCTGTGGAGAATGGAGCAGATGCCGTCTACCTGGGCGGCAAAAATTTTAACGCCCGCCAGTCGGCAGGTAACTTTGACAACCAGGAAATCATCAGGGCTATAGACTATGCCCATGTCCGGGGATGCAAGGTTTATATCACTGTTAATATCCTCCTTACCGATAGGGAATTGCAACAGGCCCTGGAGTTCCTGCATTTCCTGCAATGCAATGATGCCGATGGTGTGATTATCCAGGACCTGGGCCTTTTGAAACTGGCCCGGCAGGTTATTCCCGAATTGCGGCTGCATGCCAGTACCCAGATGACAGTACATAACCTGCCCGCGGCACTGGCGCTAAAAGAAGCCGGCATAAAACGCATCGTACTGGCCAGGGAGCTCTCCCTGGAAGCTGCCGGCGCCATTGTAGACCAATCGGGAGTTGAAATTGAGGTGTTCATCCACGGTGCTCTGTGTGTTTGTTATTCGGGTCAATGCCTGATGTCCAGCCTAATAGGCGGCCGTAGCGGTAATAGGGGTCGTTGTGCCCAGCCCTGCCGCCTGCCTTACGAAATGGTTGACAGGGGCGGCCGGCCTGTGACTGACTCCGGGGTGGCCGGTAAATACCTATTAAGCCCACGAGATTTGAATATGAGCGAACATTTGCCTGATTTGATTCGCTCCGGTATAACTTCTTTTAAAATTGAGGGCAGAATGAAAAGGCCGGAATATGTAGCCACTGTGATCAGGATTTACCGTGGTTTACTGGATCGGGCTGCCTCTGGTGGTGAGTTTTATGTTACCCCGGATGAAACCAGGGAGCTGATCCAGGTATTTAACCGGGATTTTACCACCGGCTATTTTTATGGGCGGCCGGGGCCGGATTTAATGAGCTATAAACGGCCTAACAACCGGGGGCTGTTTTTGGGTCGGGTCAAAGGGTTTAACAAAAAGCTAAAATTAACGGAAATATCTCTAGAGGAACCACTGCGGGTTGGGGATGGGATTGAAACCTGGGTCACAGCAGGGGGCCGGAAAGCCGGGGAGGTAAAACGTCTATTTGTAAGCGGTCGATCCGTGGGCGACGCACCAGCGGGGGCTATTGTGCAACTGGATGCTCCCGGTCGTGTTTTCCCCGGAGACCGGGTTTTTAAAACCCATGATGCTGCCTTGATGGAAAAAGCCCGGGCCAGTTTTGCCTCGCCGCGGAAGCAAAAAAAGATTCCCCTGGCCTTCAGGGTCTATGCCCGGCTGGGGGAACCCCTCCAAATAGAAGTGGAGGACGGGGATGGCAATAGGGGAAAAGCAAAGTCAGTTAGTCCCGCCCAACAGGCCTTAAACCGTCCTCTGACAGATGAATACCTTTTAAAGCAGCTATCCAGGTTAGGGAATACACCATTTACCATTTCCAAACTGAAATTAGATCTGATCGGCGACCTGATGATCCCCGTCAGTGACATAAATGAAACCAGAAGAGAAGCCCTTTCCCGTTTGGAGGAAAAAAGGATGGTTGTTTTTGGGCATAAACCGGTGGAACAGGAAGTCTTCCAGCGCCGTCTGGCTGCTGCCACATCCGGAATTACGGCTGCGGAAGGTGTGGGGCAAGAGCCGTTGTTGTCAGTGACGGTGACGGATTTGGCTTCCCTCAAGGCTGCAGTGGCAGCAGGGGCCGGACTGATCTATTTTGGGGGTGAACAGTTTCATTCCAAAGGTGTGAATTCGATTGAACAGATCCTGGAAGCAGGCAAAATCTGTGCTGCCGCCGGTGTGCTTTTTGTTTTATCTTCCTCCCGCATTTTACAAGATAATGAGCTGGATAAATTTTGCCGGCACCTGGAAAAGGTGTCAAAGGGGCATCTGGATGGGGTCCAGGCAGGAAACCTGGGCCTGATTAGGAGGCTGCGGGATGTTACCGATAAGCCTATATATGCTGATTTTTCATTAAACGTCTTTAACAAAGCCTCTGCGGCCTTCTTAAAGGAACATGGGGTAAGCCGGATCACCCTGTCTGCTGAACTTACCCTGGAGCAGATCAGGGGTATTGTACCGGCCCTACCATTACCGGCTGAGGCAATTGTGCATGGTGCACTACCATTGATGGTTTCGGAATATTGTGCCACCGGTTGCCTGGTAGGCGGGGAAAAGCCGGGAAGCTGTCCGGGCCCCTGCCGCCGATCCCAAAGTGGCCTAAAAGATAGAAAAGGCATCATATTTCCGGTTGAACAAGATCAATACTGCCGTATGCACATATTTAACTCCCAGGACCTTTGTCTTATTGAAGAGGCCACCGTAATCGCCGGAACGGGGGTAGCGGCGTTGCGTATTGAGGCCAGGAACCAGGGGCATGGTTATGTCCGGGACACTGTGGGGGCCTACCGTACCGTCCTGGACGGATTAGGCCGGAATATACCTGCGCTCAAGGAAGGCCTGGCCAAACACAGTCCTCAGGGACTGACAAAGGGACATTACTACC
>JABMJD010000037.1 GCA_013201395.1 Candidatus Syntrophopropionicum ammoniitolerans
AGCGAAGCCCAAGTATATGAGGATTATTAAAATGGTACTTTTTCAGGAGTAACTACCTATGAGGGATTGAAACGGAGCTTCAGCTGGCATGCTGGGTTATAACATGCAAGTTCTTAGTCTACCTATGAGGGATTGAAACGCTGGCACAAACCATAAAAGACAAAATGGACGTTGAGTTCTTAGTCTACCTATGAGGGATTGAAACTGCCTTGCTCAAATTCAAGGGCCTGTTCGCTGTAATCGTTCTTAGTCTACCTATGAGGGATTGAAACTAAAAGACGACCTGATAGAATATATCAAGCCGTCCGAGTTCTTAGTCTACCTATGAGGGATTGAAACTTATAGCATTTGGCAGAAGTTTAAACAGTCGCTTCCCAGTTCTTAGTCTACCTATGAGGGATTGAAACATAACATACCTGCTATCGTAATAACTTATTTCTGTTTCGTTCTTAGTCTACCTATGAGGGATTGAAACCGCTGTTATGTCCTCATAGTCAAGATCGAATTCTACGTTCTTAGTCTACCTATGAGGGATTGAAACCCTCCTTTTTATACCCTTATAGGGAGAGACTATCTCGTTCTTAGTCTACCTATGAGGGATTGAAACTCTGCACCCACGGCAATGGTGTAGTCAAACCGGGCAGTTCTTAGTCTACCTATGAGGGATTGAACCCTTTTCATTCCAAAAGACATGAAGGTTGTATTCAGAGGTTCTTAGTCTACCTATGAGGGATTGAAACTGGGTACCGGCGCAGCATCGCGGCGGATCTAAAATATGTTCTTAGTCTACCTATGAGGGATTGAAACATCTCCGCCGCATATAACCTACCATCACCCGCAATTAGTTCTTAGTCTACCTATGAGGGATTGAAATCCTTCCGGTGTAAGCCGGTATGCCCGGACAGCGGTGCGTTTTTAGCCTACCTATGAGGGATTGAAATAGTGCCGCCTACAGATTTGCTTCTGCCCTTTTCAACGTTTTTAGCCTACCTATGAGGGATTGAAACTAACCTCCTCTTTAGTAGTAGACAGGAACATGTGCTCGTTCTTAGCCTACCTATGAGGGATTGTAACTATTGTGTTCGCAAACCACATAACGCCCATGTATTAAGTTTTTAGCCTACCTACGAGGAATCAAAACCAATCCCTTCTTTACACTCAACTGAATGTGTTGTATTGACTAACCTATTTTAGAAGGATAATTCGCAAACAGTTTAGATTTTTATCTCAATGGAAGCATAATAAACAAAAAAAGTGAGTTATTTGCAGGAGATTTAAGAAAAATGTCAAATATAACAATTAGAGGGGAATATAACCTAACTGAATAACATCATAAGCATAAATTCTTCTCATTAAAAACCGAGGGGGAGGCTAAATGATGCTGAAATATAATTCTTCCGATTTGGTACTACTGGTAAGGATAAACCCTATACCGATTAAGTAGTATCATTTTTCTTTCTTATCAACTCTACCTTTAATAATATAATGTTACATTCCTTTACTTGTCATTCTGAGTACGAAGCTAAAAGAAGTTTACTTACCGAGGAATTCTTCGCCATTGTGCAGGGTATCACGTAAAAAGTATAAAATCTTAATCGAATCAAATATATATGGAGCTAGTGCGGCAAACCAAAATAATGCTCTCAATTCGAGAACTATTATGGGACAGGTAAAAATAAGTTTGAAAATGCGTACTAACTTCAACGGAGGTGATTGAATTTTGATAACTGTCAATATAAAGGCAAATACTACAACGCCGGTGTGGACGGGCGATGCCTGGGGGGAGTTTAAAAAGCTTAAGCCTCAATCCATCCAAGGTGCATTAAGGTTTTGGTTTGAGGTAATATGTTATGCTTCGGAAATTGATATAAAAAACTATAATGAAGAAAAGTTAGACGATAAAAAGTTCAAATCAAGTATTAAGCAAGTAATAGACAACGCAGCAGAAAATGGAGAGAACATGACAATCTATAATGCTAAGAAGAAAGCCCTACATAACTTGGGTGTATCTTATCCTTCGCAATACTTTGGATGTAATGGATGGCGAGGATTTATAAGAATCAAGAGTATAGAACAGGATTATAATAACCAATCTAAAAATCCTTTAGGCCTCAAACGTGTTCTTTATAAAAATCCTGAGGATAAACATAAATCTCCAAAATGGTATTTTGGGCATCCATATTATTTTGGAACTTTTGTGATAACAATTGAACTTGAAGATGAAGAGCTTAAAGCAAACGTATTATATCCTCTTTTGCGTTTTATTGAGAGGTATGGATTTATTGGAGGAAAAAATAACCTAGGTTATGGAAGAGTGAGGTTTAGCATTGAAGAAGTCAATCTCAGTAACTATAGCAGCTTAATACTTGGGGTAGGTCATTACGTAGACACTGAAAAAATTGTAAGCAAAGATATTTCTGAATTCAAGGGTTTGTTAGCTGAAAGGCTCGTAAGGAATAGGAAGATTGGTTTATACGTTAAAGACGATAATTGCAATTTAGAAGTCAAAAAAATGATAGAAGAGTTAATTTTAGAAAAAAGCAACAAAAGGGCAGAATGCATCGACAAGAATAAAAGACATTTTATTTATGGCTCCACGAAAAAAGACAAATACAAGGAAATTGTCGGCCCTAATGCAACTAAAATTATTCCATGGATTGATAAGGCTGAAAATGGTAAGTATCAATATGGATATATTTCATTAATATTACTTCAGGGTCTAAAAAGGGGGGTGTGAACTAATTGAAATATGAGGCTATTTTTGATTGTTCTCAAGAAAAACATCTGTATGCCCTTTATTTTAAATACTCCCGTGTCTACTCAGATACAAAAAAGGCAAGTGAAAAGATAGAAAATCTTTCATTAGAAGAGTTTCTGGAAATATTCCCGTTTGCTGAGGTTTCTGATAAGGATATAAAGGATTTTAAAAAAATTAAAGTTAAGGAGTTTCCCTTAGTCTATTTTAAAAGATTAGTTTGTGGAGGAGAAGAAATTGGCCAATTCTGGTATTGTAAAAAAAACGATATAGATTTTGCAAAAAAAACTTCATTAATATTCACTAGTGAAAAAAAGTTTAAAAACTATATTGCATCCCTTATCCCAGGCTCCTTTGGTTTACAGTATAAGTTCATACTCAGGTCCCCGTATTATTCCCATGATGATGAAGAATTTTATATAATTGATAATCCGGTTTTGAAGGATAAGGTATGGAAGGCACCCATGGTCAAAGGCAGTGCATGGAAGGGGATGCTCTTAAAAGCAGCTTCAAGAAAATTAGAGGATTACATTGAAAATGGGGAGACCCAAAAAGCAGTAGAACACTTCCAAAGTACACTACGCATTTTTGGAACAGGCTCTGATGATTTTCGCAAAGTTGTAGAAAGCGCAGAAAAATATATGAAAAACGAAGACAAAGATGAAGAGCAGTTTCAGTTAGAGTTGGCAAGATATGCACTAAATGAATTAGGGATAAACCTGGAATTTAGTTTTAATGGAAAGAGTATTAAGTCTCAAATATGGGAACATGTCCAGGAACAGGTAGAGTCTTTCAATGTAAAAAAAGGCAGAGGAATATTCTATCCGACATATTTCAATAGGTTGTCTCTGGAAATAATAAACCCACACAAACGAGAAACGAAAGCGGGAACACAGCCTATATACTTTGAAGTGGTACCTGAAGGTACCGAAGGCATCTTTCAGTTCATGTATATACCTCATGATGCAATATCACTTCCTATGAAAGTAATGAAAAAACAAGCGGAGGTTGATCGCATATTTCTTGAAGGCCTAATAACGGATGTGTTGGAGGAGAGTGGTATTGGGTCAAAAACCAAATATGGCTGGGGAAGGGCGAATATCAAAAAAGATAGTATTTTGTATTATTTCAATATGGGTGGTGAGCAGGGTGAGTAGTTTAGACTTGGAACGTCTTGAAGATAAAAGAACGGAAATAATTAAGGCTGAAATAGGTGCGCTTCTTTTCAATTTGGGCAAAACGCATGCCGGCTTTGAGTATTGGAGAGGTAAGCTCAGTTTTGATGATGAAGCATTTGAAAAAAACTACGGGTATCCAGCATTTGACGATTACAAAAAATACTATAAAGAAGAAGATAAAGGCGAATCCGGTAAATTTGTAAGGTTTAAAGAAGACTTGAAAAGGATACATAAGGATTTCCCAAGCTTTTTTTATAATACAAATGTTGGATTAATGGAAGGCTTATTACTGTCAAATATAGTATACTGTGATGCTATAAAGAAAGAGAATATATTAGAAAATTCAGCAAACATTGAAAAGTTTGTTAAAAACACGCAGTTTAACGGTTGTGAAAACATAAATTCTGGTATTGATAAAGGGGCTCCTCTTGGAAAACAAAGTCTTAATGATTTATGGATTTCTAATGCATTTGGTTCGTTCAAAGAAGAATTCACGAAGGACATGTGTGATAGTCGCAGACTAGAATTTTTGGAAAAACTCTGGAAAAAAATCAGCAGTATGGGAAAGAAACCGGAGGATTTTGATCACGATGACTGGCTTGAATTAAGAGGCTATATTTTTGATGAAGTTCGAAACTGGTACTCCCATGTATTGAGCGATTCAAGGTTCCCAATCAATGATGTCACATTGTGGGACCAGGCCTATATGACTGCATCGCTGTTTAAAGCTGCAATTGCGGCAACACAGTTGGATAATACAAAACTAGATGATTATAAGGATGACAACAAATGCAGAAGAATAAAGTGGTGCATACTCGGAGTTCAATACGATAAATTGGGACTGGCCGAAAAGGCACTGAAGGCACATTTTATAAGCTGGTACAGGGATTATGCAGTTGAGGCCGATAATAGGGTAAAGGAAATTATAGAGGAAAAGTATGCTCTTGGCAATGAGATATATAGAGATGAAACCGGTATTTATTTTGTAGTGCCGGAAAACGTGGGTGATAGCGAAAGCTTAGATGCTTATAATGTCCCTTTAAATAAATCTTTAAAAGTTATTGAGAATGATATATTACGAGTTTTTAGTAAGCATTTTGATGGTGAGATCTATCCTTCTATCCTAGTAACCAAGCCCTCCAGGGGTACTATGAATATTGCTTATCTTTTGGAAAACAACAGAGAGAATTTCCTAACAGCTAAATACCCACAATGCTTCAAAACGATGTTCGAAAGTACAGAACATAGGTCCGATGAAATAAATTATAAGAAAAACAAACAATACATAGGTCTATGCCAGGTTTGTAGGTTTATGTTGGCAGAAAGAACTAAAAACGATTTAATGACTTGTGCCAAATGCAATGAAAGAAAAATTAACAGGATTAGTAATTGGGAAGAAGGAATCAACGGTGAGACTATATGGACTGGAGATTTACAGGATGATAACGGACGGATAGCCCTAGTTACATTAAAATTTGAATTGTTACGCTGGATTAACGGGGACTTAATAAACACAACATTAAATATTAGTGCGGATAATGATAATATAAAAGATTATCATAAAAAGATTAAAAATGCATTGTTAACGATTAAGGAAATCAAGGCAGTTGACGGGTCTAATATAGAAAAATACAAGCAAAGAAAGGAGGATAATCAGCTTAAGGAATTTATTATGCTTGTGGATGGCATTCTAAGCGAGTATAATGTGTCAAAAACTTTGCAGGAACAGTTTTTCATAGATTATAGTAATAATGAGTACAAATCGAGAGAGAATTCCCAGCCTCAAGGTTTGGATAGTATAGTGGAAAATAATGAAAGATTCAAAACATTTATTAAGAAATTTAAATTTTATGTATTCCGCGACCTTGCTAATGAGGCATACGGTCCTTATACATCACTAGGAAGCTACAGAGAATTGACTTACGAAGATTTCCTGGCTGAAGTTTTCTTGGAACATATCATAGGTGATAGATGGGAAGGGTTTATTAAAGATAAACTAGGCGAAAAAATAGATTTTCAAAGCAGAAGAATAATATGGGATAAATTAGAGGATGACGATATAGACTTCCTTGCAGGTATTCTACTTCAATTTCTATTGAGAAAAAACCCGTCCCCGGCAAGGTTAAGGAGGATATGGGAAACAACTCAAAGCTTCCTTATGGGACTAGAAGAAGAGCTAATAGACATGATGGGCATTGAAGAGTGGAGATGCAAAAGGCTCGTTTGGTACGGTGCAATAAAGGAACGACAACTCATGAATAAAGAATACGCATACAAGGGTTTGGATTTTTGGGCCGATGATAAAGGGGACGTATACCTGGTTTCTTCGATTGAACAAGCCATACCAATTATTGCTGAGGGTGAACATAAAAAGGGTAAGAAAAAAAGCAAGAAATATATTGAAGGGGAAATCTGCAGAGGAAATACCGGTTGGGTAGATGATATTAGGCTCAAGGACTATCGTACAGGTAAGGACACGGAGATTGTATTAAACAAATCGGATGCAAAATATGAACCCTATAAACCGTTTATAACTATAATGAAACCAACCCCCGTTTCATGGCAGTTCATTATACCTGCGAAATATATAACAAAGCTTATCGGTAATATTCAAAAAGAATACAAAAGAGAGTTTAAATATGTAGCAGGCAAACTCCCATTACACATTGGGATTGTGGTGCAAGACTATAAGAAGCCGTTATACATGGGTATTAAGGCCTTAAGGAAGATCCGAAGGGATATAGATGATTGGGATTGTATTGCGGCAAAGGAGAAAGTGGCAAAGATAAAGGAGATACAAAACGAAGGCCTAAGTTACCATGTTGGCACTCTGGAAGAAAAACCTACGAGATTTTATAGTTTGTATCCTGCGATAAGCAAAGAAGAAGGAGAGTATCAGTTCAATATAGGTCCGAAAGGGAATAAAAGCAATCTTCGCATAGTTGATTCTCAACATAGTGACCCTGATACGAAGGATGATGATATAGAGCTAATTGTATATCCCAATACGATTGATTTCGAATATATGGACGTTAATATAAGGAGGAACGACATCTACTATTCAAAGGAGGATGGAGAGTATTCATATTGCCCAAAAGGGAAAAGAAGAATAGCAGATAAAATAAACAGACCATATACATGGGAAGATTGGAAGCTATTCTTGAACTTTTACTATTACTTTAGAGGCAAAGATAAGACAAATAAGTTTCATCAAACCTTAGATATGTATGAAAACGATAAAGTACCCGAAGGAGACAATGAAAAAACTATCAAGCTTCACCGAATCATAAATCAGATTTATTCAAAACTACATGATTGGAAGGATAATGAAGATAGTATCAAGAGTTTTATGTTGTCAGCTTTTATCAATATATTGGGTTTGAAGGATGATAATGAAGGCATACACGAAAGGGAACGGTTTGTCAGAGAAATATTTGCACTAAGGCAAATTGATGGAAAAACCATATCAAAGTGGAGCGATGTTGAGAGTATGCCTCCGGACGAGTTCAAAAGATGTCTCTTAAGATTTGTTGATATGTATGAGTTTTGGCACAAAGCTCTCAAAAGATTGTAAAGGAGGATAAGAGATGAGTGGTGTAAAAAAACTAAAAGTCTATGCTTTATCAAACGATCCAATTTATATTGGAACGGGAGGATATACCATAGGTAGGGTTGATAACACCATTGTACGGGACACAATAACAAGGATACCCAAAATCCCCGGTTCCAGCCTGGCGGGTACTTGGCGATACTATATGGCCTTGGAGTTGCAGGGATGGTTAAAAAAGAATTTTGTTGACTTTAAAGATGCTCTGGATAAAAACAATACTGAAGATTCTTGGAGCGATACAAAGACATTGGTAAATCGGATAGCGGATAATGAACTTGGAGAGGAAAAAGTCTCATTTGATAAACGAAAAGAGAAATTCATGGAATATGCAGTAAGAATGAATGAAGCGATTAACAGCAGCAGTGGTGATAGTATTCAAAATCATTGGCAATTGTACTGGGGCAATCTTATATCATCTATTAAGTGTGCCGGGCAGGACGATAAACCGAATGATGACCATGAGCGCGGCGGTATGTTTGAAAAGCTTGACGATACAGGACACTGTGGACATTGTATAATCTGCAAAACGTTTGGGTTCTCAAAGAAAAACTTATCACAGCAAGGGATTGGTTTTTTCTCAGATCTAAACATACTTCTCTTCCCTGTATATACACGGCTTGGTGTTAAATGGATAACCTCACCCGGAATATTGGAAGATGCTGAAGCGGAGGTTAAGTTTATAAATAGAAATACAAAAGCCGATGAAGAAGGCCCAGAATCTATATGGGAAAGACTGAGAAACGAACTTGCGAAAGATAACGTAATTATGATTAATGGTTCTACTGGTGACGCCAGCCAAAACTCAATTAACCTAGGGTGGTTAAATCTAAATGTGAAAAAGCAAGACGTTTCAGTAAGTATTCCTAGCTTGACTGAAGAAAAGGATATATGGCCGCATATCCATAAGAACCTGGTGATAGTACCGGATAGCCTAATATCCCATATTATTAATTCAAACCTTGAGGTAAGAACCTCAGTGTCAATTGACCCTCTAACCGGAGCCGCAAAGAGTGGAGCCTTGTTCACTTCCGAGGCCATACCCAGAGGAACCGTATTCTATGGAGACATTAGGTTAGCGGAGAGGGAAGGAGCGGAAAGTGTATTAACAGATGATATTGAAAAAGCTTTAGAGGACAGCAAAAGGTATTATGAAAGCCTTGGAATAGGTGGAATGGTCACAAGAGGTTTTGGTAGACTTAAAGTGTATCTTCAGAAATGACAAGGATTGAAATGGAGGTGGTTCTATGTCACAAATTGAATACCTTGATGCTATCATAAATAAACTGGGATACAGCATAGTTGAGAGAATTAAGAACCAAGAAGGAAGTGAAAAAAACAAACTAGTAAGGCATATAGAGAAATCATTAGGTGTTCTGGTGAACGATGGCGTGTATGCGTATTATGTATTCTGCATATCGCAGGACGATCCAGAGAAAGGAAAAGTATTATATACCAAAATATTTATTACAGAAATAATTGAAAAACTTAAACATTATATTTATGCCGATAACGAAATAGCGGATAATTGCACAGCACAGGAATTCTTCGAAGCACTTTCTGAGGACCTTCATAAGCTCCTGTTTTTCAGAGAAATGCTGGAGAAAGCATTGACATATGCACGGTATCATGCAAAAGCACTGGGTGATGATAATGAATAAAAAATGGTACAAGCTGGTGTTCAGACAAGAGGAACCGATACATATAGGCAAGGGGAGCTATGGGGTATTATCCGAAACAAGGATTATTATACCCGGTTGGACAATATGGGGAGCACTTGTAAACAAATACGTAAAAGATAAAAATGGGACAGAAAACTATGAGAAAACTGGCAAGTTGTTTGAAGTGATATCCTGTTTTTACCCCTCTATTGGCGAAAAAGGTAGTGTTTTATTTCCAGAATACAGGAAAGGTCAATTCTGTCTAGGAGAGTACACAGAAGAAGATTTCAGAGCGATGTTTGTAGACGTTAATGTTTCTACAGCTATAGAACCTGAAACCCGCGCTACCAAGGACGTATCCTTACACGAAGTGGAGGCCATTCTTCATAAGCCGAAAGACAGCTTGAAGAGTCAGTTCAAACAATTGCATTGGACTGGCCTTCTGGGAATTAGAAATAATAGCGAAGATATCCTAGGGTTTCTTAGGAAAGGGATGAAAATTATAGTCGGTGGAGAAGGCCGATATGGTTTTGGAAGGATGGAGTTAGTTAACATAGAAGGTATTGAAGATTTGTGTGATTGGGGTATTGACTTGGAGGGCAGGCCTACAACGGATATACCTTTGCGTAACTACATGGAGTATTGTGACGGATGCCTTAAACTGGGAGAACTCGAGCATATTATTGTTGATGCAGATTTCTCTAAAGCCACACCGACAATAAAAAACAGCAAAATATGCCTGGTACCTGGTAGTATAGCCAATGCAACCGGAAGATTAATAAAGGGTATATATCACCAGTAAAAACCTCACTTTTACATAATTATTTGGCAAGATGGGGAGGGCAAGCGAATGCATATAACTCTGCAGTTTAAAGTCGAGGATGGCTTTGAAATACCCCTGCACTATAACCATATCCTCCAGGGTGTGATATACAATACAATAGGCCGCCCGTTAGCAGGTTTTTTACATAACAAAGGATTTATGAGTAACGGGCGCAGTTTCAAACTGTTTTCCTTTTCCAGGCTAAATGGCAGGTATGAAATACATAAAGGAAAGGAAAGTATAGAATTCTTCGACGATGTAAATATGACCATATCCTCCCCCGTTGACGAATTTTGCAATTCCATTGCCAATGGCATGCTTACCAAAAGATGGATTGACTTAGGTAGCAATAGGGTGGAAGCAAAGAAAATGCTGGTGCGCCAGCATAGGGTGGAAAAGCAGGAGGTTAGAATAAGGACCCTATCGCCAATAGTAGTATACAGCACATTGCTAAGACCGGACGGCAGAAAATATACTTGTTATTTCCAACCCGGCGATCCGGATTATGACAGGCTAATAAGTGGCAACCTTCGTAAAAAATATGAGGCCTATTACAATGAAGAAGCACCGGCAGGGGATGTAAAGGTGGAAAGGCTAAGCCAGGTAAAGATGCATGTAATGAACTATAAGAATACAGTCATTAAAGGGTACTCCGGCAAGTTATTGCTAACAGGGCCTAGCGAACTATTACAGATGGCCGTTGACGCCGGGCTAGGCAGTAAGAACAGCCAGGGGTTTGGATGCGTGGAGGTTGTGTGAAATTTGTCAGGCGAAAGCAGCTAAACGTCGGGTAGTTATCTCCGACGTTTAGCTGTGGCGGTTGCCGCTAGAGCCCATCCTTAAATCTGTGTCGTCGACAGTCATTAGCTCAAAAACCCCCGGGGATAGACGACAAATAAAAAACCTTTGCAGCCCATGCGGCTGCTATTTTCCCGCTACTTCCTAATATTAACCACCTGTGCCCCGTTGGCTTTCACCAGCTCGGCGGGGCTTATCCTAATAAGCGAATACTCCGACCCGCCGCCGGTATAGACAAAGTCCTTTTCCATAACCCTTTTGTCAACCAAATACCGGGCATTATACGAGAACGATGGCACCCCGCCACAGGGGTAGCCCGTTTTAGCGAGGATTTCCTCCACCGATGCGGGCCGCGGCGGTGCGATGCCCAGGGCTTTCCCCACCTTCTTGGTGCTCACCCGGTCCTCCCCCTTGACATTGGCCACGATAAGGCCGCCCGAATCGTCTACTAGGCATATATTCTTCACCAGGTCCTCCGGCGCAGCACCCACCGCATCGGCGGCCTCCTGCACCGAGTGGCAGGACTTTTCAAAGACCATGTGCTCCGCCGGGATGCCTTTTTCTGTTATGTAATCATACAGGTTCTTTGTTACATAATATTATATCATCTTTGGCAGCTGGTACACCCCTAATAGAATTCTTTCATTCATCTCCTACGCCCTTTTAAGGTATAATAATAAAGGTCAGGGCATTACCCGGCACCTGCGGTGTGCCGGTACGTCCCATTGGACAACAAAACGAATTGACCGCACCAACAACTAAAGGGGGTAACAGCAGTGAGCAAACTGGCATTCAAGGTAAACATAACCCCGGCGGAGGCACTGGGCAAGGTAAAGGACCACCACCTGTCGGAGGGGAACGAGCTAATCCACGAGGAGCTGTACGACCTGGGGGAGGGCAAAGCCATCGGCACCCTGGTGTTCCAGAAGTACTACTTCCGCGCAGGGAACAGGGCGGCTTTGGTGGTGATTGCCGATAACCTAAAAGGCTATAACGAGGTTAGGTCCATTGCAACGGGCAGCTCCCAGGGGGCCATTTTCAACTTTGACTGGGGTGCCGCCGATGACTACGCGGCCAGCACCAAGAAGGCACTGAAAGCACACGTACTGGAGGAATAAACAGCTTGAGCGACAAACACGAAACAACCGACAAACACGGCACAGGATGCCTGATAATCCACGGTTTCGGCGGAAACTATGACGAGATAAGCCCGCTGGCGAGCCGCCTGAAATCAAGGGGCTATAAAGTAGCCTGCCCGGCCCTGGCGGGCCACACCGGCAGGCGCGGCGACCTGAAAAAAGCGGGGCACGCAGACTGGATACTGTCGGCGGAGCGGGGCCTTTTGCAACTTATGTCCCGCTGCCACACGGTTTACATAATCGGGTTTTCCATGGGCGGCCTTATTGCCATTAACCTTGCGTTAAAATACGAAGTGGCGGGCATCGTTACCATAAACACGCCCATCCATTACTGGGACCTTCGCAAAATCCTTTGCAACGTAGGCAGGGGCCTTACCGGCCGCGGCCTTGCACCGATAAAGCGTTACCTTAGGGCGACGATGAAGTTCCCCCTTAGGGCACTTCTTAATTTCCGCATACTTCTTGGTCGGACAAGGCCCCTGGTAAGCGATATAACATGCCCGGTGCTGGTAACCCAGGGCCTGGATGACGATACCACAAGGGCAGACAGTGCCCGTTACATATATGACGGTGTAAGCTCAAAGATAAAGCAGGTAAAATTCTACAAAAACGCTGGGCACCTAATGCTGCACAGCCCGGCCGCCGGTGAGCTAATTCGCGACATAGAAGGGTTCATCTCCGGTACCAGGTACGCCCCGAAAAATGTCGACAAATGCCTCTGACAGGGCGCAGCCAAGAGAACCGTCCCCCTGTCTGCCCCTGTCTGCCCCTGTCTAAGGCCGCGGCGAAGTTTCTATCCAATACTTGCTCCCATCGGTGGTTACCACAATATTCCCCGCGCAGTCGGTGCGGTAAAGGGCTATGCCCCGTCTTTCAAGCTCCGCTATGGTATCCAAGTTCTGGCCGTGGTTTTCGCCGCACCTTTCGCAGGGGCCACAGGTCATAACCGCCACCTTTGGGTTAACCTTATCCAGGAAAGCTGGGCAGGACGAACTACGGCTGCCGTGATGGGCCACCTTAAGCACGTCCACCTCGGAAAACTTGTCAAGGTTCCGCACCTCCGCATTCCTGCACATATCCCCGGTAAAAAGGAACGAAATATCGCCAACGGTTAGTTGCGACACCACCGAGTTGTCGTTAATATTGGGATAATTGTCCCCGGTTTCGATTATCCTGAAGCTAATCCCCGGTGCCAGGTTAAACTTCATGTCACGATCTTCAAGGAAAAGACAACCTTCCCGTTCCACCGCCCGCATATAGTCCTGGTAAATGCCAAAGCTGGACGAAATACCGCTGTCAATGACCGCCTTCACCTCAAAGGCCTCTAGTACATCGTCAAGGCCGCCCACGTGGTCCAGGTGCGGGTGGGTGGCGATCATAAGCTCAATATCGTCGGTGCCAAGCCCCTCAAGGTAATCCACTATATACGGGCCGTCGTCGTCATTGCCGCCGTCAATAATTATGTCAATATCCCCGGCGTCTATGAATATGCAGTCGGCGTTACCCACGTCCAGGAAATGAACCGACACCTGCTCAATGGGTGCCGAATGGGCATCAAATATCTCCTGCACCAGTGCCTCGCCGTTGGCGCTATGGTAGAAGCTTTTTTCGGTTATCCAAAAGGGTTGAAAGATCAGTGAAATAAAGGCGATAAAAAGAAGTGCTGCGCCTGCAAAAAGAAGGGCTACCAGACCTACAAGGATTATACTCCGGGCCTTGACATTAACCATAATAAGCACTCCCTCTATGCATATTATATCACCAAAACGGTACCTGGTACCACCCGAAGTTTGGCGGACTTTGCCGACGATTAACCCGGCGTATAAGCGTCTTGACACGGGTTTGCGTTATGTTATAATTGATTCAAAATCAACAAATAACGCCTACCGTTTGGCGTGGCAAACAAGCGGTTTGAAGAAAACCTCTTTACGAAAAAAGAGGTTTTCTTCAGTGAGATACACCTTCTTGTACCTACCATATTTGCTTCCACAACTCCCAGCAAATCATACCGGCATAAAAACCGGCCTTCAATAATATAGTAGATAAACATATACCCGGATAAAATTGTGAAGCGATATAGTGCGAAGAGTAAAAAACTATTATTAAGGAAGGGTGTGCTGTTTATGGGTTGTCTAAAAAAACTAACAGCCTGTGTTTTAGCTCTCACATTAATCCTGGGTAGCGGCATAACTGGTTTTACGGCCAATGCGGCCAATGCGGCCGTCGCCACCGACCCCGCCGGTCCCGCCGACGCCACCAACGGCCGAAACCCAGGGTTTAGCGACATAGAAGGCCACTGGGCCAAGGACCAGGTACTGGACTGGAGCGAAAAGGGCCTTGTCATGGGCTATGCCGACGGCACCTTCAAACCCGAGCAGGGTGTTACCAGGGCGGAGTTTGCCACCTTTGTGAACAGGGCCTTTGGGCTAAAAATAAAGGTGCAGCCGGACTTTTCTGACGTATCGCCGCAGGACTGGTTTGCCGAAGAAGTGGCAATGGCGGTGGCGGGAGGGTACATAGGCGGCTATCCCGATGGCACCTTCAGGCCCGATAGCGTCATTACCAGGGCGGAGACGGTGGCACTTCTTAGCAAGGCCGCCGGCACGCGGTACAATGCCCCGGGGGCCCACCGGCCACAAGAGGGCAGCGAAGAGGTAAGCGAAACGGCGGACGTAGAGATACAAGAATTCTGCGTAACGGACCTATGCGGCCCTTTCCCAGGCCTTTTCGGTTATTGCGTTGGCTTTAAACTTGTTGATGCTACCGCCGCCGATGTGGCGGAAATTGTCGTGACCCTTTACGATGGCGAAGAGGTTATAGCGATTAACACCTCCGCCGGGGTTTTGGAGGAATGTGCGACTTGCAGCAGCCTGTACGCACCCTTTGATGTACTGGGCGAATTTGACTACGAGGAAGACGGCGGCTGGGAATACAGCGATTGGCTGGGGCTAACCCCCGTGATACCCACCACGGCCGAGGTAACGGTTACATTTAAAAACGGCGTGGAAAAGACGGTGACAAGGGAGGACCTAGCCGGGGACACTGCCATATTTGGCAAGAGGGTAGTTAACATTACCCGGTCAAAGGGCTATGATGAAATTCAAGCCGCCATAGACGATGCAAATGCGGGCGATACCATTAAGGTTACGCATGGTACGTACGAGGGCAACCTTAAAATCCCTGTTCCGGGCCTTACGCGCAAGGCTGAGTGGACGTGGGGAGCTACCCTTACGCCGACGGGCGGTTTTAACTATGCCAACGGGTACGGGGGCATAACAATCCTGGCCGATGGTGTAACCATCGACAGCTTCAATATCCTGCAGGGCGACCCCCAAGCGATAATCCACACCCACGGCTCCAAGGACGTCAAAATTATAAACAACCGTATAGCCGGTTTGGACGACGCTTTGCTCCACGGCATAGACGTAGGCTACGCCTCCGCCGCCTCCGAAAGGGTTACAATTATGGGCAACTGGTTTGAAGACCTATACTGCGGTGTTTATGTAAGTCAAGCCAAAGACCTGGTTATTAGCGAAAACTATTTTGGCAATATGAGTGAGGATGCGGTGGTGCTTGAGGAAACCCAGCCCATGGACGAAGTTACCGTAACGGATAATATAACGGATAATGAGTTTTAACAAAATATAGCGTAGGGGGTGAGGTTAGTTGAGAAAAAGGACAGCATTTGCAACAATACTTACTGCTATTCTTTTACTTACCCTTACCGTTACCGGGCACTGCACCGGTGACAGGAGCTATTTCATGAGCAGCTTCAATGTAGAAGCACAGTTGGATAGCTCGGGGGATATGGCCGTTTCGGAGGAAATAAGCTACGAGTTTGACGGCAGCTTTAGGGGCGTGTACAGGACGCTAAAAAGCACGGGAAGCGACGGTATTGAGGATATTAGGGTTTATGAGGTGAAGGGCGGTAGGCTTAATGAATTTACCCGCAGCACCTCGGAGGCGGATAACACCTACCAATTGCTCGAGGAAGGGGACGGCATTACAATTAAGCTTTTCTCCGCCGCCCAGGATGAGAGTAAAACTTTCCGCATCCAGTATAAGGTAATAAACGTGGCCACAAGGTACAACGATACTGCGGAGCTTTACTGGAAGTTCATGGGCGGGGACACCGAAGTGGATATCAATAACTTCAGCGTCACGATAACGCTGCCGGAGGGCGCAGCCAAGGAGGAAATAAGGGTCTTCGGGCACGGGCCCCTGTCCGGTGTGTCCGAAATAATTGATGCAAGGACGGTAGGGCTTAAGGTTGAACAGCTTTTGCCCCACAACTTCGTTGAAGCCCGGGTCCTTTTCCCGCCCGGCCTAATAAAGGATTCTGCAAAAATTGTGAACAGGGAAGCCCTGGCGGAGATACTGGCAGAGGAAGAGGAATACGCCGACAGGGCCAATGTGGAAAGGGCAAAGGCAAGGGTAATGCTGGGCCTTTCCCTTGCCTATGCGCTGTTGGAGCTATTGCTCATAATATTCTTGTACATAAAATACGACAAGGAATACAAGACAGGCTTTACCGGGCAATACTTCAGGGAGCTACCCGGTGATTATTCACCGGCTGTGCTGTCGGTGCTTTGGAACTTTGGCAGCGTAAAACCAAGGGACCTAACCGCTACGTTAATGGACCTGGTAAGAAGGAAAGTCCTAAAACTAAGGGCCGGGGACGAATACACCTTCGAACTGATAAAGGACGCGAACCTTAAGGGTTTGTCCCCCCACGAGCGGCATCTGGTAGACTGGCTTATTGGCAGCGTAGGCGACGGTGCCAAGGTATCCCTCGATGAAATTGAGAAATACTCCAATACAAAAATAGGGGCCCGAAGGTTCAAGACCGACTATGACGCCTGGGTTGAACAGGTAAAGGCCGAAGCGGAAAAGAACACGTTCTTTGACAAAAGCACGGTTAGGGGCAATATTTTCGGAGTGCTGGCGGCTGTAGCCGGGCTCGCCTTCGGGATATTGACGGCGGCCCTTTACGACAATTTTTTCGGCTTGATAGTGCTTGTCATATGCTCCGGCATACTTTTCATATACTCGCTGACCATTCGCCGGCGGTCGGAACACGGTGCCTTGCAGTTCAAAAAGTGGAAGGCCTTCAGGAGATTTCTCACGCACTTTAGCCGGATTGACAAGGCGGAGCTGCCCGCGGTAATACTTTGGGAACATTACCTCGTATACGCAATAACCCTGGGGGTGGCAAAGGAGGCCATTGACCAGCTAAGGCTTGTATTCACCGAGGATGACTTCAAGGACCCGGCCCTTACGTACATGTACTATGGCCATTATGGGCCCAGGCATCGCTACTTTGACACGATAGACAACGTGACAGGCACCATGGTAAAAACAACGGAATCCATCTACAATAAGGCAGTTTCCAAATCGTCCTCGGGAAGCGGCAGCGGCGGCGGTTTCTCCAGTGGCGGCGGTGGCGGAGGCGGCGGCGGCGGTGCCGGTGCTTTCTAAGCCGGGCCTTGCCGCGTAAATAAATATCTTTAAGACCAGCTAATTAAAGTCAAGGGTTTTTGAAGAAAAAGCTATATAAAACT
>JABMJD010000084.1 GCA_013201395.1 Candidatus Syntrophopropionicum ammoniitolerans
GGCTTTTCGCTATGTAGATCGAGATACCGATCATATTTATTTGCCGGCAGCCTGTTAAAGTTACCGGACTCTATGTTGATGATCATTGGGTGGGGTTCTTGGGGTGGTTGCTGTTCCAAATAACAGGTGTTGTGGCCGGTGCCGCAGATAGAACCAATGTCGGCCCGGGGATTTGAGTAGGCCGCCGTCATCAATGTGCCCACTGTATCGTTAATGACAGCCACGGGTTTGATCCCATACAAGCCCCGCTCTTGTAAAACCTCACGCAGAAGCAGGTTAACATCCTTTCCCACTGTCAGCCGTGTATTAAATTCTTTTGTCCAGCCGATTAAGACTGCCTTATTTAAGGCTTGCATCTCAGTGGGAAAAGAAAAGGTTAATCCCAGAGGAATGGTTTCGTCTACCCCAATCAGTCCTGCTATTTGCTCAGCCAGAAAGCCAAACAGTTCTCTACCGGTGGCAGTGGCAGCAGTATAGTCGTAGCTGCCACCAGGATCCTTGAGAAATGCCGATACCTTTTTTAGCACTCTTATTTTCCCCTGTCCCAAAAGCTGAACCAGGGAAACCCTCACATTGGTGCCGCCGAAGTCTATGGACAGAAACACCCCATTTTCCTCACCGGTAGGAATATTAAAAAAAGAGGGCAACATTTTCAATGATCCCTTTTGCTCCGTCAGCCCATACAGCATAGCCTGCTGAAATTTTTCAGCAATATGCTGCATTTGTGGCCCTGTCAGGTTAAAACAGTTATGCAAATCTGACAGCCCCAAGTCTAAAAAATGGTCCTTTACAGTTTCCCATTCGGACATAAAAATCCCATCTTTGACATTAAAATATTCTTACCTTAATGTTAACACATTACTAAACCCGATCACAATTTTATCCTATTTACAAATTATAAACTATTGTACCTGGTAAGCAATATTATAAAAACCTGTTGCAAAAAACAAAAACCCGCTGGTAGCGGGCTATGAATCGTATTTCTGATCTATGCCTGTTATTTTATGCCTTTGTTGCTTGATCTTCGGCCTTAGTTTCCTCAGGTTCATCAATATCTGCTTGTGTTGAACGTTTGAATTCACTAATAGTCTTACCCAATGCCTTGCCAACATCCGGGAGCTTGCCCGGCCCAAAAATAATCAATACCACGATCAGGATCAATAATAAATGCAAAGGCTGAAACGCTCCTGAAAACATGCCTGTCCCCCCTTAAAAAGGTCTTACGTTGATTATACCAGATAAACTGATAAACGCAATTATTACTTCTTATATTGCACCTGCCGAAAAATGCCGCCCCCCCATTGGCGCCGGTGCCAGATGCCGGTGCTGGATAGAGAATTCTATTGTTTTACCCAGTACCGTGGTTTATAATTCTTTTTATACATGTGTAAGCTGCATGATCATGTTAAAATTATAAGGGCAATTTAAATAAGGAGGCTTTTTTTATGAATAAGGGTTGTCTTCAAAGCGAGATGGTGACACAGGGGGTAGCCCGGGCGCCGCACAGGTCCCTTTTTTATGCTATGGGCTATACCCCAGCTGACTTGAAGAAACCGTTGATTGGTATAGTAAACTCCTTCAATGAGATTGTTCCAGGACATATCCACCTGCGTGATCTGGCCCAGGCAGCCAAACTTGGAGTAGCCGCGGCTGGAGGGACACCAGTGGAATTCCCGGTTATTGGTATATGCGATGGTATTGCTATGAACCATGATGGTATGAAATACCCCCTGGCCAGCCGGGAACTAATTGCAGACTCTATTGAAACCATGTCTGTGGCCCATAAATTTGACGGGCTGGTCCTGGTGGGAAACTGTGATAAAATCGTGCCCGGTATGCTGATGGCAGCAGCCAGGCTGAATATACCATCTGTTTATGTTAGTGGCGGCCCCATGTTGACAGGTAATTATGCCGGTGATGATGCTGACCTGGTCCGACCCCTTTTTGAAGCTGTGGGAGCATATGCAGTGGGGGCCATCACTGCCGCTGAAATGGCCGAGATGGAACAAAGTTCCTGCCCCACCTGCGGCAGCTGCTCAGGGTTATTTACTGCTAATTCTATGAACTGCCTGGTGGAGGCACTGGGTATTGGACTACCGGGCAACGGTACCATACCAGCACCTTACGGCAAGCGTAAGGCCCTGGCCAAACTGGCCGGCCAACAAGCAGTACAGATGGTCCGGGAAAAAATCCGCCCCCGGGACATCATGACACTGGAGGCCTTTAAAAATGCCATTGCCCTGGATATGGCCATTGGCGGCTCCAGCAACACTGTCTTGCATCTACTGGCCAT
>JABMJD010000038.1 GCA_013201395.1 Candidatus Syntrophopropionicum ammoniitolerans
CAAGAACCGTCCCCGCTTGAATGGAGGGGGTTATTTCGTTTTATGAGCAGGTTTCCGTCACTGGTAATAAAACATAGAGGTGTTGTACTGACCATGTTTTTGGCTCTGGCGGCGGTAAGCATGCTGCTGGTTGCTTTTATTTCAGTCAATTACAACATGGTGGATTATCTGCCCCAAGATGCTCAGTCTACTATCGCCATTTCCATTATGGAGGAAGAATTTAGTGGGGATGCACCCAACACCAGGGTAATGGTAACAAATGTTACCCTGCAGGAGGCTCTGGTCTATAAAGACAAATTATCCGCCATTGCCGGTGTTGCCGGGGTAAATTGGTTGGATGATGTTTTGGGCCGGGATGTGCTGCTGTCTACGCCCCTTGAATTTTTGGACCTTTCTCTGACAGAGAACTACTACAAAGAGGGCCACGCTTTGTTCAACCTGGCCATTGAAAACGGTCGGGAATCCCCAGCGATGCAGGAAATCTACAGTTTAATTGGCCGAGATAATGCGGCCGCGGGGGAGGCAGTAAATGCTGCCGTTACCCAGGATATGGCCTTATCAGAGGTCCTCAAGGCAATGGCCATCCTGTTCCCGGTGATCTTGATCATCCTCATTCTGGCCACATCATCCTGGATCGAGCCCTTGCTATTCTTGTTTACCATTGGCATTGCGGTGCTGATCAACATGGGGACCGCAGTGTTTTTTGGGGAAATATCCTACATTACACAAACTGTCAGTCCTATTTTGCAGCTGGCTGTTTCCCTGGATTACGCCATTTTTCTATTGCACAGTTTTAATAAATACCGGGTGTCTCACCAACCCCGGGAAGCAATGGAGCGAGCGATGCAGCGGGCTTTGCCTACAGTGGCTGCCAGTGCCGCCACCACGATGATTGGTTTTTCTGCTTTGCTGTTTATGCGTTTTGGCATCGGGTCGGATTTAGGTCTCCATCTGGTCAAGGGTGTGGCCTTGAGTTTTCTGGCGGTGATTGTTTTCCTGCCCGCCTTAACCCTGGCCGGCTACAGGTTGATTGACAAAACAAGGCACAAAAACATAGTGCCTAATTGTGCTAGAGCCGCAAAGGGGCTGCTGAAAGCCAGAATCCCAATGCTGATCATGGCGCTGATTTTGGTCGTACCATGCTTTCTGGCCCAGTCCCATACCGGCTTCATGTACGGTATGGGCAGTGTAGCGGAGAGTTCTCGGGCCGGTCAGGACGCGGTATTGATCGAAACCGTCTTTGGACGGGAAAATCCCCTGGTGCTTTTGATACCAAAAGAAACCCCGGGTCAGGAGGCCGAACTTTGTGAGCAGTTGGCCGCCATTCCCCATGTAACTGAGGTGGTTTCTCTTGTCACAGCGGTAGGGGCCGAAATACCGCCGGCCTATGTACCCCCGGCAGTGCTGGAGCAATTTCATTCTGACCATCACTCGCGGCTGATTTTAAACACTGACCTGCCAGAAGAGGGGGAAGAAACCTTTGCTATCGTACAGCGGGTGCTGGCTACTGCAGGGCAGCATTACCATTCCTATTATCTCACTGGGCCCAGCGCCACCCTATTTGATATGAAAAACATGGTGGAAAGGGACACCAAGATTGTCAACCTGGTGGCTATTGCCGGCATATTTATGGTCATCCTGGTGACTTTTCGCTCCCTCACTTTGCCCACTTTCCTGGTGTTTACCATTGAAACGGCCATTTGGATCAACCTTTCCTTTGCCTATTTTACCAATAATACCTTGAGCTTCATTGGCTATTTGATCATCAGTACGGTGCAGCTGGGGGCCACAGTGGACTATGCTATCCTGCTTACCAACAACTATCTCACTGACAGAAAAAGTTTGCCCAAAAGGGAGGCTATGCAAAAAAACCTCTCCGGCAATCTAGCGGCCATTATCATTTCTGCCGGTATTCTGGCCTCAGCCGGGTTTATCCTGGCGGCCACGTCGGCTAACCCGATCATCAGCGAGCTTGGTATGCTCCTGGGCCGCGGGACAGTTTTGTCTTTTATTATGGTAGTGGGTGTGCTGCCGGCACTGCTCCTCGCTTTTGACAAGGTGATTGAAAAAACGACACTAAAAAGCGGCTTTTATTCACAACAGGGTACCCGAAGAGATGACGCCGTGGCCATAAAAAAGGTTACTGTGCCAGTAACAAAAATGATGCCCGGGAAAGGCTCCCCTGGGGACTGATTATTGCTATGAGCCGTAAAACTCTCTACTGTAGCAGGGGGTGTTATCGACCATTGGTGTTTTTTTTGGCTGAGATGAAATGCAAGATTAACAATGGTATCAGTAAAAGGTGCTAGATTGTAGGGAGGAGTGTTTGCAGTGAAAAGGTTTTTGTCCGTATTGTTAACTGTGGTCTTTATCCTTACTGCCGTTATACCAGTCCTTGCAGCAGACTGGCCCAGGCAAAAAGAGGAGGTTGTTTACGGGGTGCTGGGAGGGGACGGCCAGGTGGAGAGTATTTATGTGGTTAACAGTTTCCCGGGTGGTTTGATTACCGACTTTGGCGATTATAGCGTGGTGAGCAACATGACTTCAGCGGAAAAGCTGACCCAAAGGGATGATCAAGTGACCATCAACACTACAGCCGATCGTTTTTATTATCAAGGGACTTTGGCCACAAAGGCTCTGCCCTGGAATATAACCATCGGCTATGAATTGGATGGGCAAGAGATTGCTGTTGACCAGCTGGCGGGTCGAAGCGGTCCCCTGGCCATCACCATGTCTATTGAACAAAATGATGCCGTCAATCCCGTATTTTATGAAAACTATATGCTGCAGGTGTCCTTGACCCTGGATACGGATAAGTGCAGAGATATTGCGGCGCCAAATGCTACCCTGGCCAGTGCGGGCAAGGACAAAGTGGTGACCCATACGGTCCTACCGGGAAAAGGGGCCCAGATCACAGTGCAGGCGAATGTGCGGGACTTCACCATGAAGGGGGTGGAAATAGTCGGCATGCCCTTTTCTCTGCCTATTGAAATGCCCGATACTGGGGAACTGACTGCCGGTATGACCAGTCTGGCAGGGGCTGTGGGTGCCCTGCAAGACGGTGTGGAAAAATTGTCTATGGGCCTGGCCGAAACTGATCAGGGGGCGCACAAATTAACTGGTGGAGCGGCTGATTTTGCTCGTGGCCTAGCGGCATTGAGTGACAATTCCAGGGAAATGCTGGCCGGGTCTGCACAAATCGAGAGGGCTTTGACCAGTGTGGGTAAGGCACTGGATGAAGGAAAGGGGGATTTTGCGAGGATTGACTTTACCGTTCTGCCTGGTGGGTCAAGGCAGTTGGCTGCTGGGTTAGATGATATCTATGCTACTATGCAGACCTTGAAAAATGGCTATGCCGATGCTTATGCTGCCCTTGATTCGGCTATTGGGGCCATTCCCTACAAGGACATAGATCCGGCGCCTCTCTATGCGGCAGTGCACGGGGATGAAGCACTGACTGCTACCCTGGATCAGCTAGTGGAATACTATGGGGTGGCCCAAAGAACCAAAGGCACATATGGGGCGGTGCGGGAAGGATTTGCAGCGGTTGACGGCAACATGGATACCATGTGTGGTACTATCGGTGCGCTGGCCGGACCCCTGGGAGAAATGGCCGAAGTAATGGAGCAATCTCTAGAGATGATGGACTTTATGACCCAAATAGGACAGTTCCAAAAAGGCCTGTCTCAGCTGGCAAATAACTACGGTCAATTCCACGCCGGGCTAGAGCAATACATGTGCAGTGTGGAACAGCTTGCCACCGGATATGATGCAGTAGAAGGGGGCATCCGATCCCTGGCCGGTGGGATTGGTGCATTAAATAGGGGCGCGGAAGACTTGTCTGCCGGTGCAAGCCGGCTGAATGAAGCGGTGAGCAACCTGCCTGGTAAGGTACAGGCCGAAATAGATCAACTGGCCGGGTCATATGACAAGTCCGACTTTGCTCCTGTATCTTTTGTGTCTGACAAAAACACCGCTGTGCAGGCCGTACAATTTGTGATCAAGACTGCGCCCATCGAATCTCCTCAGGTGGAGCCCTCTGCTGTGGCCATAGCTGAGAAATTGGCTTTTTGGCAGAAAATCCTCCGGTTATTAGGCTTGCATTAGCGCAATGGGGGAAAGATATCTCGTTCCACAGCCCCTGGGGTATTCCTTTGCGGGCAGTTAGAAGGTTGGAAGGCAGAAGGCAGAAAGAGGGACAGTTGTCTAGCCCTACACAGGTGACATTAGAAAACCCTAGATATCAATTTGGCAGGTGTGCTCAAACTAGAAACTGAGGAATGGGGACACTCTTCTACCGGGGGTAGGACCTTGGCTCATAGAAATGTTTCCAGCCGGTGGTTGGCCTTTCAATGGGCGGTGGCCTCAGTATTGAATATGCATCATTGTACCCCCACCGGGGTAAAGGCAGCATTAAAGGTGATTCCCCATGCCGGGCATCTATTATCTCTAGAAAGGCTTGGAGAAGCAAATGCAGCAGTCAAAGGGTTTTTGGACTCCGTATATAGTTTCTAATGGTGTTGAGGTTGGCCTCGCGACAGGAATCCACCCAGCTCAAAGGCAGGATTTTGACGAATAAGGTAGAAGAATACAATATTGCCACCCTTATCCATAATGTAGTACCGAAGGTCACCATTTTTGGTAGGGAGGGCAAAAAATTGGGGGTTTAGGGGTGGTGGATTTATGCACGGGTCTACAAATAGGTTGCGCACGAAAAAAAAAGGGATCTTAAAGGCCTTTTCATTTTCTGGAAAACCGGCAATGATTGACGTGTTTTTTAGCATGGATTGTTTGCACAAAATAGGCGACTATTTCAAACAAAATGGTGACTATAAAGTATCTTTTGGTAAAATTGCTTTCTATATGTATCAGGAAACTGGAAGGGCAGCAGGCAAAGAAAATTTACAGGAGGATGACTTTGTTAGCGCCTCCCACGAGGAATTGAAGGTGCTTTTAAACAGCATTTTGGAGGCTGACAAGCATTTTAGGGATGAATTTGAGCGCCTACATGTTGATGATATATTTGAACATTTTTATAAAACCAGGGATAGTCTAGTCAAGAAGGTAGAGGGAGCGGCGGTTTCCACTGCACGACCAATGGGTCAGTTATCCGTAGCTGACCTGGCAGATATTGCTGAGGCTTTTCGTTATGCAGAGAAGTTCAGGGGATTGGGGATCAGCTGCCCAGACCAAGCTCCTATGTTGGATTTCCCGGGGATGAAATCGATTTTGGCAGGTGTACCAAAAGCAGACCTTGATGTGAATGCAGTTATACAGCCACTGGCACCCCAGCTTCAAGCAGATTTTAGGACCCTAATGCAACCAGTGTTTGCAGCTATTGTCGAGCTGATGTCATCAATAGACTTTTCCATGCTCACATATCACCATGACTGGACCGAAAAGCACGATTTGCTGCCCAAATTCGGCTGGTTTTATCTTAACGAATTATCAACAGCAGTGGTTGACGCTATTTCAGAAAAAAAACACTCCATTGCTCAAAACGAGGTTAATCAGCTAGTAGTACAAGATTTTAGAAGAAATAGAAGCGAAAAGCTTAAAATAATGGTGAAGAAATGGAATAGTTCCCCTTATTTTAGGGCGCGAAAGCTGGTTTTGCATCAGGCATTGGTGAACCATTCCCGGCGCTATTATAATACTTCCACAACGATGTTGTGTATTCATACGGAAGGTGTGATAAGGGATTTCATGCGACTGGGTTTGCAGGTTCCCAGGTACAGTACCCGGAGGGCAATAGATTATATCCACGGGCGCCTGCCCATACAGCAGATGAGCAGCCTATCCTATTCGGGTTGGCAGGTATATATAATAATTCTTGAGCGTATATTAGCTATATTTGTGAAACATTTTGTACGTGCTAACCCAGATAGTGGCTTTTATGATTCCAGGCACGAGGTAGCTTATGGGCAAGCAACAGAGGCTGAGACGGAAGCAAATTCATTGAAGCGTTTCTTGTACATGAATGAGTTGTACCAGCTTTTCTCATTTCTTGACCGGCGCATACGGGAAAAAAGCAAACATTAGCGGAACAGGGGGAGGGGTACCTTGTTCCAGTTATCCCTAGCTCCTATTGGAAAGCGGGAAAGCTTAATGCAGAAAGGTTGGGCAGGGCTGAGGGGGTCCGGGGGGCAATCCCCGCCCGTTTATTCATGGGGGAGGGTTATCCTGGTGGTCATGGAATGGACCTGAGCTTTGCATTAGGAAATAAATATAGGGTAATAGTACCAATATTAGATGGTCACAGCGATGCTATAGATAAGGATTTGTGCCATAATATGGTCCCTACATGTAAGAAAGCTATTTCAGGTTTGTGAATATACAAATCAGCAGATGACTGTTATAATATTGCAATAGCAAATGGGGAAACAGAAATAGGAAGGGATCAACAGCTATGAGAAAATTATACGAGGGAAAAACAAAGGATGTATTTGCTCTGGAAGACGGGAACTGCCGCTTGAAATTCAAGGATGATGTAACAGGTGAAAACGGCGTTTTTGACCCCGGGGCCAACACAGTGGGTCTCTCTATTAAGGGGATAGGAAAAGGAAATCTCAGGGTATCCACTATGTTTTTTGAAATGCTGAAAAAGGCCGGCATTCCAACCCACTATATTAGCGCCAATATAGAAAACGGTACTATGGACGTAAAGGCGGCCAAAGCCTTCGGCCGGGGTCTGGAGATTATCTGTCGCTATAGAGCAGTGGGAAGTTTTCTGCGCCGTTACGGCGCCTATGTGCAGGAGGGGGACAAACTCAACGCCTATGTTGAGGCCACATTAAAGGATGATCAAAGAGGGGATCCTTTAGTTACCCTGGAGGGTTTGGAGGCTCTAGGCATTATGTCTGCCGCGCAATTTGCGGAAATCAAAACAAGCACTCAAAAAATTACAGCTTTGATCAGTGACCAGCTACAGAGTAAAGGCCTAGAATTGTATGATATCAAATTGGAATTTGGCATGGACAACGCCGGCCGGGTAATGCTGATAGACGAAATCTCATCGGGTAACATGCGAGTTTATAAAGACGGCCGGGTTATGGCGCCCCTGGAACTGATGGCAGCCCTTGTGGGGGATGGAGAAAATCCGTAGACGGGGTCAGGCGTTCTTGTTCAATAGAGTTAACAATACCGAGAAAAATGCACACTTTTCCATTCATTAAGGAATAAAAAAGGGCCCAGCAGTGGGTCCTATTGTTTTGCCCAGGTTCAGGTACTATACTAACATAGTGTTGAAGAAGGGGGGTTTTTATGGCTTATCGCAACCGGGCGCTACTAGTGGTGGCATTAACCATTTTTGTGGATGCCTTTATATTTGGCATTATTGTACCGGTTCTGCCTATATATAGTGAAGGTTTGGGTTTTTCCTCATTTCAGTTAGGAGTGATTTTTTCCGTCTATTCTGTGGCCCTGCTGTTGCTATCCATTCCCATTGGCATTATTTCGGACCGCTACGGGAAAAAGAGGGTGATGGTGGCTGGGATGTCGGGTTTAGCCATTGCCACCATTTGCTTTGCCTTTTCTACCACCTTTATTACCTTGCTCACTACCCGTTTGCTCCAGGGCGTGGCAGCGGCGGTCACCTGGGTGGTGGGTCCCGCGCTGGTGGCGGATATGTACCCGCCCCGGGAGCGGGGTGGGAAAATGGGTCTGGCAATGGCAGGCAACAACTTTGGGTTTCTCATTGGCCCGGCGGTGGGTGGTTTTCTGTATGATTGGGGCGGCTACCGGGCGCCCTTTTTCACCGCTGCTGTGATTGTGGTCCTGGTGCTGGCGGCTATTGTAATCATCATTAAGGAACCTGCCCGCGGTGATCTACCAGAAAGAGCTAACCTGCCTTTGCTGTTGCGCAATCAGACCCTGCTGGTTAGCGGTGGGGTGATACTAGTGGCCTCCATAGGCTTTGGCTTTATTGATCCCTTATTGCCCGGCTACTTTCACGGAAAATTTGCGGCCACGCCACTGATTATCGGCATCATGTTTGGGGCCATTTCAGCCACCAGCATTATCGCCCAGCCCTTGTTCGGCGCTTTATCCGACAAATTGGGGCGCGTGCCGATAATTATATCTGGTATGTTGTTCACGGCGGGTGTCTTGCCCCTGCTCACCTTTGCCCCGACCATCAAGACTACTATGCTGGTGATGGGTGGAATAGGCATTACCTTTGGCCTTATGACGGCCCCCAGCGCTCCGCTACTGGCCGATGCCGTCAGTGAGCAAAAGGGGCCAACCAGCTATGGGGCTGCCTTTGGTTTGTATAACACTGCCTTTTCCCTGGGCTATATTATTGGTCCCCTGGCCGGGGGCGCTTTTGTGGATGTGCTGGGGTTGAAAAATTTATTTGGGATTTATGGCATAGTGCTGCTATGCTACCTGCCGGTGTTCCTGCTAGGCACCAGAAAATTCCGGCATCCCGCGGTGGGGCGATCACCATGAGTAACCCTGTCTAAAAAAGGCGATAGGAATTCCTGGTTGGCAGGCATTACACAATAATAAAGAATATGGTTAATATGTTTCTAGAATAAAAATTTTCGCTGGCAAGAGGGAATTTCTTTTTAATGTAGAATAAAACAATATTATGGTAATTGAGAAGGCGTGGTGAGGTTATCCCCTGGAAGAGCTGTAGGTTTGGTAGTGTAGTATGGTAGTTTACAGGTAGGCATGGTTGATGTAGTGGCGTAGGATGGTAGTATGGTAGGCAAAGGGAATATTATTTTCATATTACCTGACAAGTAATATGTCTTTTTGCTTTCCTAAAAACTCCTATGGGGGTTTTTTGTTTTTTTAAAATGATTTACAGGAGGGAATAGAATGAAGGGACTTTGTTTTGGCAGTAGAGGGCGGATGTTGGCCACAGTGATAGTTTTATTTTTACTGGTTACAGCAGTGCTGGTGAATCTGACCGGTTGTTCATCCCAATCATCTGGGGAGGTACAAAAAAAAGCGGTGGTTGAGCTCAAGCTGGCCCATTTTTTCCCCGGTAGTCACCCAGCTGAAAAAGAATTGGTTCAACCCTGGGCCCAGGCTATTGAAGAGGCTACTAATGGACAGGTAAAAGTTATTAGTTATCCCCAGGAAACATTGCTGAAAGCAGATGGGATTTATGACGGTGTAGTCAATGGTATCGCTGATATAGGATTATCTTGTTTTTCCTACACCAGGGGACGCTTTCCGGCCCTGGAGGCCTTTGAACTGCCCGGCGTTACCTATAATAATTCTCGGGTGGCCAGCAAGGTGGCCTGGGAGGGGATTAAGCAGCTCAACCCTGAAGAGGTGCAGGATACCAGGCTGATGATGGTGTTGACCACCGGCTCGGGGGATTTGTTTACAAAGGTCCCGGTGCAAACCCTGGCGGATTTAAATGGCCTGGAACTCAGGGCTACAGGCCTCAGCGCCAAAACACTGAAGGTGCTGGGGGCCAGCCCGGTGGCTATGCCCCAGTCAGATGCCTATGAATCCCTGTCCAAAGGGGTTGTCAAGGGCAACCTCAGTCCTATCGAAGTGCTCCAGGGTTGGAAGCAGGCCGAGGTTACCCAATATATAACCAAGACGCCTTTCCTTTACAATACCCTGTTTTTTGTGACCATGAACCTGGATAAATGGCATTCCCTGTCCCCGGAAATACAGCAAGCCATTGAAAAGGTCAATGAGGAATATTTTGCGAAGGTGGCTATGGGCTTGTGGGATAAGCAGAATGAGGCTGCTCTGCAGTATGCCGTTGATGAGCAGGGTATGAAACTTCTCACCCTGCCACAAGAGGAAGCGGACCACTGGATTGCCCTGGTTGAGCCCATCCAGGAAGAGTATGTGGCCAATATGAAGGAAAAGGGCATTCCGGGCCGGCAGATACTAGATACAGTCAAGGATTTGGCCGTTAAATATAATGAGTTGTACAAATAAGCTGGTGGAGGTAACTGGCAGATGAAATGGTTTTCAGGCCTGGTCACCGGTTTCAGCCGGGTGCTGGATCAGATGGCGGCATTTTTCCTGGTGGTCACAATGGTGCTTATTGTGGCGAATATATTGCTGCGTGTAATTTTTAAGGCCCCTGTTTTTGGTGCCTATGAGTATGTGGGCCTGCTGATGGCCCTGGTCATCGGCCTGTCCCTGGCTTACTGCGGCATCCAAAAGGCACACATTGACGTCAGCCTGGTGGTGGATTTGTTCCCCACCGGGTGGCGGTATGTGGTCGGCGGATTCATAAACATTATATCGGCATTTTTCCTGGCTGCCTCCGCCTGGTATGTGGGGGTATATGCCCGGAACATAATGGACAGCGGTATGGTAACATCCACAACCCAGGCGCCGATTTACCCTTTTGTCTACCTGATTGCCCTGGGTGTGTTGGTCTATAGCCTGGTTTTGTTGGTCAGGTCTATCGAATTTTTTATTAAGGCGGCTAATAACAAATGACATCACTGACTATTGGCTTAATCGGCATACTGTTTTTTCTAGGGCTGGTTGCCTTGCGGATGCCCATTTCCATCGCGATGGCTCTGGCCGGATTTGCCGGGTTCAGCTTTATGGTTTCCCCGGAGGCATCCTTCAACATGGTGGCCAAAGAACTTTATGCCAATTTTTCATCCTATTCACTAAGTGTAATCCCCATGTTCGTCTGGATGGGTTTTTTGGCCTATTATTCAGGAATCGGCACCAGCCTATATGTTTTTGCCTATAAAATGATCGGCCATTATCCCGGTGGACTGGCCATTGCCACGCAGCTCGCCTGTGCTGTTTTTGGTGCCATCTGTGGATCAAACACGGCTACGGCGGCAACTATGGGTGCCATCACCCTGCCGGAGATGAGGAAATACCAGTATGATACCTCCATGTCCACAGCCAGCGTTGCTGCCGGAGGTGTTCTGGGTGTGCTTATTCCGCCCAGTGTGATTTTTATTGTTTACGGTATGGCCACAGAACAGTCGGTAGGCAAGCTATTCATGGCCGGCATATTACCTGGTATTTTACTGACCCTCCTTTATATTGCTACGATATATATTCTGACCCGGCGCAAGCCTGAGCTGGGACCCGCTGGGCCGAAATCCAGTTGGCAGGAGCGTTGGACGGCGCTGCGGGGTGGCCTGGGAGAGGTGTTGTTTGTTTTTGCCCTCTCTATCGGTGGGTTATTTGCCGGGTGGTTTACAGCCACGGAAGCGGGTGCGGTAGGTGCTGCGGGTGTGCTGGCGGTATCCCTGCTGGAAAAACGTCTGAGCTGGGAGAATTTTAAGAAATCCCTTTATGATACCACGCGTACCAGTGCCATGATTATGTTCATGGTTGCCGGGGCGGTAATCTTCGGCCGCTTTATGGCCGTGAGCAGGGTGCCCTTTGAACTGGCCAACTGGGCCGGTGCTCTTGACCTACCGGCTTATGCTATTATGGCCATCATTTTGCTAATCTATTTTATACTCGGTTGTTTGATTGATGCCTTAGCCCTGGTCTTGTTGACCATACCCATTTTCTATCCGGTGGCGGTGACAACCCTGGGCTATGATCCGATCTGGTTTGGGGTGATCATTGTCCTGGTGGTGGCGATGGGTGTAATTACGCCGCCGGTGGGCATGAACGTCTATGTGATCAAGGGTATAGCGCCTGATGTTCCGTTGGAAGTAATATTTAAGGGAATATGGCCTTTTCTGCTGGCAATAATAGTTTGCGTGTTGATCCTGATGCTCTTTCCGCAGATTGCTACCTTCCTGCCGGGGGTAGTGTCCTAGCCTTATCCATGTTGTCCTTCCATATGATCGGGGGCATACCTCGGCGCAAAAGCATAGTTCGGGGACATAACCCAGCGTCAAGGCAGGCCCGGCCCCAAACAGGGCTGTGTCCCCATTCCCCTGTCCAGGTAACTTGCCCGATCATACCTTCTTAAGTTAATTGCAACCCTTTCAGCCATTCTGCTTTCAACCTTCTAACCTTCCACCTGACCCCAAAAGGATACCCTAAAGACTGTGTCCCCGATCCCCTGTCAAGGTATCTTGTTCTGCCGGTACCCAACTAATCAGCATCCGCAGGGCTGACAACGCAGCTCCGCGCGTCCCTTATAATTGTCCGAGCTCATTCACCTTCAGGCTCGGGCCAACCCGCCGCTGCGCGGCTCAAACAGTGGCCACGCTAATCCTCGGGTTCACTCGCTCTTTGAATGTGGGCGCGATGTCGCTTGCTTTTGTCAGCCCTGCTGATTTTCAATGCCCCTGGACATTCCTCAGCGACAAGGTATAGTCCGGGGACATAACCCAGCATCAAAGCCCGGCCCCAAACAGGGCTGTGTCCCCATTCCCCTGTCCAGGTAACTTGCCCGATCATACCTTCTTAAGTTAATTGCAACCCTTTCAGCCATTCTGCTTTCAACCTTCTAACCTTCCACCTGACCCCAAAAGGATACCCTAAAGACTGTGTCCCCGATCCCCTGTCAAGGTATCTTGTTCTGCCGGTACCCAACTAATCAGCATCCGCAGGGCTGACAACGCAGCTCCGCGCGTCCCTTATAATTGTCCGAGCTCATTCACCTTCAGGCTCGGGCCAACCCGCCGCTGCGCGGCTCAAACAGTGGCCACGTCGACCTTTCAACCCTCCTGCCTTCTGCCTTCTGCCTTCAACTTTTCAACCTTCCACCTGCCCCCAAAGAAATACCCCAAAGATTGTGGGACGAGGTACCCGTCCCCCCGTCCCACTCCCCAACTTGAATACATATCTATGGGTATTCTACAAATAATAGCAGACAAGGAGGTGTTTGCTCGTGCCGCAGATTTTTTGCAGTGTCAACAACTGCCATTATTATGGCAAGGGTAATTTGTGCCAGGCGGACAAAATACTGATCACTTCGGATACTATGTCACAAAATTTATCCGCCAATATTGATGCGCCCAATGCCGGCCAAATTACACCCACCCCGGTGGCCAAATGCCCGGAAACATGCTGTAAGACCTTTGTCCATAAAAACGATTTTAACCAAAACACTGACGGGGTTATCAAAAGATAGGAAGTTTGAACACAGGGAGTGAATGCAATTGGATACCACTATTGCAGTAGGCCACAGTATCCCTAAGAAGGAGTCCTGGGATAAGGTAACCGGGGCTGCCAGGTATAATACAGATTTTAATGAGTCTGGGTTTCTGCATGCCTGGTTAGTTACCAGCCTCTATGGGCATGCGCTGATTAAATCTGTTGACAAGTCAAAGGCAATGGCCTTGCCTGGTGTGCTGGCGGTGGTTACCGGAGACGCCCTGCCACGGCTGGTAGGGCCGTCATTGGAAGACCGCCCTCCTCTGGCTACTGACCGGGTGCGCTATTTTGGCGAGCCCATAGCTATTGTTGTGGCTGATAGCCCGGCTAAAGCTAAAGAAGGGGCAGGGCTGGTTACAGTAGAATACGAACCGCTGCCGACAGTAAATTCCATTCGGGACGCTCAAGACAAAAAGGCACTTCTTCATGAAGGGATGGCTACCTACCGGAAGCTAAAGCCCGATGAGGTATTCCCTCAACCGGGCAGTAATATCGCCAATCACATCAAAATCCGCAAAGGTGATATGGCCAAAGGCTGGGCAGAAAGCCAGGTAATCATTGAAAGCGTGATTAATCTACCCCAGTCCGTCCATGCGGCGATGGAACCACGTAACGCCCGGGCAGCCATAAAGCCCGATGGCAAGATCATAATTAACACGTCTACCCAGGGGCCCCATAGTGTCAAGGAGGAGCTGGCTCACTATTTTAACCTCAAAGAAGGCCAGATTGTTGTCCATGTGCCCCTGGTGGGGGGTGTCTTTGGCGGCAAGGCCAACACCCAGCTGGAGATTATTGCCCTGATGGCTACCCGCGCGGTTCAGGGCCGGCCGGTGAAATTAATCGAGTCCAGGGAACAGGATTTTACCTCCTCCCCCGGCCAGATGGGTTTGCAGGCCCGAATAAAAATAGGTGCCGACCAGGCTGGTTACATCAAGGCAATGGAAATAACCTACCTGGTGGATACCGGGGGTTACACTGATAACGGCACAAAAATGACTCGGGCTATAGCCGGGGATTGCACAGGGCCCTACAATGTGCCCAATGTTCATTGTGATGCCTACTGTGTCTACACAAATCATACCTATGCCACTTCTTTTCGCAGTTTTGGCCGTATCTCCTATACCTTTGCCATTGAACGGGCGATGGACAAGCTGGCTTTCGCACTAGGAATGGATTCCCTGGAGGTACGGCTGCGCAATTCTATCCGCCCCGGTCACTATACCCCTACTGCTGTCCGGCTGAACTATAGCAATGTGGGCAACCTACCCGCCTGCCTGGAACGGATGAAGGAATTGTTCAACTGGGAGGAAGGGGTGCGGGTGGAGGAAAATGGTAAGGTGCGGGCCAAAGGACTGAGCTGTCTGTGGAAAACCTCCAGTAGCCCGCCCACCGCCTCTTCCGGGGCCATTATCACCTTTAATAGGGACGGCAGCCTCAATTTAAATGTGGGGGCAGTGGAAATCGGCATGGGGACCAAGACTTCCCTGGCCCAGATCCTGGCGGAAAAGCTGCAAATGGACGTAGATAAAATTAACGTGATTATGGAGGTCAACACAGAAACCAGCCCCACCCATTGGAAAACGGTGGCTAGCATGACCAATTTCATGGTGGGGAATGCAGTCCTCGATGCAGCCGAAGACCTGATTAAACAGCTGCGCCAGGTGGCTGCAACAGCCCTACGCTGCCCGCCGGAGGTGCTGGCTGTGGGTGGGGGTAAGGTGTACATGAAAGCTGATCCGGAAATGAGTGTGGAATTCAAAAATATCGCGTTTGGCTACGAATACACAGATGGCAGCGCCATTGGCGGGGAAATCATCGGCCGGGGCAATTTTATCATGCATCATTTATTGCCTTTGGATCCGGAAACGGGCCGGGGCCGGTTGGGGCCGGCCTGGGCGGTAGGTGTGCAAGCGGTGGAGGTGGAGCTGGACACCAGTGACTATAATTATAAGATACTTAAGGCGGCCTCTGTTTTTGATGTAGGCAAGGTATTAAACCCGAAAAATGCTGCCGGGGTAACAATGGGCGGCATGTGCATGGGCCTGGGTTACGGCAGCCGGGAGGCCAACCTGTGTGACAGCGGCGGGGTACGGATGAATCCCCAGCTGCGCACCTACCACCTGATTCGCTTTGGTGAAAATCCCCAGTATTTAGTTGGCTTTGTGGAGACGCCCCAGGTGGATGCTCCCTATGGGATGCGGGGTATTGGTGAATACGGCATTTTCGGTATGCCTGCGGCTTTGGCCAACGCCCTATCGGCGGCTGCGGAGACAAATCTGGATTTTACACCATTGACGCCGGAAGCCATCTGGAAGACCAAAAGGGGGGATAACCATGATTCCCTTTGATTTCGCTTATTATAAACCCGCCTCAGCAGGGGAGGCAGTTTATTTGTTTCATGACCTGCAAGCCCAGGGGAAAAACCCCTTTTATTACGGCGGCGGCACGGAGATTATCAGTTTTTCCCGGCTGCACCAGCTCTACCCCCAGGCGGTAATTGACGTTAAGGATATCCCGGAGTGCCGGGTACTGGAGTACCAGGGGGACACTTTGGTGATGGGGGCAGCAGTGACCCTGAGCCAAATCCAGGAGTCCAATTTTTACCCCTTGCTCAGTTGGTGCGGTGGGCGGGTGGCAGATCATACCATCCGGGATAAAATCACCCTGGGGGGCAACATCTGCGCCCGCATTCCCTACCGGGAGGCCATCCTGGCCCTGCTGGTAGCCGACTGTCAGGTGGTGATAGAGGGGAAAGACGGCACCAAAAGAGAGCCGTTGGATAAGATGTTTGACCGGACGCTGCAGCTGGAGCCGGGGGATTTGCTGGTACAGGTGAGCATAAATAAACATCACACCAATCTGCCCTTTTACAGCAGCAAACGAACCACCGACGGTCAGGTATCCTATCCCCAGGATCGGGTGGGCTATCCCCTCATTTCCAGCGCCTTTGTTAAGGATAATGGGCACATCAGGGCCGCCTTCAGCGGGCTGTGTGCCTTCCCTTTCCGCTCCTTTGAACTGGAAAATGCGCTCTGTGATCGGGGGGCACCCCTGGAGGAAAGGCTGGATCAGATCATGGGGCTGCTGCCGGGGCAGATTGTCAACGATATGGAAGGGTCCGGGGACTACAGGGCATTTTTATTCCGCAATACAGTGAAAGAGGCCCTGGGCCAATTGGAAGGAGTGGAATATGTTTGTTAGATACTGCTGTAAGAGATGTTGAAGGCGTCGCTGGTTATCAGGGGACAAAGTTTCTAAACAAGGGATTGCTGCATCTGAGGGTGAATGGAGAGGAAAGAAGTGCGGTGGCCCGGCCTGCCGATACGCTGCTGGAGGTGTTGCGGGACCAGATGGGCCTGACTGGAGCCAAACCCAGCTGTAGAAACGGTGACTGCGGCGCCTGCACTGTGTTGTTGGACGGTTGGCCGGTAAAGTCCTGCCTGATGCTGGCTGTAGAGGCGGTGGACCATGAAATTACCACTATCGAAGGCCTGCACGGCACCCCGATGCAGCAGGCCTTTGTACGGGAATTTGCCTTTCAGTGCGGCTACTGTACCTCCGGCTTTATCGTCAACGGCCACGCTTTGTCCCAAATCCATCCTGATGCGGACCAGGCTACCATTCGAGAGTGGCTCCAATCCAACCTGTGCCGCTGTACCGGTTATGCTGAAATCGGCCAGGCCGTGCAGTCAGTTTTAGAGGAATCCTAGGGAATGGGACAGGGGGATAGGTTCCTTGTCCCACCAAATATTGGTATAAGGTGCCTCAGCCGGCTAGTGT
>JABMJD010000085.1 GCA_013201395.1 Candidatus Syntrophopropionicum ammoniitolerans
CTGTCCCCCCGTCCCACTTGTTTGTCAACATCCTGTCATATTTCCTAATAAAGGAAATATAATTAAATTAGGAAATTCTAAATGAAATTGAGGTGAGCACGCTGAAGGGCTTTGATAAAAACAGCAACAACCTGCAACAAGACGACTGGAGTTCAGCCTATCTAAAGCAGCACAAATGGAAAAACCCCAATAGCGTCAAAAAGAGAGGGAACCTTTACCGGTTTGTGATTGTGCTGTTGATATTGGCCGCTTTTTTTGCTCTCAGGGGGACAAGCACTCCCTGGGGTGCTCAGATCAGGGAAAATCTGAGGTATGTGTTGACTACGGAGTGGGATTATCAACCGGTATTTGAAAAGGTAGTCCAATACGGAATGCAGATTGCTGATGCCGACTGGCCTTTTTTCAGCAGCCCGCGGCCAGTTGTGTCGATAGTAAACGATGGTCCGCCAGGTGGGTTTTTACCCCTGCCTGTTTCCGGCAAGGTTGTCCGTAACTTTGGCCTGGTGGTTGATCCCGTTGATGATATGGAACGTTTCCATGCCGGTATAGATATTGCTGCCTCACCAGGGAGCACAGTGAAGGCAGTCCAGAATGGAGAGGTGAAAAAGGTGGCTGACAATCCTGAACTGGGCCGATATGTTCTGATTGATCACGGGCAGGGGACCTTTACCCTTTACGGGAAACTGGATGATATAGAAGTGAAAGAAGGCGGGATGATCAAGGCTGGGGAGACCATCGGCAAGGTGGGCAGTAACGGCCCCGTTGATGGGGGCTGCCTCCATTTTGAACTGAGGGAAAACAAAAGGTTGGTCGATCCCCTGAGCAGGCTGCAGATCAAACAATAAATGCCTTGTTTTAACCCCTTCAATCTGTGAAATACATTTAGCGAAATTCTGGGGAGAGAGGTTGTCACTTTGAAGGTATGTACTGTGTCAGGTGTACAAATCCACCTTAATAATATGTTTCTGGCCCTACTCGGGCTGTTTTTTGTAGCCGGACTTTTGGTCAAGGGGTTAATAGTTTTTGCTATTGTGCTTTTGCATGAACTGGCCCATGTGGCAGCTGCTATGCGTCTGGGTATAAATGTTTCGGATATAGAACTGCTGCCTTTTGGCGGTGTCTGCCGTATTGGCGGAGAAATAGTCCTGGATCCTTCCCGGGAGGTATTGGTGGCAGCCGCCGGCCCGGCAGCGAATCTTTTGTTGGCTGGCCTGGGTACCGCCTTAAAAGGCCATGGGTTGTGGGATGACCAGCTAAATGCCTTTTTTATTCAGTGCAACCTTTTGCTTGCCGCCTTCAACCTGCTGCCGGCATTACCACTGGACGGTGGCCGTGTTTTCCGGGCTTACCTGGCTAGAAGAATAGGGTTTAAAGAAGCTACCTATAAGGCGGCCCGGCTAGGCCAGTTTTGGGGAGTGGCGATTGTTTTGCTGGGTACCGCTGGTTTACTACTGCACTTATCGGGCCTGGATATTTTGGTTGTTGGTGGGTTTTTGTTCTATGCGGCAACACGGGAAAAAGGATTGGCGCCGTTTCATTTCATCAGGCATTTAACACAAAAAAAACAGGAACTGGTTACAGCCGGTGTGCTTCCTGCCGAACCGTTGGTGTCTTTTGACCACGTGCGGTTAAAAGACATCATCACTGCCTTTATTCCCCAAAGATTTCATGTGGTAATATTACTGGATAAGGAATGGCAGTATAGAGGTGTGGTCAGCGAGACGCAAATAGTTGATGCCTTGTTTAAGGATGGTATAAACGCAAATATTGGCGACTTGCTAAATAACAGGTGATTTAAAACTTAAGCATGTATAATAATAACAGGGCGGGGGGGAAAAACCTGTCCTGTTTTGCTTTTATTGGGTTTGGAAAGTTGGAAAGCAGAAAGTAGAAGGCAGAAGCAAGCAGGGAAATCAGACTCGAGGAACCGGAACATAGGAACGGGGACACACCTCTGTTTGGAGGGTGGCTTCGTCGCTGGGGAATGTCCCCGATCTGTCGGAAATCTGCAAGGCTTACAAAAGCAGGCGACATCGAGGCCTAATTCAAAGAGCGAGTGAACCCGAGGATTAGCGAGGGCACTGTTTGAGCCGCGGCGGCGGCGAGTTGGCCCGAGCCCGAGGGTGAATGAGCTCGGACAATTATAAGGGGCGAGCGGAGCTGCGTTGTAAGCCTTGCGGGTAAACGGTGGTTGGTCGTTGGTGATTGGTGATTAGTCGCCCGGGGGCGTTCTCAAACTAGATACCTTGACAGGGGAA
>JABMJD010000086.1 GCA_013201395.1 Candidatus Syntrophopropionicum ammoniitolerans
GAACCGTCCCTGACTTGACTTACCCTGGCCACGGAAGACTTCCCTCAGATGCCAGTCGATATAGTTGTCCCCTGGTCTGTACTGGGGTCTATCTGGCAAACGAATCCTGCGACCATGAAAATTGGCCAGCCACTGTTCAAAACCCTCGCCACCGTGAGCCCTGTCGGAAACCATAACCTGCAGATTGTGATCAATACTAAATGCCCCGCGGTCGAAGAGTTTATGGTGCATAATGCAAAGCAGCAGCCCGTTATCCTCCTGGTCCGGCCCCCCTGCCTGGTGCCATTTGATATGGGCAGCTTCCAGGGCCACAGGCACCCTGCCAAGCCAAACGTTAAAACCACACACAGCACATTTGAAAGAATAGGCGACCAGGATACGTTCCCGGAATTTGCTGTCACGGATCCGGGAAGCAGCCCCTGTCTCCACCTCAACAGCATCAAGAGCATCAAGGTTCAGACCGGCTGCCAGAAGGATTTCCGTGTGCATCGAAGGGGGGAAATGCTCATTTAATATACGGGAGGCAATTGTCCTCAGCAAACAGGGGTTGTCTATTAAGGCAGCATATACATCGGCACTAAACCCGCCGGATGCATTATTGTCTAGTAGAAAACGAGCCGTAGGGCTGCCCACTATGCTGCGTGCCCCTGTAAATGAGAACTCCCAGATGCCGTCACCGGCAAGATGATAAAAAGGATATTCCGGTGAGGAACGCCGGGGTGGGCCAAAATCGTCCAACAACCATTGCAGCGGTTCCATTACCTCAGCATAGGTAACCAGGCGCGGTTCCCTCCTTTGCACCCGCCCCAGCATGAACAAAATAAGCAGCGGCTTATGGGGAGCGCGCTGATCGCCCCTTTTCCATATCCTGATGCTTAAAAACCGCTTGATTAATTCTTGTTGGGATAACATAGAATCGTCTCCAGTGATGGTACGGCCTGCCGCAGAGATTCCTCCAGCAGGTCCGGCTAAAAGCCAACCCCACCTTTTTGCCTAGCATAGATACAATAATGATATCATCTTAAAATATGATATCATATAATATACTAATGGCGGTGTAATGCTTCGGCATACACTTAAGGGGACCGGATGCGTCCGGTCCCCTTTTAATTTGCATAAACCAATGGTATCGGCAGCCACCTCCACTTGAATTAGCGGATGTCCTCGGTAATATCGTAGATTTTCAGCTTGAACTGGAATCCTTCGTATGCGTTCAACATTTCGCCCAGCTGTTCCCAGGAAAACACCTTGCCGTCAATAACCACATTATGTATTTCATCATTTGTTTCATTATATTCGAATCTGCCCACAACCTCATCTTCTTTTAGCCTGGTGTGCTTTATTCCGTTGGGGTAGGTGTTGGTCTGCAAATATTTTTCAGACAGCGTATATTTAATCTTGGCTTCCAATTTATAAAAGAGATAATCCTGGTCGCAGTCCAGATCATCCAATATGGCAACCTTGTAGCCGGGGGAATTATCATTTGTAATCTCCGTCGCCTCATATCCTATCCCCATCGGCAGCACTATTTTGGCAACAGTGAACTTGTACATTTTCCCATTCCCGCCGGGATATTCATAAATCCCACTTTTAAATGGGGTCAACTCAATGCCCATTTGCTTCGCTGAAATCACATTAAAACAATCCCGGCAAATCTCCTGGGCGGTACCATCATCCCTGGTTAAGTGTATGCTGGCTTGATTCTTTTGGCAGATTTCACAGATGTCCATCTTGAAGTTCCCCCTATTTCAAGTTAGTCAAGTTAGGGACGGTTCTTGAACTTGAATTCATATTGTGGCCCAATGGATTTGGCCAATTTATGTGTTTAGTAGCATCTGTAACCACTTGCTAATGGAGGATTATTATATCTTTTATTGAATAGTATTACAAGATCCCTCTGCGATACGTATACAGCTAATATCGCTGGTGGTTACCTGGAAGGAAACCCTGCAAAGGAGAAAAACCATGAACAAAAAAATATTTCAACAAATACTAGAAAAACTCGACAAAATAGAAAGTAGAGTTAATAATATCGAAAGCACTCAACAAGAACAAACCCAGCTGCTTCATGCCCTGGAATACCGTACCGATGTTACAAACGCAGCAGTTACCACCATAGATGAAACCCTGCAGCGCACGGAAGGGAAAATAGCCTCTATGGAAGGAAAAATAACCTCTATGGAAGGGAAAATAACCTCTATGGAAGG
>JABMJD010000039.1 GCA_013201395.1 Candidatus Syntrophopropionicum ammoniitolerans
CAGGAACATTTTATGGAATTATACGGCATGAAAGCCCGGTTTTTTGTGTATAATTCCTCAAACCTCCACCAGTTAGACGAGTTTTCCCAAAACGCTGGTATCAATGTGATGATCATTAATACACAAGCCTTTAATACCACCATGAACGAGGCCAAGAATGCTCCAGGCAGGCGGGGCAACAAGGTTGCCCGGATTATTTACACCAAGCGGGATGAGTTTGGCTCTCGCCGTCCCATTGATGTTATAAAGGCAAACCAGCCGATTATTATTTTGGACGAGCCCCAGAAAATGGGGGGTGCAGCGACCCAGAACGCGTTGAAAAATAATTTTAATCCTTTGTTTTCAGTTAACTACTCGGCGACCCATAAGACTTCCCACAATCTGGTCTATGTTCTGGATGCACTGGATGCTTTCAAAAAGAAATTGGTTAAAAAAATTGAGGTCAAGGGTTTTGAGTTAAGAAACCTGAGTGGGACAAACCGGTATATGTATCTTGCCGCTATTGTTGTCGACCCCGTGAAGCCGCCGTTGGCCAGGTTAGAGTTTGAGGTCATGCGCGGCGGTGGCATTAAACGAGAGATTCGTATGCTAGGCGAGAATGACAGCATTTATACCGCATCGAATAACCTCGAGGAGTATAAAGGCATTTCCATCGCTAAAATCGACCCTGTACAATCAATGGTTACCTTCTCCAATGGTGATACCTTGACGGCAGGAAAAGCAAGCGGCAATGTCAATGAGAATGATATACGCCGCATCCAAATCCGCGAAACAATAGCCTCCCATTTCGACAAGGAGGAAAAGCTGTTTGTCCAGGGCATCAAGTGTCTGTCTCTCTTTTTTATTGATGAGGTTGCAAAGTACCGCCAGTATGGTGAAGATGGCGCGGAAATTCTCGGTGAGTACGGCCGTATTTTTGAGGAAGAATATACGGCGGCGCTAAATGAGCGGCTGGTGTTGTTCCCCTCATCCTATCAGGCCTATCTGCGGGGCATTGATACCGCCGACACCCACCGCGGTTATTTCTCTATAGATAAGAAAGGCCGGTCGGTGGACAGTAAGGTTAAGCGGGGCAGTGAATTCTCGGATGACATCTCTGCATATGATCTGATTCTAAAGAACAAAGAGCGGCTGCTTTCTTTTGATGAACCAACACGGTTTATTTTCTCTCATTCTGCCCTGCGGGAAGGCTGGGATAACCCCAATGTGTTCCAGATATGCACCTTGAAACATTCCCACAGCGCCACAACAAAACGGCAGGAAGTGGGGCGGGGCCTGCGCCTTTGCGTGAATAGCAACGGTGAACGGCAGGATTTGGAGGTTTGCGGTGAAACCCTCGTTCACGGCGTGAATATGCTGACAGTTGTTGCAAGTGAAAGTTATGCTGGATTTGTTGGGGATTTGCAAAGGGAAATCAAAGCTGACCTTTACGAGCGCCCGACGAAGGTATGTATTGAGTATTTCACTGGCAGGGATATCAAGATCGGGGAGGCTGTGCATACGATTTCAGTAGCGGAAGCTACTGCAGTATACAACTATCTTGTACGCAACTACTATGTGGATGACAATGGGGGTATTACGGATACCTACCGTGCTGCCGCAGAGACTGGTAACCTGGCACCTCTAAAGCCCGAGCTTCAGCCTCTATCTGAGAATGTCCACAAACTGGTACAAGCCATATTTGACCCAGGTATCCTGAAAGATATGGCCGTCAATGGACATGAGACGAAGGTTAGGGACAATCCACTGAATAAAAACTGGCAGGACTTTAAAGAACTTTGGGAACGGATTAACAAAAAATATGCCTACACAGTGGAATTTGACAGTGATGAACTTATTCAAAAATCCATCACCGCTATCAATGCAGAATTAAGGGTTGCTCAGCTTTCCTATAGCATTACACGAGGTGAGCAAGACGGTATAGAATTTAACGTGGCGAGTAAAGAGACAAAAAAACTAGACCGTGCTTGGGGCAGTTATGTAGGCTATGATCTGATTGGGAAAATAGCGGCAGGTGCAACCCTTACGCGCCGCACGGTCACAGCTATACTCAAAGGTATTTTACCTGAGAAACTGTGGCTGTTCCGTGAGAACCCCGAGGAATTCATTAGTAGGATCTCGGGCCTTATCAATCGTCAAAAGGCATCTGTTGTCGTGGAGCATATCGCCTATGCTCCTAGCGCGGAAGAACCATACTCCCAGGATATCTTTAATATAGGTCGAGCTTCCGACGAATACGCCAGGGCGTTCAGGGCAAAAAACGCCATTCAGGATTATATTTTTACTGACGGTGCCTCCGCCAACAGCATTGAACGGCAGTTTGCCGAAGATCTGGATGCGGCTGATGAGGTGATTGTTTATGCCAAGCTGCCGCGGGGACCGCGGGGGTTCTATATCCCAACGCCCGTGGGTAATTACTCACCAGACTGGGCAATTTCGTTCAAGAAGGGCTCAGTGAAACACATCTTCTTCATCGCCGAGACAAAGGGCAGTATGCAATCAACACAATTTGGTAAAATTAACCGCACTGATGAAATTGAAAAAGCGAAGATAACTTGTGCCAAAAAACTCTTCAACGAAATATCTACTGCTGGTGTGAAATACCACGATGTGGACAGCTACCAGAGCCTGCTCAACATTATGGGGACACTGTAGGGCAATACCCCGGGTAAAAGCTGTAAATTCCCAGGGACTAAAAATACCTTTGATTAACTAATGTGGTAATTAATCCTGGGCTCTTGCTTCTTGAATCAACCTATTAATATATTGATAATCAATACTGCCTTCAACTACTTCATAGAAAAATGGATCCTTTCTAATCGTATTTTTAGGATTGATAATAAAATTATTCCAACCGGCTGCTTTTTTACCGTTATTTAAATAGATCGTTGTTTTAAAAGAGTATCCCAGGTATCCTAAAGATATTTTGCCCCTTTTTAGTTTAACAGCGTTCAGATTATTAATAATATAGGTTATATCCTCATCCTTCGTTAGATGCAGGGATGTTCCTGTATTACCGTCAAATATGCTGATTTTCTGTACGTCTTCAGGGTTTAATTGAATTAGATCTAAAGGGCTTGTATACCAAATTACCCAGCAAGTGACTGTTATACCAATAATAGATAACACAATTAACCGTAGTTTAGTTTTCATCCGGCACCTTTAGTATCCTGTCTCCCCGCCCATGGGTTATATGGCAGGGGTTTTAGCCACTAATATAGCGAAATCCAACATACCCGTGGTTTTTTCTTGCGTTCCTCCATTCTGGCTTTTCCTTCTGCAAAATTTTTTCTTTCCGCCTCGTTTTGCAGAATCAAGGGCGCCACCTGTTTGGGTTGCAAATTTTCATCCAGGGCTACAAAAATGAAGTATGCCGTCATGCAGCATTGTTTTGTGCCCGCCAACAAGTCCTCAGCATAAATATTGACAGAAACCTCCATGCTCCGGTTTGATACATAGGTAATATGGGCGTTGCAGGTGGCGAAATTCCCTACATAAACAGGGGCATGAAAGTTGACATCATCCACACCGGCGGTTACCGATACGGAACGGGCGTGTTTCATGGCGCAGACAGCGGCACAGTTGTCCATCATTTTTAGGAGTTCGCCCCCGTGGGCTGTGCCAATGGGATTAGCCTGGGATGGTAGGATGAACTGGCTTAACGTGGTTGCGGTTTCCGCGATAGTTTTTCCTTCTAGTGTCATGACCACAACACTCCTTCCAGAGGTATAGCAAACCCTCCCGCAGGGGGAGGATTTTACAAGAAAACATGCAATTAACCAGCAAATCTAACACATTGGATCTTATATATTAATCTATTCCCCAGGATCCTCACTGTCACCACCGAACCCACCTCTTGCAGCAGCAGAGCCCTGCCCAGGGCGGAAAATATGGACACATCGTGGGCTTCCTTGTTGTTGTCCGGTGTGACCATCCGGTAGGTGAGAGTCTCCCAGGTGCGCATATCCAGTAGATCAACACTGCTGTTGATCACTACAAAAGGTAACTGATTATCTCCTCTTTCACCCACACCGATATTGTATCTGATCAGGTAATCAATTTTGCTGATATAGTTGTCCAGCATATTTTTGAACTGGTAGCGTTCTACTGTTTGCTCGGGAAAATATTCGTCAATAAGGTTGTCTTGATCCTGTTCTATGTTTACCAGGTGCATTAACAGATTTTCAAAAACAGGCCGGGACAATGTTGTTATTCTTGACGTAATTATCCCCCCTTACCAAACATTAAATGAGGGGACATTCCACCGGCAAAGGTAAAATGTCCTCTTCATGTTAACACTATTATATAATAGTCAATTGATGTCAATCAAGGGGTGATGATGCCACCTGGTCCCTGTCTAGACCCGCATGTTTTTCAGCCGTTCCACCCTTTCGCTAATCGGTGGGTGAGTGCTGAAAAGCTTCATCATCGATGCGGCGGATAGGGGGTTAACTATAAAAAGGTGTGATGCTGCCGGGTTAACCTCCATGGGCATCCGCCGGGCAGCACTTTCTAGTTTCAGCAGGGCATTGGCCAGACCACCGCCCTGGCCGGCAATGCGGGCCCCTGTTTCATCGGCCAGGAATTCCCGGGAGCGGGAGATGGACATCTGGATAATCATGGCCGCCAGAGGGGCGATGATGGCCAGGGCAATAGCACCGATAAAGTTGCCGCCCCCTTCACCGTCATTTCGTCCCCCACCTAAGATGGCTCCCCATTTAATGATGTTGGCAATCATGGCAATGGCGCCGGCAAAGGTGGCCGCGACGGTAGCCAGCAGCACGTCTCTATTTTTGACGTGGGCCAGTTCGTGGGCCAGTACGCCTTCCAGTTCACTGCGGTTTAATACCTGCAGCAGTCCTTTGGTTACTGCTACGGCTGCGTTTTCCGGGTTTCTACCTGTAGCGAAAGCGTTGGGCTGCATTGAAGGCGTGATATAGAGGCGCGGCATGGGCAGACCGGCTCTATTGGCTAGATTTCCAACGATACTATACAGCTCCGGTGCCTGTTCTTGCGAGACCGGTTGAGATTTGGTCATTTTGATGGCCATTTTGTCGCTGAAATAGTAGCTAAAGAAGTTCATGCCCAGTGAGATGAGAAAAAACAGGATTGCCCCGTCGCTGCCTCCTACTGCTCCTCCAATGAGCACCAGGATTACTGATAGTAAACCCATTAACAAAAATATTTTTAGATTGTTCATATTTCTACCTCCATAGAAAACATTATAAACATTTTTCCAATCATTAGTCCACTATTACACCCCACCACCCCGCATTTGTACACATTACAATTATTATATTTATGGCAATAATCATGAAAAATGTCAAGTGGTGAAACAGCTTTAAAGCGAAAAAGCTTTCCCGGGAATCTGCTGCCGGCGGCCTCTAATTGTCCCGGCTGTCCTGCTTTTTAAACCACTGCAGTGGGTTGAGGTATCTTTTGTATTTTGCTACTATTTCTTTTCCCAGCAGCAAAGCACCCAACCAGAAGGAGGTTTCCCCGGTAATGATCAGCCCGGTGGTGATTACCGCTTTTGTGGCGGTGGCAAAGGGGGTAAATGGCACCAGTAAAATTCCCCCGTAGAGCACGAATGACAGGGCAACCAGCAGTATACCCAGCTTTTTCATCCAGGGGCTGCCGACCGGTTTCTCACCAGCCGGGGCTTGTTGTTCCTGTTGGCTGCAATCGTTCATAGGGCCGTAGCACCACCTTAAATTTCAGTATCGCCTTCTATTATAGCCTTTAAACCTGAGGAATTTTGACAAATCAACGATCAAGACCATATAGATTGGCTGCTACTATGCATATATAATGAAGGTATTAATGTTCATCCCTAAAGAACAAAATTTTAATGTGGTGGTGATATTATCTCACCGGATAAAATGGGGTCCAACAACAATGAAGATCTGGTGGAGGAGGACCTGGAAACTGTAGCTGCTGCCGGGGATGAGGACACCGGGCCGGATGAGCTGCCGGCAGATGATGATTATTGGGCAGAGGATGCTTACCCCGATCAGGAAGAATTTTTGGCAGAGGACGATTACACCGAGGAGGATGAATTTGACGACCGGCGGGCATCACGTTCACCCCTATTGCGTGTGGTGGCTTTTATTACTGCCCTGGCTTTTCTTAGTCTGGCTTTGGCTACAGCCTTTCCCCGTGATCGTTCCTTAATTGAGCTGGTGCAAAATTCATTTCAACTCAAAAAAACTGTTGATCGCCAACTTACGGAGGCTGTGGTCAGGATTGATGTGGTGGCCCACCAGCCGGGGACAATTACTGCGGAAAGAAAACTGGGTACCGGTTTTAATATCGATCCCGGCGGGTTGATCATCACTAACCACCATGTGATTGAGCATGCCCTGAACATGTCCATAACTTTTCCCGACGGCCAGGTATACCGGGCGGAACATTGGGTCAGCAGGCCGGAAACTGATCTGGCTGTAATTGCCCTCCAGGGGGAGAATTTACCGACAGCAGCCGTCGATTTTTCCGTATTGCCCATGCCGGGAGAAAAAATCAGGGTAGTGGGAAACCCGCTTCAGTTGAATAACATTCTGGTAGACGGGAAGGTGGAGCAGTATTTGCTGATCAGGGATCACCAGGGCAAAATTTTTAGTATTGACGCCCCCATCTATCCGGGAAACAGCGGCAGCCCCGTATACAATACCAGCGGACAGGCGGTTGGCGTTATTTTTGGTCTTTTGCAATCTGCAGACAGCGAAGACGTTAATGCTGGTGGTCAGGGACTGGCTGTGGCTCTATTTGAGGCCCAAAACATGGTCAATACCATGCTGGCTAAAAAAGAACAAGAAGGCTAGGGTTTATCGACATATAAATATTACTAACATAATAATGTTTCATCATTGAAAGAATAAGCATTAAAAGAATAAAAATAAAGGCCAAAAACAAGGTGTTTGAAAAAGGAGGAGCCCAATGATCAAGGATTTGACCATTATCAAAGATGACGCTCCTGATTTGATAAAAAACATATCTACCGGTATGATTCCAAAAGAACTGGAACCATATGTATCACCGGCTCTGGAAGAGTTTAGAAATGAAATGGCCGCCGAATTGGGCATGCCTGATTATGCGAATATGGACAAGGGTGACCTGCCCTCCCGGGCCAATGGCAATGTGGGTGGCAATATGACCAATAAAATGGTGAAATTTGCGGAAGCAGTACTGGCCTGGAATTATAAAAAACGTTTGATGTTGGAAGACAAACAGCAGCAAGGCCAACCAACACTCTAACACGGACGAAAAACCGTTTTTGTGCAGCAATGCATAAGAACGGTTTTGTTTTTGGTAGGAACAAAGCCTTCCTTTAATAAAGACTATTCCTTTGATTTTTCCCACATGTAAAGGCTGATTTGGTTTAAGGCTTTTTTTAGCCCGGCAATGTCATCCAGGCTGTAGCCCTTCACCCAATAATCGGCAAGTAATTCGGTAAGTTTGGTGTATCCTATGATGCCCGTGGCAATCCACAGGTGAACATAGCCTACGTGACGCGGATGGCACTGGTGGTTTTGATCGGACTCATGGGTGATCTTAAAATCCCGCAAGGAATTTCCCTCGTCCACCCAGGATAATGTGCCTTCCTTTGGGGTGACCTCTTTCCCACAGGTGTCACATATGAATTCCATTTCCTAAACACCCCCTCCCATCATATTGTAAATTTTATATATTTTTAAAGCATATTGCACCTTATTAATAACATATAAGTTATAATAATGCCATAGGTGTGTCAGCAAAATAATACCAGTGATAAGATTTTGCAGCACCTGGTTGTAGATTTAACCTGTATAAAGGAATAATTTTAAAAAAACTGTTTTAAATTATTACTTTTAAAAGGATTTTTTGCAGGAGTGTCGAAAATCTATTTACGGGTAAAAGCCAATTTTTTTCTTGTTAATAATTGCTTGGGGAGTAAATTATTGCGTAGAATTCCCCAGACAATTAACCTTTTGCATTAAAGATAAGGGCATTTTTGCTTATTTTTACTGAAGGAGGGGATGTGCATTACAAATTATCTACCGCTATCTTGTGTAGAAAGATAGCTTATTTTTTAAGTAAGCCCGGTGTGTTTGTTAGCGAATCTGCAATGCCGGGCGTTACTGGACGGAAGGAGGGAAATGCTGCCCACTATCATCAGTTAGAAACCAGGATTTAGCATTCGGGAGTTGTATGCGGTAACCTAAGCAGCATTAGAAGTAGTATTTGGGAGTTGTACACAGAAACTAAGAGACTCGTACTGTAGTATTTGGGAGTTGTTTTTAAGGACAGTGTAAGGGGGTAACAAGTTTTTAAAGTCCCTTAGGAAAGGAGAGTAATATGGAACTGGCAAAGAATTTGCAAACGACTATTAACAGGTCTTATGGCAAAACAGACCTTTATGTCGATCTTGCCCAGTCGATTAGTGGAGTCTTACTAATAGGATTCCTGTGGATGCATATGCTCTTTGTGGCTACTATTGTGGTCAGTCCAGATCTTTTTAATCGGTTATCTATAGGCCTAGATGAGTATTATCTTGCACAGGTAGGCATTCCTGCCACAATCCTACTCATTATTATCCATATATTCCTGGCATTGCGTAGGGCGCCGGTACGGTTACGGGACATGAGGATTACCTACCGGATGGCAAAAATGATGAATCACTTCGATACCTGGATTTGGGTAGGTCAGGTTGTATCTGCTCTATTCGTTGGCGTCATGGCCAGCATACACCTCTGGATAATCCTGGGCGCCTGGCCCCTCAGGGCGGCGACAAGCGCCATGCGTGTAGCTTCTACAGGACCGGCCGATCACACATGGGGTGGATTTGCTTTCCCATTCTTCATCGTGTTTTATGTGATATTCCTCATTGCCGGTGAATATCATGGTGGTTTCGGTCTCTACCGGATCCTGGTTAAGTGGGGCTGGTGGGACCGCCACACAATGGGTTGGGTACTAAAGGGTATTACTGTTGTTATTGTTGGTCTAGGCATTGCAGCTCTATACACATTCACACAAATTGCTGCTAATCTGCCGGCGGGGGGTGTCATCCAATGAGTGCAAAAAATACCTTTATTTCTGATGTTTTAGTAATTGGTGCCGGACTTGCCGCCGAACGTTCGGCCATTGAATGTGCTGCGGTCGGTCATAGTGTGATTATACTCAGCCTGGTTCCCCCGCGTCGTTCCCACAGTACTGCTGCCCAGGGCGGCATGCAGGCTTCTTTGGGAAACATTGCTATGGGTAAAGGTGACAGCCCAGAAATCCACTTTGCCGACACCGTAAAAGGTTCGGACTGGGGTTGTGACCAGGAGGTTGCCAAGCTCTTCTGTGAGACTGTTCCCTCAATGATTAGACAACTGGATCACTGGGGTGTACCCTGGAACCGGGTTACCGCCGGCAAAAAGAAGTACGCCAGTGGTATCGAAACTGAAGACACTAAAGATAAAGAAGGTTTGATTACAGCCCGTGACTTTGGCGGTGTGGCCAAGTGGCGGTGCTGCTATACCTCTGATGGCACCGGCCATACGGTGCAGTTCGTTGTAGATACACAGGTTTGCAAGATGGGCATTCCCGTCCACGACCGGATGGAAGCCATTGCCCTAATCCATGATGGAGAAACCTGCTTTGGTTGCGTAGCCAGATGCTTGCGTACAGGTGAACTTAATGTTTATCTGGCTCGGGCAACTATCATCGGTACCGGTGGCGCCGGACGTATTTATGCGGCATCCACTAACGCTGTTATTAATGAAGGTACCGGTGGCGCCATTTCACTGGCTACCGGTGTTGTCCCCCTGGGCAACATGGAAGCCATTCAGTTTCACCCCACAGGGATGCCTCCTGTATATATTCTGATGACGGAAGGCGCCCGTGGTGACGGCGGCTATCTGCTGGACAAGAACATGCATAGATTTATGCCTGATTACGAGCCCAAGAAGAAAGAGCTGGCCTCCCGTGATGTTGTTTCCCGGCGTATGGTCCAGCATATCAGGGCCGGTTATGGTGTAACCAGTAAATATTCCGACCAGCAACACCTCTGGTTGGATATCCGCCATTTGGGTCGCCAGTGGGTGTGGAAGAATCTGCGTGAAATTGCTACTATTGCTACCAACTTTAACGGTATTGACCCGGCCAAGGATCTGGTACCGGTCATCCCGACCCAGCACTACACCATGGGCGGTATCCGCACCAACAAGGACGGAGCAGCCTATGGGCTCAAAGGGCTCTTTGCCATGGGTGAAGCAGCTTGCTGGGATCTGCACGGGTTCAACCGCCTGGGCGGCAACTCCCTGGCGGAGACCGTCACCGCCGGCTATATCTGTGGCAAGCAGGTGGCCAAGTATGCACTTGGTGTGACCCGGAATTTCGATATGAAACTTGTTGACGGCTTTGTCAAGCAACAAGAAGAAAAAATTAAGAACCTTATTTCCGGCAAAAACGGTCGGGAAAACGTCTATGAAATTAGAGATGCTATGGGTACGGCTATGATGGATCACGTCCACATTTTCCGCACCGGCAAATCCCTGGAACAGGGTGTGGCAAAACTCCAAGAACTGTATCGGCGTTCACTGAAAATTGGTCTCCGTTCCTCCGGGCAGGGTGCCAACCCAGAACTGGCTCAGGCGATTCGGATGCCGGGAATGGTTCGCACGGCGCTATGCGTAGCATATGGTGCGCTAATGCGTACCGAGAGCCGGGGCAGCCACTTCCGGGAGGACCATCCAAAACGTGATGATGCCAAATGGCTCAAACGCACACTGGCCTACTGGAAAGAAGGGGCCGACCTGCCTACGCTTGATTATGAAGATGTTGCCTGTCCGATATTGCCACCGGGCGATCGTGGATACGGTGAAGCAAGTGCGGGACCGAAAAAAGGCAAATAATACAGTATAAGGAGGAAGGTGAAAATAGTATGGGACGCCAGTTAACAATATCTTGTTTTCGCTATAACCCGAACATTCCCGGTGATAAACCGCGGATGCAGGACTATAAATTAGAAGAACACGAAGGCATGACCTTATTTGTGGCTCTTAATGAAATCCGTGAAAAACAGGACCCGACATTAATGTTCGACTTCGTCTGTCGGGCAGCAATTTGCGGTTCCTGTGCCATGCTGATCAATGGCCGGCCCAGACTGGCCTGCAAGACCATGACCAGTATGCTACCGAGCAGATTCACAGTTATGCCGCTGCCGGTGTTTAAGCTAATCGGCGACCTGGCTGTGGATACCGGCACCTGGTTCAGGGATTTGCAGATTAGGGCGGAAGCCTGGGTTCACACCAATAAGAAATTTGATTTTAATGCCCTGGAAGTAAGGATGGAGAATAAGACCTGTGAGGAAATCTATGATCCGGAGCAGTGTATCGAATGTGGTTGCTGTGTAGCTGCTTGTATTACTGCCAATATCAGACCGGATTTCATCGGTGCTACCGGGATTAACCGGGTCTATCGTTTCCTTATTGACCCGCGGGATGAGCGTTCCAACGCCGAATACTATGAGGTAATCGGCAATGAAGACGGCACATTCGGCTGCGTCGGACTGATGGCCTGTGACGACCTCTGTCCCAAGGATATTCCTTTGCAGCAGAACCTGGCCTACGTCCGCCGCAAGATGGCGGCTGCCGGCCTCAAGCTGGATTTCAAGGGAGTAAAAACCTCCTAGTAATGAATAAAGGCATTAAAACCCGTAAGCCTCAGGGCCTACGGGTTTCTTTTTACCCACCTGGCCTGCCGGGGCATTTTTTCAAGGGAAAAGGTATATTCCTTTGTAGGGGTGATTTATTATGTTTAAGGTCTTTATTGCTGCCGACATAGAAGGTATCTGTGGCTATGTAGACTGGGCGGAAAATCAACCGGAAGACAGCCTGCATCGGGCGGAGATGACGGCAGAGGTAAATGCGGCTATAGAGGGGGCATTGGCCGGGGGGGCAACAGATATTGTTGTTTCCGATATGCACATGCTTAAGCAAAATATTTATCATGGCCGGTTGTCCGGCCGGGCTTCCCTGATTAGCGGCACAAAAAGAAGGTGGATGTGGATGGACACTGTGCAGGCCTGTGATCTGGTCTTTCTCATTGGCCTGCATGCTGGTGGCGGCACGCCGGCGGCTGTTTTGCCCCATACGATGAACACCTTGATTACCGGCATGCAGCTAAATGGCGTTGAAGCCGGGGAAGCTTTCATTAGCGCTGCTTGCGCCGGCCATTTTGGTGTGCCTGTGGGCCTGGCCACCGGGGATCAAGCCTTTATAGAAGAAATCGGCACCTATTTGCCTGATCTGCAAACAGTAGTGGTCAAGGAGGCCATAGGTAGTTGTGCCGCACTAAATTTTCACCCGGAAATAGTTAAACAGAAGATTAAAGAAGCAGCCCAAAATGCCACGGAAAAAGGGATAAAAGGAGGCTTTAAACCTTTTTGCCTGCCGGAACCTGTGGAATTGCAGCTGCAGGTGACCTGGCCAGGTTATGCTGAAGCGCTCACACTTGTGCCCGGTGTGCGCAGGAAAGGCGGCCGAGAAGTTTATTACAGCGGCACTCTCCCCCAGGTGATCAGTGTCATATCCCTTTTTGTAAACTGGATCAGTAAAGCCATCTAGTATCCCAGCCCATTGCGCTGTCCCAATAAGAAAGGTCCGCCAGTGTTGATTTGGTAGACAAATTGCTGATATAATTAATGGGATTTTTATTGGATTTTAGGAAAGGGGTATTATTTTGGCCGATTTAAATCAGCAGATGGAGATTATTAAGCGGGGTACGGTAGAAATTATTCCTGAGGCCGAGTTGGTGTACAAATTAAAGTCCTCAATCAAAAATGCCCGGCCTCTCAAGATAAAGTTGGGCCTGGACCCTACTGCCCCGGACATTCATCTGGGCCATACGGTGGTACTACAAAAACTGAGGCAATTTCAGGACCTGGGACACCAGGTAGTATTACTGCTCGGTGACTTTACGGCCCAGGTTGGTGATCCCACCGGCAAATCAGAAACCCGCAAACAGCTTACTGCCGAGCAGGTATTGGAAAATGCCCGCACCTATGAAAGGCAGATATTCAAAATCCTTGATGCCGAAAAAACCAGTGTGGAGTTTAACAGCCGCTGGCTTTCCGCCCTGAATTTTGCCCAGGTTATTGAGCTGGCCGCTAAATATACCCTGGCCAGGATGATGGAACGGGATGATTTTGATAAGCGTTATAAGGAAGGTTTACCGATTAGCATTCACGAGCTGCTCTACCCGCTGATGCAGGGTTACGATTCTGTGGCCCTCCAGTCAGATATAGAGATTGGTGGTACCGACCAAAAATTCAATCTGCTTATGGGCCGCACACTGCAGAAGGAGTACGGCCAGGCACCCCAGATTGCCATTACCATGCCCATTTTGGAGGGGCTGGACGGGGTACAGAAGATGAGTAAAAGCCTGGGTAACTACATCGGTATTGATGAGCCGGCGCGGGAAATGTACGGTAAAACCATGTCTTTGCCCGACGACATGATGGTCAGATATTTTGAACTGGTGACGGCAGTGTCACTGGCGGATTTGCGTGCTATTGAAACAGGCTTGAACAGTGGTGCCCTGCACCCGCGGGATGTGAAGATGCGGCTGGCCCGGGAAATCGTGACCCAGTACCACGACCGGGAACAGGCCCAGGCGGCAGAAGATGAGTTTATCAGGATGTTCCAGCAAAAGGATTTGCCTGATGAAATCCCCGCTTTCAAGCCCACGCCAGACATGGGGGATGCTGTTTGGCTGCCCCGGTTGATAGTTGCTGCCGGTAGTGCCGCCAGCACCAGCGCGGCCAGGCGCCTAATCCAACAGGGTGCGGTGAAGGTGGACGGAGTAAAAATGGCAGATTTTAATGCCCATCTAAATTTAACAGATGGCATGGTCATCCAGGTGGGAAAGAGGAAATTCTTCCAAATTAGTATCTAGGCTGCACTATAGATACGAAATAAATTGGTTCAGCAGACCTGAAAAAGCGCTTAAGCGCTTTTTTTGTTCTAGAGCGGCTATCATTTTCTATTCTGCATCATAAATTATAAGATGGTGTAGTGGTTTTTGCTTGCTAAAGGAGGTGGCAGATTTGTTTAGGAGCAGGCGCAGGCAAAAAGGGAAAACAATAGTGAGCATTGTCTTCATAAATATAATAGTGATCGGTTTAATATTGTTGGCCGATTTAACCTTGCGGCAGACCTTTTTTAATATCGCCGAAATAAAAGCAGTGCAGCTGGCCACTGAGGCAGCTAATGAAGCTTTGCAGCAGAAGGTGGCGGATGAGAACCTGCAATACCAGGACTTTGTACTGATCCACAAAGACAGCGAGGGGCATATTGTGCTCATGCAGGCCAACACCATCAAGGTGAATCAGTTTGCCTCTGCTACCACTCTGGCCATACAGAAGGCTTTGGAGGATTTGCGTTGGCAGTCCTTCGGCATACCGGTAGGGCAAATCCTTGGGGCTCCCTTGTTGGCTAATCTGGGCCCACGGTTAAAATATAATATTATGCCGGCCGGGACAGTCAGGGTTAATGTGGTCGACAAATTTGAAACCGCCGGGATCAACCAAACCCGTCATGCAATTTATTTAAATTTCGATACCAATGTGCGCATTGTGATCCCCTTCAAAGGGGGTGAAGCAGTAATCGCCATGCAGGTGCCTCTGGTGGAAAGTATTATAGTAGGCGGCGTTCCCAGTACCTTTGTCAGCGTCCAGGGCGGTATTTTGGGCAGTGGTCTATTGAAGTAACATACCAGCTTTTTCGAGGTTAAGATTTAAGGTATGGAATGCTTATCTTCAATAGAAGTAAATATTTTTTATAGATGTGCAGGTAAGTGAATAGCAATAACGATCTGTGGAGCACAATAGAACTGATTCAAAATATTTTTATTGTTTTTGCTAAAGACCATTGACAGGATACGACCATATGTGTTAGTTTATATAACGTTGTTGTTTCGCTTTCCTGAGGGACAATAAAACCAAAAAATACCGGTTGACCGCAGCAGCAAAAAGAGATACAATGGTCAATGTCGCCGCAAAACAGCGGCCGGTAAAACAGAGAGATTGTTTTAAGTCCGACCAACTCCCAAATGTAAGACACAATAAGGGCTTGGACAACAGCTTTTACCAATAAGGTCTTTGAAAACTAAACAGTGGAATGGATGTTTTAAGAAACACATGACTCGTCAAGTCTGAACAGACCGAAGCGAGCAGTAAATTCCGAGCAAGCAATAAACGAGCTAGAAAATTAAACTTTTCAGATATTAACGGAGAGTTTGATCCTGGCTCAGGACGAACGCTGGCGGCGTGCTTAACACATGCAAGTCGAACGATTTAGTGGTGGGTGATTAGTGGTTAGTGGTTGGGAATACCAACGACCAATCACCAATCACTCACCACCAAATAGTGGCGGACGGGTGAGTAACGCGTGGATAACCTGCCTGAATGACCGGGACAACACCGGGAAACTGGTGCTAATACCGGATAAGCTCTTGAGTGCACAAGCACATAAGAGGAAAGGATTTAACTTTCGCATTCAGATGGGTCCGCGTCCCATTAGCTAGTTGGTGGTGTAAAGGGCCACCAAGGCGACGATGGGTAGCCGGCCTGAGAGGGTGGGCGGCCACACTGGAACTGAGACACGGTCCAGACTCCTACGGGAGGCAGCAGTGGGGAATCTTCCGCAATGGGCGCAAGCCTGACGGAGCAACGCCGCGTGAATGAAGAAGGCCTTCGGGTTGTAAAATTCTGTCTTTGGGGAAGAAAAAAATGACGGTACCCAAGGAGGAAGCCCCGGCTAACTACGTGCCAGCAGCCGCGGTAAAACGTAGGGGGCAAGCGTTGTCCGGAATTACTGGGCGTAAAGGGCGTGTAGGCGGTCACTTAAGTCAGGGGTGAAAACTGTGGGCTCAACCCACAGCCTGCCTTTGAAACTGGGTGGCTTGAGGACAGGAGAGGGGAGTGGAATTCCCAGTGTAGCGGTGAAATGCGTAGATATTGGGAGGAACACCAGTGGCGAAGGCGGCTCTCTGGCCTGTTTCTGACGCTGAGACGCGAAAGCGTGGGTAGCGAACGGGATTAGATACCCCGGTAGTCCACGCCGTAAACGATGGGTGCTAGGTGTAGGAGGTATCGACCCCTTCTGTGCCGTAGTTAACACAATAAGCACCCCGCCTGGGGACTACGGCCGCAAGGCTAAAACTCAAAGGAATTGACGGGGGCCCGCACAAGCGGTGGAGCATGTGGTTTAATTCGACGCAACGCGAAGAACCTTACCAGGGTTTGACATCCTCTGACAGCCTATGAAAGTAGGTTTTTCATCTTCGGATGGACAGGGAGACAGGTGGTGCATGGTTGTCGTCAGCTCGTGTCGTGAGATGTTGGGTTAAG
>JABMJD010000087.1 GCA_013201395.1 Candidatus Syntrophopropionicum ammoniitolerans
CTATTACCGGGCCTATGGCCGTCACCGCCCCGGTTTTGAATGCTTGTTTCAACTGGCTTTCGGTTACGCCAACGGTCTTTGCCGCTACAAAAAGCTGTTTGTAATAGAGCATTGCCTGGATTAGTGTCAGAATAACTATAAAACTGCAAGTTATCCATACACCGAATTCGTTAGCTACCTGAAGGACCAATTCCATTAATAGCACCTCCTGACAATATTTGAATTTGATTATAAATCCTAATTAAAAATTCACTACCCTCCTTTCATTTTTTATTCTGCCATTTTTATAACTGTCCCCAGCAATACATCGCAGCCTTTCTTAATATCCTCATATCGGGTGTACTCCTCGGGGACATGGCTTCTGCCGTTGATACTGGGTACAAAGATCATACCCACAGGTACAATGTCTGCCAACATACACGCATCATGGACTGCACCGCTGTTCATTCTCATGTAGCTGTACCCTTTTTCTTTAACGGTGTCCTCAATTGCCTTCACAACATCTGCCGATAAAACTACCGGCTCCGATTGACCAATTATTTGGAACTCATAATCAAGCCTGCGGGCTTTAGCAATCTGCTTAATTTCCTTTTCCAGCTCGGATATTATAATATCTATGCCTTCGGACTTTACGTCCCTTACATCTACTGAAATGGCCACTTCTCCGGGGATTACATTCGGCACATTTGGCAAACAGCTTATCCGGCCTACGGTTGCAACGGTCGAAGGGTATGCTTTTTCCTTTGCCAGTTTCTCTATAAACATAATAGCCTCCCCGGCTGCCACCATAGGGTCTTGCCTTAAGCCCATCGGAGTTGCACCGGCATGGTTTGCTACTCCACGGAATACCATTCTTAGAGTTTTCATACCTGCGATTGCCTCTACTATTCCGATTGACAGTTCCGCCTTATCAAGAACGACGCTTTGCTCAATATGAAGCTCGATCATGCATTTTATTTCACTTGGTTTAAAGCCCATGGCGGAATAATTGTTGATACCCAGGCCGAATTCTTTTATTACCTGGTACGCTGTCTTTCCATCACTGTTTTTAAGTTTTTTCAGGTCATCGACGGTATATCGTCCGACCATAAACTTACTGCCTAACAGCGTCGAGCCGAAATTGGAGCCTTCCTCTTCAGCAAAGATCACCAGTTCTATAGGATTGTTTGTTTTTATATTCTGTTCTTTTATGACCCTGATGGCTTCTAAAGCGCCTACCACACCCAAAACACCGTCAAACCTGCCGCCATTACGAACGCTGTCTATATGGGAACCGGTCATTACCACAGGGCCATCCTTGTTATTGCCCTCCAGTCGGGCTCTAATATTGCCTACGGCATCAACCCTGATTTCCAAGCCTAACTCCTTTATCTCATTCATCAGGTAATCCCTTGCCTGTTTATCTTGCTGGCTGTACGAAAATCGGGTTACGCCATTACCGGGTGTAGCGTTGAACCTTGAAAGAGTTTCAATATCCCTTTGTATTCTTTCTAGGTTTACCCCTCCACGGAAATACCTCCTTTGCGTTGTTTTTAGCAGCATAACTACTATTATGCAAACGGCATACCAAATCCAAAAAATGCTTCCCGTTGATAAAACCCTTTAATATACAGGCTTCTTTCTAATACGACCTTAAAAACAAGGAGGACATGATGATTTTTTTCATCATGTCCCTGGTTTTTTACCATCGTATAAAACCGTTATAATATTAATATAAGTTCAGGTCTTTTATTTTCTTGATCTTTTTGGCCACGGTTGACTGGTCTACCTCTAGGACCTCCGCAATCTTTCTTGTAGTTTTATACTGCTTATATGCCTTCATCAACATTTCCGCTTCGACTAGTTCTTTAGCCTTTTTTAATGGTATTATTTCATCATATCCCAGTATGCCTTCACAAGGGCTTAATAGATCTACAAGGTCACCGGTTTCAATTACCGGATTTTCGGATGTAATAATCAGCCTTTCTATCAGATTCTCCAACTCCCTGATGTTGCCCGGCCAGCTATATTTTTTTAATAATTCAACTGCATCTGCAGATATTTCTTTTTCAATGCCGTATTTTCTTATATACTTTGACATCAAATGCTTCGTTATTGTTGGAATATCCTCTTTACGCTCCC
>JABMJD010000009.1 GCA_013201395.1 Candidatus Syntrophopropionicum ammoniitolerans
GAAATACTAAGAAATACAAAGCTATCAAGAGAAAACCTTAGGTTATAGAGGGAGGCTTCAACCAACTTAGGAAAGAACCAAACAAGTTCTCCAGGAGAAGCGCCGGCATCTGGGTCAAGCGCAGCATGGCAAAATCAGCATTTTTCCTCCCCCTGTCCACGAATCCCGATGATTTGTAAAAACTGCTCACCCGTCTGTGGATAATATTCCCTAACGCCAGGGACCTATCGCCGGCGTTAACGTGGACAAAGCTTTCAAAACCGGTCCCACCCCCGGCATTAATATGAATTGAAAGGCAGTAAGCGGCGCCCAACCTATTAGCTAAAGCAGCCCGCTGGGCCAGTTCCATATCCACATCGGTATCTCTGGTCATGTAAACATCAGCTGCATAAGGACGAAGCACATCACATGTCTTAGCGGCAATATCCAGGGTTAGATCCTTTTCCCTGAGACCATATCCTACTGCCCCGGGATCTGAACCACCATGGCCCGGATCTATCACAATAACGGCCAATATATTTAACCCCCTTTAGATACAAAATACAGGCTACCTGTTTCCTAAATTATGCAGTTGCACCATAAAATGACCCTTCATCAGAGCCATTATTTCCCTCTTGGGTGAAAACGGCTACAGGCCTGGTGATGATCACCTGGCCTAGCCAGGACCCGTTCCAGGCCACCTTTGCCCACCAATTTTAATATATCCGCCACGCTTAGTTTTTCTGGTACCCGCTTCGCCAGGCAAGCATACTGAGGTATAGGTGCGGCGCAACCTCCTTTAGCCCCATTTTTCCCGACAACCAGGATATAAAATTTGCACTGGGAACAGGTGCAGGCAACCCTATCCCTCAATTCCGGCAACATCATTCGGTGACCTTCATACAGGAAATTTTTCCGATAATAATCATGGATATTAGCCACAATTATCGCCCCTGTTTTTATTGCGGCACACACCATCAGGGGTAAAGGACACTGCTCTTGAAATGCTTTGTTCACCAAAACGGTCCTTAATCTGGTCACAGACAGTATGTAGGAGATGGGCCTTCTCCACCTCCCCAAACAGATCCGGCTGCTCGGAGGTCATTTTAACCAGCCCGGCTAGGGATACCCCCACCATCCGCACCGGCTTCCATGCCGGCCAATGCCGGTGCAGCAGTGCTGTCGCTACCCTATAGATATCATTGGTAAAAGCAGTCGGTAGACCTACGCTCTGGGAACGGGATACCCATAAAAAATCAGCACCTTTTAGGGTCAGGTTAATTGTCCGGCCCACAAAACCACCTAAACGCACCCGCCTGCACACAATTTCACACAACTCCAGGAGCACTACTTCTATCTGGCGGTAGCCCCGGTAATCCCTGGGCAGGGTAAGTTGATGCCCAATGGATTTGACCTTTTCCAAGGAGTGTGGATCCACCGGGCTATAGTCGATACCATTGGCCGATAGGTACAACACATGGCCAATAAGGCCGAACCTTTTCCGCAGCACCGACAGAGGATAGTGGGCCAGTTCCCCGATGGTGTGAATGTTCAGGTCATTCAGCCTTTTTTCCAGGCGCGGGCCCACTCCAAAAAGCTCTTTGATGGGAAGAGGCCACATTTTACCTGGCACATCGCCAAAATTCAGGACAGTAAGCCCGTCCGGCTTCTGCATGCCGGCGGCCATTTTCGCCAGCAATTTGTTGGGGCCAACCCCAACACTGCACATCAAGCCGGTTTCCTCCTTGATCCTTCTTTTCAGCTCTAGGGAAGCAGTCAAGGAAGAATCAAAGAAATGATCGCAGCCGGAGAGGTCCAAAAATGCTTCATCAATAGAAAATGGTTCTACCAGTGGGGTAAAGTCCTTCATAATTCTAATCACCCGGGCAGAGAAAGCGACGTAATAGCTGTATCTAGGCTTTAGGAAAATGCCATTGGGACAAAGGCTGCGCGCCTCCCACACAGCCATGCCCGTTTTTACCCCACAGGCCTTGGCTTCGTAGGAGGCAGCCAGGACTATACCCTGGCGTTTAGCCGGGTCACCACCAACGGCAACCGGTTTCCCCTGGAGCCGGGGCTCCATAGCCTGGTGTACACTGGCAAAAAAAGAATTCATATCTGCTAACAAGATTGGACAACGCAAAAAAACCACCTACCAAACGCATGTTCTAGATACAGTATATCAAGAACATGCGTTCCTGGTAAAGTGGTTGTTTCTGGTAGCGTGAAAATGGGGGGCACCTCTGTTTCTCGACACCCCCATACGAACCCCGGCCTGGAGAACCACCACACTGAGAACGTCAGCGGTATACATGCGGGGTGTAACTACTACTGCACATTAATCCGCAATCCACTCTACCCAATGGTGATTACCCGGTATGGCCCGGTAAGCCAGGTGTTGACCTCCAGCATATTAGATACAGTGCCCATTGCATTTTTCCCCTCTAGTTTATAGTATTTAAGACAGGTACCGCAGACCAAAACTTTAGTACCCTTATGGGCCAGATCCGTTAACTGCTCCCAAACAGGGGAACCTTCAATAGCTAAATATACACCGGCGTTGAGAAATAATAGCGCTACCGGGGGATCCTGCTGCGTAAGTGTGACCATCAGACTCTTCATTAAAACATCGCCCAGATCTGTAGAACCCTGACCAAGGCTGTTGGTAGTAATAAAATATACATTTCCGGCCATTGACTCTGCCTCTATGTTCTTGCCCCTGGGCGAAGATTCCGTTTCCTTTACTTTACTATCCGGCAGGGTGATTTCCAGGTGATGATGGCCATCTTTTTCAGTAACATCAACCCTACAACCCCCATTGGCAGCAAAACGGGAGACATTTTCACAAGCGGCATTGTTATCCACAATAATTAGAATGCTCTGATCACCACCTGCTTCAATAGCCTTTTTTGTTTCTATAACCGGCAATGGACAAGCCAATCCCCTGCAGTCTATCAGTTTACTGCTCACAAGCATCTTCCCTTCCTTGTTTATCTACTGCTGTTTTATTCAAATAGATATAAATATCCTTCATGTTGCTGATAGAATTTTTTTATCACAATGAGGGTGTAAACAAGGATTTATTATAATTGCTTGATTATATTTTCTAATTCCGGGCCGGTAAAGGTATACAGTTCCCCGCAAAAATGGCAGTGCACCTCTGCTTTCTCCTGTTCCCGGTATATTTTCTCTATTTCCTCTTTTCCCAGGGCCGCCAGGATATCCTTGATCCTCTCTCGAGAACAACCACATTTAAATCTAACCGGTATTTTTTCTAGAAAATGCACCTCCAACCCCCCTACTGCGGGGGACACAATTTCTTCCGCTGTCATGCCCCGGCTTACAAGGCTGCTTACAGGTGCCATTTTTTCCAGGCTCTCCTCTATGTGGGCCAGTACCTCTTCCGAGGCGTTAGGCAGCATTTGAATTATAATGCCCCCAGATGCCGCTACACGGCAATCAGGACCCACTAGAACCCCCAGGGCAACTGCGGAGGGAGTCTGCTCCGACATTAGCAGATAGCGGGCTACATCTTCACCTATTTCCCCTGATGCCAGTTCAACACTACCCGTAAATGGTTCTTTTAACCCCATGTCTTTGGTCACAGACAGAAAACCCTGACCTACTGCATCGCCAACGGGCAGCTTGCCTGCTACCCGGCTGGGAAGATCAACATGGGGTTCCTGGATATACCCTTTTACCTCCCCTGATGCATTAGCGGTTACCACAATGGCACCTACCGGCCCATCTCCTAATATTCGCAAGGTCAGAAGATCGGTGCCTTTTAGATTGGCACCCAGCAGCAGCCCCGCTGTCAATGTTCGCCCCAGAGCGGCACTGGCCACCGGCCAGGTATCATGCCGACGTCTTGCCTCCTCAACAAGTTCAGTGGTGATGGCGGCAAAAACACGGAACTGTTTATTTGCCCCCACACCCCTTATTAAATAATCACCCACTTAAAAAAACTCCTTTGTTTTGTTCTTCTATCATTATAAACCAGGCTGAAACCTAATAAACCATAAAGAAGGCAAGTAGTCTGCTCTTCATCTGGTGGAAAAGCATACTAATACTTGCGGATACTACACCACTTCCGTATAATTTGACTAGGATTCAATATTTTGCCACCGTGCTGTGGTTTTCACAACATATTCTAACATCCTTTGCAAAAAAACATTATCTAAATTATTTAATGGGGGTAATTAGATGAACAAGACATACAAATGGAGTAAATTTTCCTTCCCTAATAACAGAGGTTTGGACCTGGCCGCCTTGTTGTATACAGGCCCCGATCAGGACAGGATAGTTATAGTCTGCCACGGCTTTACCGGCAGTAAGGAAGGTGGCGGTAAAGCCCTGGCTATGGCTGAGGAAATTGGAAAGAGAGGCTATTCAACCTTTCTTTTTGACTTCAGCGGCTGCGGTGAAAGTACGGGCACCTTTGCCGATATTAGCCTTTCCGGCCATGTTAACGATCTGAAATGTGCTGTTGACTACTGCTACAATCTTGGGTTTAAAACTATTATTACCGTAGGCAGAAGTTTTGGTGGAACCACTGTTTTGTGCCATTGCGGCATCGATAAATGTGTAGCCGGGGTAAGCTGCTGGTCGGCACCGGCAGAACCATACCAGCTTTTCTCGCTGCGTACACCAAATAAACCTGCTGCTAAAAATGATCTAGTGCCATTATCAGGACAGGGTGGCACTGTTTTAGTAAAAAACAAATTTTTTGCCGACTTAAAAAGTCATAATGTGATTCATAATGCGTCATTGATTGCCCCCCGACCATTACTTGTTGTCCACGGGGAAAAAGACGATGTTGTTCCCCAGGCAAATGCGGAAAACATTTATCAGGCTGCCGGTGAACCCAAATCCATTAGAATCATTGCTAACGCCGATCACCAGTTTACTGGGCATTATCAGGAGGTATGGCAGGTCTTTTTCCACTGGTTGGATAAAAATTTTCCTGTATAAAAAAATGAGCAATTACAACCTGCATATACCTGACTGCTACACTGCGCGTTACCCTGTGGGGATTCCCATACCTTCTTTGTCGGCTGCAGCAGAATGAATCCCGCCTACTGCTAACGAGTCTTGGCCCACACCCTGAATATATTCATTATTTATCAGATCACATCGGCTAGATGTGGTTTTTTTTGAGTAAATTTTCATTTACGGGGAAAATATAGTTGTTAGGGATAAAACCACCATAAAGGGGGGCGCAACCAGTGCTCCATTTTTTGAGAAGCATAAACAGCAAAGCAAAAAAAATTGAGTCTTCGGGTCCGAAAGAAGTCCCCCCACCCCATGATTTCAAAGGAATTAGCAGCAACCTGGCTGACAATGAGGCTGACCTGAGGCAGGAATTTGCCAATATTTCTGACATTGTTTTTAAACAATTTTATGCGGGGGAGGTTAAAATTCTAGCAGTCTGGTTTGATGGCTTGATCAACAATCGGGTCAGTCAGGATGTTTTTCGCGCCCTGATGTTGGATATTCCAGAAAAACAACTGTTGGAGGTACCAAAGGAAGAGCGCACCGATTTGATCAACCAGCATATTTTGCCCTTTTATGAAACCCAGCAGGTAAAGGATCTAGCCGAGATCAAACGTTGGATATTAAGGTCAAAAATGATCCTACTGGTTGACGGCTGTTCTTCTAGCTTGATGATTGATGCTGAAAGCAGGCCCCAGCGTTCTATTTCAGAACCGGTGGTTGAACCTACCGTACTGGGTCCCCACGATGGTTTTATAGAAAATATTGGGGTAAACACTGCCCTGATCCGCAGCCGGTTAGGTGATGCCATGCTCCAGTCGGAAGACTACATCATTGGGCGACGCACCAACACCCAGGTCACCTTAATGTATGTGGCCGATATCGCCAACCCCAAGATTATTGAAGAAGTACGAAAAAGGCTCACTAGAATAGACATAGACGGCATCCTGGACAGCTCCTACATTAAAGAACTGATCCAGGACCGCACCCTGACTATTTTTCCTTTGATGAAGAGCACTGAAAGACCTGATGCTGCAGTAGCCGACCTATTGGAGGGACGATTTGCCCTGGTTGTGGACGGCAGTCCCCAGGTACTTACCGCACCTTCTGTTTTCATTGAGTTTATGCAGGCCACAGATGATTATTATATGAGCCCCACTGTGGTCTGGTTTATCCGGGCCTTGAGATACTTGTCAATTTTTGTGGCCACCAATTTGCCCGGCATCTATGTAGGGCTAATTACCTTCCACCAGGAAATGATTCCTATACCACTTGTTTTTACCATTGCCGGCACCAGGGAAGTGGTACCTTTCCCTGCTATTGTTGATGCCCTCTTTCTTTTAATTGTTTTTGAGATACTATGGGAATCCAGCATCAGGCTGCCCAGGGTTGTGGGTGCAGCCATAAACATTGTTGGCGCCTTGATCCTGGGCGAGGCGGCGGTACAATCCAGCCTGGTATCGCCTACCCTGGTTATTGTCATCGCCGTATCTGCAGTGGCTAACTTTGCCCTTGGCTCGCGCTATGATCTGGCCCAGGCAGTAAGGGTGATCCGGTTGGCTATTTTGGTGGCCGGCGGCATGATGGGCTTTTACGGAATTGCTCTGGTATCCCTATTTTTTTTGCTCCATATGGCCAGCCTGCGTTCCTTCGGTGTACCCTATTTCGAACCACTGGCGCCACTGATTACAAGAGAACTAAAAGATAGTTTTTACCGTGCACCGCTCTGGAGTTTCAAGAAAAGGCCGGTACTGATCGCCGGAAGGGATACTACCCGTATTGATACACCTCCCCCATCCCCACCGGATGAACATTGCACTGCTGGTGCAGACAGTAAAAAACGTCGTCAAAAGGGAGGAAAATAAATGGAACCAGGTAAAATTTCTGAGCGGCAACTGGCCTTTTTAATCACCGCTATGCTTGTTAACACAGTAATACTCTTGATGCCCCAGTTGGGAGCCCGTGCCGTGGAGCAGGATGCCTGGCTTACCGCCCTCCTTGGTTCTGTCTGGGGAATTTTTATGGTTCTGGTGATCATCGCCCTGGCCAGGCGCTACCCCGGCCGCACACCAATTGAATACCTCCCCCTAATCCTGGGCAAACCCTTGGGGAAAATCCTTGGGGCCATATATGTGTTTTGGTTTTTATCAGTGGGGGCGGTAATAGTATTTGAATTCATTAGCTTTCTAAAAATCACCATCATGCCTAAAACCCCCCTGGCGGTTTTTATGGTGACGATCATGGTGCTGGCCTACTACGCCCTGCGCAGCGGTCTGGAATCATGGGCCAGGGTAAATGAAATCCTTCTATTTGTTGTACTGGTGGCCATAGCAGCAGTGATTATTTTACCCTATCACAATTTGGATTTCAGCCGCCTGCTGCCCCTGGCTGAACACCCACCCGGCCTGTTAATTGCTTCGTCCATGGTTTCTGGGTCCTGGCGTGGTGAGGTCATTTTGGCCGGAATGCTGATCCCGGCCCTGGCCAGGAATAAACACACATCACGCAATCTAATTATTGTGGTTGTCCTGGTTGGTCTTTTCCTGGCAGCAATGGAAATTTCCACTGTTGCTGCCTTTGGTGGAGTGCCGGCCGGTCAGAAGGAATTCCCTTTTTTCAGTCTGGCCAGAATGATTAGTATTGCTAAAATTTTTGACCGGTTGGAGGTATTGATAGTTATTGCCCTGGTGCTGGGAACTTTTTTTAAGATCTGTGCTTTTCTCTACTGCTCCACCCTGGGTACAGCCCAGATTTTTGGTTTTAAAAGGTTTCAATTTTTACTACTGCCGTTAACCGTTTTAATGATTGGCCTGGCACTAAATTCCTTTAAAGGAATGCCTGAATTGACAGATTTCGCGGCAAATGTTTGGCCGGGTTATGCGCTGTTATCCTTTGAACTGGTTATCCCACTGCTGCTCTACCTGATTGTATTATTTCGTTCCAGGCAGGTGAGAAAATCATGAACAGGATAGTATTTGTCTTTCTTCTAGTGACAATGTCAGCACTATTTTGTGGCTGCTGGGACCGTGTGGAAATAGACGACCTGGAACTTGTAATTGGTGATGCCCATGATCTGGCAGACTATGCGGGGAAGACAGGTGTCCAAACGACATTTCAGATTGCCAACCCCCAGGCAATGGTCTCTGGTCTTGGGGCCTCCGCAGGAGGTGGAGCCGGAGGGGAAGGAGGAGGAAATGGTGGTGGAACCTTCTGGGTTGTAAGCGAAAGGGGGGAAACGATCAGGGATTCTGTGTCCAAAATGAACAACCGCATCCCCAAGCAGCTTTTTTTGGGCCATGAAAGGGTGGCAGTTTTTGGGGAAAAGGCCGCACGTAGTGGGTTGACCCCCTTCTTTGACCGTTTAACCCGTAGCCGTGAAAGTCGTGACACTAAATTTATAGCTGTGTCCAAAGGAAACGCCGGTAGGATACTTGAACTGGAATCACCAGTTTCCCAGTCTACTACCCAGGCCTTAAATACTATTTTTGAAGACAAAGACGGCTGGGAGGGTATCCTGTCAGTCAATATGGCTGATTTTTTGTATCGCCTGAGTACAGGAATTACCAGCCCGGTGGCACCCCTTGTGGAAGTTGTCCCCCAAACCAGTATGACTACCAAGGAAAAAAAGGAGGGCATGGTAAATACTATTGCCTTAACAGGGCTAGCTATTTTCGACACACAGGCCAAGCTAGTAGACACCTTTAACGAAAGGGAAACAATGGGGCTAATGTGGGTAATAAACAGGGCCAAAAACCGTGTATTAACCATTCCCCATGTTGCCGGAGGAAAGGCAGAACCGATAAGTCTTAACCTGACCATAGCGAAAAGTAAAATCAAGGTAGATATTGAGGATAATGGACTGCCGGTATTTGAAATAAAAATGCAAATAGAATTTGATCTATTGGAGCATTTTAGTAAACACCAGGAAGTGATCGGTGTTGGTTTAATTGCCGACCTGGAAAAGACAGCTAGCACCCAGGTAATTAACGAAATAGAAGCAGTGCTAAAAAAATCCCAGGAGCTGGGTACCGATGTTTTTGGTTTTGGTGAAGAGGTAAGAAGGCAACAGCACCGGGATTGGCCCCAATATAAGGAGCATTGGCAGGATATTTTCCCTATTGTGAATGTGGCCATCCAGTGCGAAACCCAGATCCACAATCGGGAATTATCCGTGGAACCACCGGGCTCCCGTACAGAGGGGGAATGGCACCAGTGATCTATCTTTACATTCTAACCATCCTTATACTGGCGGGTATAGAAGGTAAACCCTTAATTAGTGATCAAAGGTGGGCCGAACTGGCCATTTTCTCCGGTTTAATAGTTAGCGGAGTAGTAATAATTGCCGTGGATACCCTTGCTTTCGATCCCCCGCGTATTTCAGCCCTAATAGATATTATCTTCCGACCTTATACCCGTTTTGTTAATAACCTATTGACAGGTTTTTAGCCCGGCCGATGATCAATCTTTTCCCTTGATCACAGCCAGCGGTTCCAGCTTGGCCACCTTGCAGGTCAGATCAATTGCCGCCAGGGTTTCCACAACCTGATCAATATCCTTGTACGCACCGGGTGCTTCATCCAGTAGCTCCCTATAGTTCCTGGTATTATAGAGTGTACCTGACATACTGAGCTCAAATTGCTCTTTTGATATTTCCTTTTTTGCCGCTGTCCTCGATAGTACCCGGCCGGCCCCATGGTTAGCGGAAAAAAAGGACTCCGCAGCCTTTTCCATGCCGGTGACTACGTAGGAAGCAGTGCCCATGCTGCCCGGTATTAGAACCGGGTGACCCGTATGTCTGTATATAGATGGGTTTCCCATGTGGCCGGAGGGTAAGGCACGTGTGGCCCCTTTGCGATGTATCAGCAGTCTTTGTCCCCCATGTTCTTCCCACTTGGCTATATTGTGGGCGATATCATACACGAGATTAATACCCAGATTGTATCTTCCTTTACCTAACACATCCACAAAGGCTTTGCGGATTTCATGGGTAATTAGATGACGATTAGCGAAGGCATAGTTAACTGCACAGGCCATTGCGGCATAATAGTTTTTCCCTTCTTGTGAATCAATCGGGGCACAGGCCAGCCCACGATCAGGTACTTCAATACCATATTCCCCAGCCGCTGCCAGCAAGATTTTGCTGTAATCAACACAGATCTGGTGACCGAAACCACGGCTGCCTGTGTGTACCATCACTGTCAGGGCACCGGGGCAAAGTCCAAACGCATCCGCCGTCTGCCGATCATACAGTTCACTGATTACCTGTAGTTCAATAAAATGATTACCCCCACCAAGGGTACCCAGTTGCACTGCACCCCGCTCACATGCCCTACTGCTAACGGCGCCTAGATCAGCCCCGGGCAGGCAGCCTCCTTCCTCAATTTTATTCAGATCAGCCGGCAAACCATAGCCCCTTTTCACCAGGCCCAGCGGACCAATATGAACTGCCTCTTCAAAAATATCCCTGGTAATGCCCCTATTCCTACCTTTTCTCCCCACACCTGTGGGCACGTATCTTTCAATACGATTGATTAACTTGCGCAAAATGGGCGGATCTAACTCATCTGCGGGGACTTCCGTCACCAGCAGGCGAACCCCACAGTTAATGTCCATACCCACGGCACCTGCAGATATAACGCCATCTGGGGCACAGGCCATCACCCCACCAATAGGAAGACCAAATCCTTCGTGCATATCCGGCATGCCGCACACCGGACCCACAACACCGGGCAGGCCGGCGGCATCGGCCAGTTGTTGCAGTGACTTATCAGTTGCAATTAGGGGCAATAGATAATCATTGGCATAGACAAGCCCTTCTACCAGCATTTTCCCCTGCCGTTTAAGGCGATATCTATTCTCCCCGCTCCTTACCAGTTTCATCCCATAACACACCTTCACAATTTTTAAAATTTAAACCATATGAAAGAGGCAAAGCCCAAATACAGCTTTGCCCGGGTTTTGCTAAAGCCTACATGGTGTCGAGCCTACCTGGTTCAGGCACCACGGGCCTTGTTAAATTAACTAACAGCAACTTCTTGCAGAACGAACCCTTTAATCCTGTTTTTCAAAGTCATCCTTACCTACACCGCATAGAGGGCATACCCAGTCATCAGGAACATCCGCAAAGGCTGTCCCCGGTGCTATGCCGCTATCCGGGTCACCTATCGCCGGATCATACACATAACCGCATACCTTGCATACATATTTATCGTTCATAGTGTCTCCCCCTGTATTTTTAGTAAAGGCCGGCGCCGCCGGTGGGATACTGCCTCTTTTCACCTGCTGGTAATAGGCATAGGTCATGGGTACACCAGTACCAAGGGTATCAGCCTCCGTTACCTCGCCAACAAAGACTGTGTGTGTATTAGCATCAAATTCCTGGATTACTTTGGCCTCGATACAGGATAGCATATTTTCAGTTAAATATGGTGCGCCGTTGTGACCCACCCGGTAGTCAATTCCCTCGAACTTGTTGATCACCCGGCCGGACTGAAAACCAAACCAACTGATTAGATCCAAAGGCACGTCCTGTGAAAGAATTGACACAGAAAATATTTTGCTGTTTTTGATATATTCATGTGTCAGGTTATTTTTGTTGATGCTTACTGCAATGGTTACCGGGTCGTTGGAAATCTGAAATACAGTGTTACCAATCTGGCCGTTTACCTGTTCCCCTTTCTTGGATGTAATTACATAAAGACCATAGCTGATGTTGAATAAGGCTTTTGGATTCAACCTGGGGCACCCCCTTTTTTGTAGTCAATCAGTATTATCCTGTAATAATATTAACAATTCCTAATTATTTTCTTATTATTCCCTTATTATATAAAAGTAAAGGCGCTTTGTAAAAGCGCCTGGTAAGTCTTCTGTATACCTGTAGGGCCGGGACCCAAATAATTGCCCAGAATTGACCCCTAGTGTGAATAAATAACCACGGTGTTGGAATCTCCATCATATTGGACAGAGCAACCCAGTTCCTCCGCGACAAATCTCAATGGAACCATGATTCTATCGTTTTTGATTGTCGGTGGCGCATCAAGTTGTCTTTCTTCACTGTCTACCAAATATACTGTCCTGTTGACAAACATGTTCATAATTTTGTCACCGTACACAATATTAACCTGATCAGGGGCAACCCATTCCACCTCATATCCAAGGGATTCAGCAAGGGTTCTAAGAGGAACCAGTAACCTACCACCGTTTTCCACCTGGATCATGTCGGGCTCCACATCAAATATGATTGGGGAACCATTCAATATTACGGTTGGGTATGCCGCAGTGTTTGCAGTTATTTCATTGCCAACTAAGGCTATCTCCATCAAATCCATGCTGTTGGTCGGGGTTATTATGGGGATATCAACCTGCACATTTTTATCCACCACAGCATCCCCATGACCTTCAATTAATAGATCCAGCATAGTGGTCCCTGTACTGTAGTCCTGTACATTCACTTCAATCGTACCGTTTGACTGAGAGGATTGGCCGGTCTGGTTGAATTTACCCTCCATTACAACTATTATACCCTGGTTTTGCTCACCTTCATCTATATTTATTTTGGCATCCACAGTGTAGGTACCGTCCAATACTTCTTTACCGCTGGTGAAGTCCGATTTGATCACAAATTGGCTGCTGAACTCGGGCCCGCCGCCCAAATCCAGGGTCATGGTAAAATTGTGCTGTCCCGGTAAAATAATCGGGGCTTCATATTTTAGTTCTTTTAATGTGATCATACCAGCCATTATATTTTCCACATCTGCAGCCGTGTTTGGATAACTACCGTCGTTGATACTTTGCTCAATACTGCCAAGTATTTCTTCTCTAATCATATCAATGGCTTCCTGTTGTCCCCCGGAGTAGGCAATATAATCAGCTACCAGGGTCGCAAATCTTTCTTTTTCCCCGGCCACCTTGTTCAATATAGCCAGGGTCACATCTTCCAAACCTTTTTGATCCAACGCAAAACTAACCCGCTGGCTAGTTAACGATACTTTGAAATACTGATCAGGTATAGCCTCGGCACAGAAAAGCATCAGTTCCTTTAATCCCGGTGGTAAATATTGTCCATTGTTCATATTTTCCCACATATCTACAAAGGAAGGGTTGTCCATATAAAGATAGGTTGGTGGATCCGCAGGCATGATCCCCTCTTGGATGTTATTAAGTAAAGATAAAATTTCGTTTGTAAAAATACATCTGCTGCCATCCATAAACATACCGCCGGAATATTTGCCGTCAGCATAATTGAGGAGATAATTCATGGCCATCTTGTTCCCTGGGGAATCAAGTTCATAGTCCAATAGCAAATCTGCCCCGGCCAACTTTGCTACTGGTTCAATTGTTGTAGCCAGAGCGCCGCTGATAGCCTTTACCTCATAAGAAGCACTGCCGGAAGATGTTTTGTTAATGTCTCCTATGGGGATTAGATCAGCATCTTGTAGTCTATCAATCATCATTTGCTTGGCCGTCAATTTGCCGGCTGCGCTGGCAGTGAACACTACACCCAAACACAAGACCAGGGTTAGTGCCAAAAAGATATATCTGGTTCTCTTCATTCCCATCCCTCCTGGTAATATTTAATCAGTTAACCTAGAAATCAGTTGCCTATGGAAACAGGCACACCTCCTTTATTCGATATATATACACTTTAACATAAATTAACCATGTTAAAAAAGGTATTATCAGGAAACAGGCTGCCCCATTGCGGGTATATCCTGCCGGGTGAACCTGGCCGCACACAAATATGACCTTAATCGCCAAAAAGCTTATTGTCACCTAATGGGCACCTCAATACTTAAAAGGGGCGCATGCTGCTGGGCCCCATAAATATCGCCATCGCCGGCACAACCAGATACTATCGGGCGAACAATTGTGGCCTTAATAGCATTGGCTGGGGCAAATTCAATGACGCCAATCACTTGATCTGTTTTAATGCTATACAGTGATGCAAAAAATTTTTCTGTAAAAATACCCGATCTCCTGGCCAGCTCGAAGCTTTCCCGATCCTTAAAAATAATATCTAATGTTAACTCATAGGGTCCGGAATTTTTACTGCGGAGCACCCTGGCCATTTCAGTAAGCCTGATATTTTTCAATACTCTTCGCCCCCCACCTTAAAGGTTGATCACCCTAAACGTTAATTATCTCCATGGGGAATAGCTCAAAAGGATCCTCTACCTCCATAAGATGGTAAATATTACAATTAAACACCTCACCTCCTTTAAATTCAGTTGGAGAAAATGGAAAGGCCAGGTTGCCTGCCGTTGCTTTACGGCCCGGATAGCTGCTGTGCAGCATAGCCGAACGGGCAAAACCACAGATTGTATCCGCCGTTTCCTGGGTTTTCCCTATAGCCTCAATAACAATACCAATCTCATGGGGAATGATGTTTTTTACTGGTTCCAAAACCCCCATCACCCCATTTTTACCATAGATTTTAAAACCTAAAGAATAATTCCCCATTGTACCGGAAAAATTGTCCCTTGTTCTTTCCCGCACAACCTCAATAACATGATCAATTTCCCTGATCATCACCGGATCCCGACAGCCTGCAATGGCTACCGTCCTGAAGCCGACTTTTTTAACGCCTTCCAGTTTCACCGTATATTTTTGGGCCGGGACAAACTTGCTGCCCGTCACCTTGACCCTATTTTTGGCAACCTGCTCAAATCTAGTCTCTTTTAGGTCCAGGTGGCCACCGGGAAATGGTAGGTGCAGCGGATCCGATTTTTCATACAATGTGTGGGCAGCCACAGAAGTCACTGTACAAACCCGGGCCGGGTTCAATGTTTCCACCTCAAAGTACCCCTGGCCTATACGTCCCAGCAGGCAGTCGCTACCACTACCGGGTGTAGAAGCAATGGCACCGCATTCCAAAATTTTGCCCATATGGATGGCTGGGCCAGTTTTACAACCTGATTTACAGGCCGGGGCAGCAAAAACAGCCGGGTCGTAGGCACGTCCGGCAACAATTACCTGGGCTCCTATTTCCAGCGCTCCGATCAAAGGCTCAATGCCCATCTGCCCAACAATCCTCACCGCCTCATCAAGATCACTTTCCTGCAAAGGTGGTACAGGCCCCAATGGCTTCACTTTTCCCTGCCGCAACGAATCCCTGACCTGTTCCCGATCAACCTCAGCATGTATTACCGCTATTTTAAAATGCAGATCCTTTTGCCCCGCTATTTCTATTATCAGCTCAACGTCTCTTTTCAAATGTGGTTCCCCACCGCTGCCTCCGGCGCTGCCGATTAACAAAGGTATACTGTTGGCTGCAGCGGCACTAAGCAGGTAACCAAGATCCCTTTTTACAGCATCTCTACAGGTAAATGGCACCCCCGCGCCTAGATAATAGGGCCCCGGGTCAGTTGATCCCGCATCCACAGCAATAGCATGGGGCCGGTGGTTTAAACCCTCTTTTAAAGAACTCAAGGGAAATCCATAACCCAGTATGGCTGTGGGAGATAAAACCAGGAATTCTTTCATGGGACATCCCCCTTATTTTGAAACCATGATGAGAAGTTTGGGTAAGAATAGGCTAATCTATCTTTGATGCCGGGTATAGTGGCTACAGCTTTTTGGCAAAATATGCAGGATTCTTCTCTTAACAGGAGAATACCATTTTTAAACCATTAAATAAAGGGAGAATAATATGAAGTATTTGATTTTACTTGGCGATGGCATGGCTGATCTCAAACTCGGGGAGCTAGACAATAGAACACCCCTTCAATTTGCCGGCACTCCACACATGGATATGCTGGCCGCGAAAGGTGTTTTAGGGCTTGCCTATACTGTCCCCAAAGGTTATCCCCCGGGCAGCGATGTGGCCAATCTCTCGGTCATGGGCTATGATCCGGCCGAATATTATACCGGGCGCTCCCCGCTGGAGGCAGTAAGTATGGGTGTAGAACTGGAACCCAATGACGTTGCCTTTCGCTGCAACCTGGTAACACTTTCCACTGATAGCTCCTACGAAAACAAAACTATGATCGACTATAGCGCCGATGAGGTCACAACACCCGAATCCAAGGAGCTGATTCAGCTCGTAGATGAAAAATTAGGTACCGAAGACATAAAATTTCACCCCGGTTTCCGCTTCAGACATCTTATGGTCTGGCAAGACGGACCGGCAGGATGCCGGCTAACACCGCCCCATGATATATCCGGGCGGTCAATAGCTGAATACCTGCCCCACGATGAAGGCAGCGCCACCCTGGGGAAACTAATGAAAGAAAGCTACGATATATTGTCAAACCATCCCGTAAATAAAAAGAGAGCTGCCCAGGGCCTGCGCCCTGCTAATTCAGTCTGGTTCTGGGGCCAGGGGAAAAAACCTTCCCTGACAAGCTTCCATGAAAAATACGGCCTCCAGGGATCGGTAATTTCAGCAGTGGACTTGATTAAAGGCATCGGCATATGTGCCGGGTTGGATATTGTTGCTGTGGAAAATATCACCGGCACGGTAGAAACCAATTACAGAGGCAAAGTGACGGCTGCCCTGGAGGATCTGGCCCAGGGCCGGGATTTTGTCTACCTCCATGTGGAAGCACCCGACGCAGCATCCCACCGGGGGGAAACAACAACAAAAATCAAATCCATTGAAATGGTGGATGAAATGCTGGGCCTACTGCTGGAAGGGATGCAGCAGTTCGGTGACTACAAGATAATGGTCCTGCCGGACCATCCAACGCCCCTGAGCATCATGACCCATACAGACGGACCCGTACCTTTTGTTATCTATACCAGCGGGCAGGATAATAAGAATGACCACTATGTATATGATGAGGAAACTGCTGCTAAAACAGGTTTGGTCTTTCCCCAGGGGCACAAGCTGATGAGTTATTTCATCCGGGGCCGTTAAATATAAAAAAGAGGTCCTTGTAAAAAGGGCCTCTTTCTTGTATGGTTCACCGGTAAGGGCATACTTTTATTTTAGGCCAGATTAAACTCTTTATGCAGGGCCTTGACAGCATTTTCCGCATCCTTATCCCTGATTACGCAGGAGATTCTGATTTCAGAGGTGCTGATCATCTCCAGGTTTATCCCTTCCCCATAAAGAGATTCGAACATTTGAGCCGCCACACCAGGGTTGCTAATCATACCGGCACCGACAATAGACACCTTGGCTACACCATCGCTATGGGTATAGCCATCAGCACCGATAACCGCCTGCAGCCCGTCCACAACAGCAAGGGCTTTTTTCAAATCTCCCTGGGAACAGGTAAAGGATATGTCATTCCTGCCATCCCGCATGGCGCTTTGGATGATCATATCCACATTTATTTTTTCTTCAGCCAGGGCTTTAAATATCCTAAAAGCAATACCGGGCTTGTCTATAACATTAAAGAGTCCTATTTTTGCCACGTCATGATCACACACAACGCCGGTTACATAGAGTGCTTTTTCCATGTTTTCTACCTCCTTCACCAGTGTTCCCGAATTTGTATTAAAGCTGGAACGGACATGGAGCGGCATTTTATAGTTCATGGCCATCTCCACAGCACGGGGATGCAGGACCCCCGCACCCAGGTTGGCCAGTTCCAGCATCTCCTCATAGGATATGGCATTAAGCTTGCGTGCTTCCGGCACTATACGCGGGTCTGTAGTGTAAACCCCATCAACATCAGTATAAATTTCACACAAATCGGCCTGGAGCGCCACCGCCAGGGCTACGGCAGTAGTGTCGGAACCACCCCGCCCCAGGGTAGTAGTATCATTGCCGACCTTTTCAATACCCTGAAAACCAGCCACCACAACAATATTTCCCTGTGCGAGCTCTTCCCCCAGCCGTCTTGTATCGATATTTAATATCCTTGCTTTAGTGTGGACATCGTCAGTGATAATCCCCGCCTGGGAGCCCGTTAAAGAGATAACGGGGCTGCCGCGCTCCTTGATAGCCATTGCCAGCAGCGCAATAGAAACTTGTTCGCCGGTGGATAAGAGCATATCCATTTCCCTGTCTGAGGGTGTATCTGTTATTTTATTAACAAGACTAATTAATTCATCTGTGGTGTCACCCATAGCTGAAACAACTACCACTATGTCATGGCCCTCTTCCTGTACGGCGGCAATTCTTCCGGCCACACGGTGGATCCGTTCGGGGTCAGCAACAGAGCTGCCCCCATATTTTTGCACTACTAGCATGATTATCTCCTTTGTTATGACCTGGAACAATGTTTTTTACATGTATAATAATAAATTTTATTATTTAATCAGTCAAGTCATCAAATCGCAAAATCACCATATCCTGTTTATTTAATTTCAAGGGCCCGGGCCCCAATTGGACTTGGTTTCAGCACCAGAACCTTTGGCATAACGCCATTCTGACGAAAGGTATCGCCCATAACCCGGGCAATTAGTTCAAAATTGGCATCTGCAAAAGCTATTACCGAGGGCCCTGATCCGCTTAATGTCACCCCTCGAGCTCCCGCCAGTTTAGCTGCTGCAAGAACCTTTTTTAACCCCGGAATAAGGGGTGAACGAAAGGTTTGATGCAGCCGGTCCTCCATGGCCACGCTGAGCATACTCAAATCCCCCTGGTGTAAGGCTGCCACGAGCAGCGCCACCCGCCCCACATTAAACACGGCATCCTGGAACGGTATCTGGGAAGGGATTAACTCTCTTGATGCTTTAGTGACCAGGTTAAAGTCTGGTATGGCCACAACACCCCTTAATCTACTGGGCGGCTCTATTTTTAAATATCTTATTTCACCGCTGTCGTTAACTGAAACCACAATGCCGCCTAGTATCGCCGGACTCACATTATCGGGATGTCCCTCGATAGAGCTGGCCAATGTAATCATATCCCGAAGGGACAATTTTCTGCCGGTGAGCATGTTGGCGGCAATTATACCACCGACAATTGCTGCCGTGCTGCTACCCAACCCACGTGCTATAGGGATCTGATTGAACAGTCTAATTTTTAGCCCTGCTATAGAGCAGCCCGCCTGGTTAAAAACATGCCTGGCAGATCGATACACCAGGTTGTTTTCATCCTTTGGTATGGTTGAAGCACCTTCCCCAAACACTTCTATTGACATGCCACGGGAAATAGGGGTCATTTCGACCACATTGTGAAGCTCCAGGGCCATACCGATACAATCAAAACCAGGCCCTAAATTTGCTGTTGTAGCCGGCACCTGCACTCGGATCATTACAGGCAACCCTCCTGCATCAGTGTTCCTCAACCCTGATCACATTTGATACCTCATTAACCACTGATAGTTCCTTGATCCCTTTTAGCGCGTCCTGCAGATTTTTTTCCCGCACTTCGTGGGTGATCAAAATGAGTTCAGCCGCCTTACCGGAGCTATGCTGGATTACTGAGGCCAGGCTGACATCATTTTTACCAAAAACATAGGCGATACTGGCCAAAACACCTGGTTTATCAGCCACACCAAGGCGTATATAATACTTGGTTGATGTGAGCCCCATGGATTTTACCATTTTGTCGGCAAAACATGTGCACCCGATCATCCCCGTACAGGTGTGTAGCAGGTTGCGGGCTGCTTTCATCACATCGGCGGTTACTGCGCTGGCTGTGGGCAATTCACCGGCCCCCCGACCATAAAACATCACATCCCCTACTGCGTCACCAGTAACAAATATGGCGTTAAATACATCTTTTACAGATGCCAGGGGATGGGTTTTGGGCAGTAAGGCCGGGTGGACCCTGACTTCAATGCCGTTCCTGCTATCTCTGGCGATGCCCAGGAGTTTGATTACATAATCCAGGTTGGCAGCGTAGGTAATATCCTCAGCGGTAATCCGGGTTATTCCTTCAACATATACCTGATCCAGGGAAATCCTGGTATTAAAAGCAATAGAAGCCAGAATGGCCAGTTTCCGCGCCGCATCATAACCTTCCACATCTGCGCTGGGATCCGCCTCGGCATAACCAAGGGATTGGGCTTCCTCAAGGGCTTGAGCAAAGCCTAGTCCTTCCTCGTTCATTCTGGTCAGCATATAATTAGTAGTCCCGTTAATTATCCCAATCAACTGGGTGATGCGGTTGGCGGCCAAGCACTCCTTCAATGGTCTGATAATTGGTATACCACCGGCGACACTGGCTTCAAAAAACAGGTCCCGTTTACCAGCCTCCGCCGCCGCAAACAGCTCCTTACCATGGAGGGCAATCATGTCCTTGTTGGCTGTGACTACACTTTTACCTTTCCCCAGGGTTTCCAGTGCATATTCCAAGGCCGGGTTTATCCCGCCCAGCACCTCCACAACAATGTCTATTTCAGGATCATTAAGTATGTCGCTAACATTTGTGGTCAGCAAATTACTGCTTATTTCTAAGCCGCGGTCTTTCGAAACATCCCGTACCAGTATTTTTTTGACCACAATTGGCGCCCCGATTTTTTGTTCAATATCACCTTTGTTGTCATTCAGAATACGATAGACACCGCGCCCGACGGTGCCCATGCCTAATAAACCAATACCAATTTCGTTTTTGGCCGTCAATAGCTTTCCTCCTTTATGTAAAACCCCACTACAGGCTATATATAGTTATTTTAGGCCCTCTGCTTGACATTATAGCATTGGCGTCCCATGGGGGCAACGCAAAAATACAGACCGGGCGGGTGTGTCGTCTCCAGTTAAACCCACAAATTATCTTTAATATTTGGATGTTTGTTGGGCTCACACGGGAGATTTTTCGGCCAGTAAAAACATAAACGTCAGACCAAGCCCCACTCCAATCACCATAAGAATAATCGGCAGCCAGATGGGCCCCAGTAATGTCCCCATAAATTCAAAACTAGCCGAGTAAATAACGCCAATGGTGCCCAGATAGGCGGCAAAAACAAGAGGCAGGTAGGCAAACGGGCGCCTCCTCTCACCGGCAGCATCCCTATAAGCATCCCAAACAGCATATGTGAATAAACAGGGATAAAACATCAGCCATTGAAAATCCACTGTTGTCATAGAGGCAGCAACATCCCCTCTGAAGCTGAAAACTATGGCCAGGTTTAGATTTGATTTAACATTAACCAGGAACTCTAAAGCAAGTAAAATTACGCCTTTAAAATATTGTCTGTTTAAAAACTGTCCCAATCCGGGAAAGGCAAAACTCCATAAAACAACCTCAATCCTTTTATCATTCAACTGATCCTTGCCGGTCATTTTGCTATCTCTTTTCGTAAAATATTTGTACCAGTATTATAATGCCATTGAAATGGAAAATTATAATGATTTGTATTGATTTTTAAGAGCATAATAATAATGCCCGGAACGAATTAACCGGCAGACTTCTACAATGATACCCAGGAGCTAAAAAAGTGGATTTAAATGTGGAACTGATTGTATCTATCACTGCAGCATTAGTGGCTTTACTGGCCCTGATATTTATTGTTGACTGGCGCTACTTCCGGGACTGGGTAGTAGTGTTCCTGTACAAATGTGTGCTTGACAGCCTGTGGGGCAGCGCAGTTGTAGAAACAGGAAAATTAGAATACCCCTTTCGGATGTTGCCCCGGTGCTATGATAACAGTCTGCTTTTTGAATACTGGGTTTTTCCCATCTTATGCATATTGTACAACCAGGTTACCAGAGAACGGGGCATTTGGCCGATCCTGTACTATGCCCTGCTGTTCAGCGCCGGTATAACGGCCATCGAATACCCCCTGGAGTTGTATACCGATCTAATCCAATACCACCACTGGAGCTGGTTTACCACCCTTTACACCTTGACACTGACCTTTCTATCTTCCAGAGCTTTTATCGCCTTCTATCGCTGGGGCTGTGATCATGTCCGCCCCAAAGGCCCCCTATACAAAAGTAAAAACCGGCCAGCAGACCGGTTAAAGTAGTCGATTTAGATGATTATACAAATCAGGCCGCCTGAACCCTCATTGACAATCCGTTGCAGGGTTTCCTGCAGCTTATCCTGGGCATTTTCCGGCATGCGGTGCAATTTGTTCTGGATACCTTCCCGAACTAGATCATGCACAGATTTGCCAAAAATTTCTGAGTTCCAGATTTTTTGTGGGTTATCTTCAAATTCCCTCAACATGTACTGTACAAGCTCCTCACATTGCTTTTCCGTGCCAATGATAGGGGTAATTTCGGCAGTAATATCCGCCCTGATCATATGCAGTGATGGAGCACTGGCCTTAAGCTTGATCCCGAAGCGGCTGCCCTGGCGGATCAACTCCGGTTCTTCCAGAACCAGCTCATCAAGGGTCGGAGTAACAACACCGTAGCCGTTTTCCCTTACTTCACTAAGGCCATCGGACACCTTATCATACTCTCTTTTAGCTATACTCAGATCCTTCACAATGCGAAATAGCTCTTTTTCCCCTTCAATATCAAAACCGGACTGCTCGCTTAACACCTCATAGAACAGGGATGGGCTGGATGTTATGCTGATGTCGGCTGATCCGGTACCGGCATCAATGCCGTGCAGCATAACCTGATCAACAAAATCATAGTCAGCCAGTGATTCTACTGCATTATCAACATCTCTTAAACGCAGAATGCCTTTTATGGTTTCCTGAATTGAGTCTTCAAATTTCTCACGCAGCCAATGCTTTAAGTCCAATTCTTCCACCCAGGGTGGTAGATTAATATTAACTTCGTTTACGGGGAATTCATATAGCAGTTTTCCTAATATATTTAGTATGTCTGCTTGAACCATTTGGGCACAGTCAACGGGAAGCACCGGGATATCATATTTTTCACTTAATTCGGCGGCCAGGTCAACAGCCTCCTGCCCCGCAGCATTTATACTATTAAGAAGCACCAGGAAAGGCCGATTAATGCTTTTTAACTCTTCAACAACCCTTTCTTCCGCCTCTATATAGTTATCTCGATCAATATCAGTAATCGACCCGTCGGTGGTAATTACCAGGCCCATAGTTGAGTGCTCGGAAATAACCTTTCTGGTACCTAACTCGGCCGCTTCTTGGAAAGGAATCGGCTCATCAAACCAGGGTGTTGAAACCATACGAGGTCCGTTTTCCTCGTCGTAGCCAAGTGCTCCTTCCACACGATAACCTACACAATCAACTAGGCGTATTTTTATATTTAAATTCTCTGTTACCTGAACTTCAACGGCTTCATTGGGAATAAACTTCGGCTCAGTAGTCATTATTGTCCGCCCGGCAGCACTCTGGGGCAGTTCATCTATGGCCCGTTCTCGGTCGTAAACATCTTGTATGTTGGGGAGTACCATTAGTTCCATAAAACGCTTGATAAAGGTTGATTTGCCGGTGCGTACGCCGCCGACCACACCGAGATACAGATCCCCCCCAGTACGCTCCGCAATATCGCGGAAAAGCTCGTTCGATTCCATATTTACACTCCCTCCTTAAAAATTTGCGAGGTGATCTATATGAAGATTGCATCCCTCCCCCGTATACAAAATCTTAATATCCTAATTCCTCCGTGAACTACGTTCACGTTATTTTTTTCCAGTGATATACAATAACATTATATATATATGAGCTTGTCGGATGAATATTCCCTAGTAAAACAAAAAACCTAGGTAATAACCATTATTTACCTAGTAAAATAAAATTTAGTTCCCCGGGGCCGGGCTACCCTATTTATATTGTGAGCACCTGTGCCTTATGTATATTATTCCCATAACGGCTAAAGTTCTGGAGGCTTGACGGGACTTCTAAAAATCTTTCATAAGCTAGTTCACCATTTCACATCTCACGGGTCTTTACCCTGGTCATCAGCCTGTTTACAGCAACAGCAGGGGATAATCCGGCAAAGAGCACCTGGTTTATCTGTTCAGTAATGGGCATCTCTACTGATAGGGTCTGAGCAAGTTTCCTGGCGGCCCGTGTGGTGCGTACACCTTCCACCACCATTTTTACCTCGGTGAGGGCATCATCAAGTGACTTTCCTCGGCCTAACGCTATCCCGGCACGGCGGTTGCGACTGTGCATACTGGTACAGGTCACAATCAAATCGCCTACTCCGGCCAACCCGGCAAATGTTAGCGGGCTGGCTCCCATGGCCATACCCATGCGTGATATTTCAGTGAGCCCCCTGGTCATTAGAGCCGCTTTGGTGTTGTCACCATAACCAAGACCATCAGCAATACCCGTCCCCAAGGCAATAATGTTTTTTAGGGCGCCGCCCAGTTCAACCCCAGCAACATCGGGGCTGGTATATACCCTGAAAAAATCGCACATAAACAAATCCTGGACATATTCTGCATTTTCCATGCAGGAGGATGCCGCAACCACTGCTGTCGGCACCATCAGACCTACCTCTTCTGCGTGGCTGGGACCCGATAGCACAACATAGCGCCAGCCTGCTCCCGCGCCTACTTCCTGGGTAAAAACCTGTGACATACGGCAAAGACTTTCCTCTTCAATGCCCTTGGCCAGGTTAATCAGTATGGATTCCCCCGGCAGATATGGTAACGCCTGGCGGACAACCCCACGGAAGGCATGGGATGGGACACCAAAAACAATGGCTTCGGCATCTCTGATCACCTGCTCCAGGTTATCCATAGCCACGATGTTCTCAGGAATTGTTATGCCGGGTAAATAGGATTGGTTCCTCCTATTTACATTTATTTCGTTAATCTGTTCCGGTACGATTGACCATATCTTTACCTTATAGCCTTTTTGAGCTAGAAGCAGGGAAACCGCTGTGGCCCAGCTACCGGCACCTAAAACTCCTATTTTCTTTCCCATCTGCAGATCAATCTCCTTTAGCACTTTTTTAACCCTTTTTAAAAACTATTCTAGGCTCTGTCCCGGCCAAAAGCCGTTTAATGTTCGGGATATGTTTATATACGGCAAAAATAGCGGCAAGGACACCCAGGGCTAAAAACGCTGGTTCCAATCTGAAGACAAACATCACAAATGGTATAGAGGCAATTGCTATAATAGATCCCACAGATACATACCTGGTCACACCTGTTACGAGAATCCAGGTGAGCATGGCAATAACACCAACAGGCGGTGATATAGCAATGATCACTCCCACACTGGTAGCAACCAGTTTGCCCCCCTTGAACCCAAGAAAAATAGGCCAGCTATGACCGGCCAGTACAGCTACCCCCGCTAGTGCCACTACCAGGTCATTACTACCAAACATACGGGCCAACCATACCGCCAGCATACCCTTGCCCAGGTCAAGTACCAGTGCAGTTATTCCTGCTGCCGGTCCGGCATTGCGCCAGACGTTGGTCATGCCTACATTGCCGCTGCCGCATCTGCGGATATCAACCCCCGCCCATAAACGGCCCACAATATAACTAAACGGTAAAGATCCAATCAGATAGCCGACAACAATCAGCAAAAAGTTCAACATATCCTTCCCCTCAGCTTGCACATAAAGTCAGTTCCTATATCCCTCATATGAGGTACAGCACACTCACCCCACATCCTTCCATATATCAAACCAAATGTGTGCTGATTTTTTTTACACCATGTCCCTGGCCCTTTTGCGCAAAGTAAATCGGATTGGGGTGCCCTCAAAACCGTATGCAGACCGCACCTGGTTTTCCAGATAACGCAGGTAGGAAAAATGCATCAGTTTCGGATCATTGACAAATATTATAAACCTTGGCGGCTTTACTCCCCCCTGAACCACATAAAGAATTTTCAACCGCCGGGTCTTATCAGTTGGTGGCGGGGACTGCATAATTGCTTCCTTGAAAAGATTATTTAAATCCCTGGTAGCAATGCGCGCCGCATGCTGCTCCGCAACAAACTCTACTAACTCCAGCACCTTTGGCACACGCCTGCCCGTCAAAGCAGATATAAAAATTACCGGTGCATACTTCATAAAGCCCAGTTCCCGGCGAATTTTTTCCGTGTAACTGTTCATGGTACGGTCGTCCTTTTCTACCAGGTCCCATTTATTAACCACCAGTACCACTGCTCTTCCCGCCTCATGGGCATAGCCCGCAATGCGTTTATCCTGTTCTGTTACTCCTACAGGGGCATCAAGCATCATCAACACCACATCACATTTGTCCACAGCCCGTAGGGCACGGATTACACTGTATCTCTCCGTAGACATTTCTATTCTACTCCTACGCCTGATCCCCGCCGTGTCAATAATCACATAGTGTTTTGCGTCTAATTGAAAGGGTGTATCCACAGCGTCCCTGGTCGTTCCGGGAATATCACTCACAATGACTCTCTCTTCACCGAGAATGGCATTGACAATAGATGATTTTCCTACGTTAGGACGGCCAATAACAGCAATTCGGATTACGTCGGGTGGATATTCTACGTCGTTATTATCCGGCAGCAGGGCCACAACCCTGTCCAGTAGATCCCCTGTATTAAGACCTTCCGCTGCTGAAATAGGTATTGGATCACCAAGACCAAGCCGATAGAAATCAAAGGCGTCTGTTTTATAGTCAAAATTTTCAACCTTATTGGCCACAATTATAGCTGGTTTACCGGAACGTCTGATAACAGTGGCTATCTCAGCATCATTTGGATTAAGACCGGCACGAGCATCTACTACGAAGAGAATTACATCTGATTCGGTGATAGCTTGTTCTGCCTGGCGGTGGATCCCATCTATAATCGTACCGCTTTCCTGAAAATCCAAACCACCAGTGTCAACAAGTACAAAACTACGGCCTGCCCATTCTGCATCCTGATAAAGACGATCCCTGGTCACGCCCGGCCGGCTTTCCACTATCGCCACCCGGCCTCCTACTATACGGTTAAAAAGAGTGGATTTGCCTACATTTGGTCTACCCACTATTGCCACTACCGGCTTAGCCAAAACACTTCATCCCCTAAAAACATTCCGTGATTAACAAACAGCAACATTTACAGAACATAAATTTTGAAATAATAATATTTTATCAACACCAAGCATATCAAAGTATATCTTTTGCCATTTAAAATTGCAATTAATATCCTGGGAATTGCGGTGCAGGTATCAAGGAATAGGAATGACCGGTATCACAAAACTTTTTGATCCCATCAACCTATTAATTGTTATTCATGCCGTTATATATATTTTACCCCAAATTCATGGTAAATTAACTATGCCAATCTATAAACACCTCGGCTTTAGCCGGGTTGTTTACGATTGTATCAACCAGTTGGCTTGGTCCTGTAACAGCAGCCACTGCTATTTTCAATTTTTCTGCCAGTTCTTGCAAGATGATACCATCCAAAAACGCCTGCTGATCTTCCTTTAACATTATTGTCGGAAGCACCAGTAGGTCGACGCTATTATCAAGGGACACCTGGGCCAAAATGTCACTCCCGGTGACTAGACCTGTTGCCGTAACCAGCCTGCCGAAAAAAACGTTTTCTATTACCTTAATTATCACTTCCAGCCCGGCGATCTCGTTTAGCCTGGTCGCCACCGGTTCCAGTATTTTATACCCCAGAACACCTGTCACCAGGACAATTTTTTGTTGTTGTTCAACCATGTTGGGCAGGCCGCAGGCCACCGAAGCCCATTCATCTATAAAAAGCCGGGTTAAACCAACCCCATTTTCAAGTTGGGGAAAACCATCATATTTTTCTGCTGCCGGGACCGGTTCTTCAGCCAACAGGTAAAATTCATCCGCAGCAAAAATAAAGGGGTGTCCACAGCAGGTTATATTTTTTTCCTGCCTGTCATGAACCCAGTGTACTAATAAACGGGCTTTCCCCGGGGTAAACACCTTCAGGGGGTACAGGTTATCTCTAAAACGGGTCAGCCCGACAGGAACCACTGCCAGTGATCTCACAGCCGGCCAAAAAGAAGCCAGATCCCGCGCTGTTTTCTCTAGTTCTACCCCATCATTTAGACCTGGACATAGCACTACCTGGGTATGCATTTCAATACCTGCTTCAGCCAGAAAACCCAGCTGCTCCATAATAGAACCAGCCCTGGGATTTCCCAGCATTCTTTCCCTTAAAGCGGAGTTTGTAGTGTGAACAGAAATGTATAGTGGGCTTAGTCTTTGCCGGGCGATTCTTTCCAGGGTGTTTTTACTGAGGTTGGTAAGGGTTATAAAATTACCGTTCCAAAAGGAAAGACGATAATCATCATCCTTGACATAGAGGGTCTTTCTCATCCCCGACGGCATTTGATCAACGAAACAAAAAAAACATTTATTAGCACATTTTATCACCGGTCCAAAACCATCGGCACCAAAATCAAGGCCCAAATTCTCATCAGGGTCCTTTTCTACCTCCAGCACCCATTCCTCGCCATTTTCTTTTGTTATATCAATATTGAGTATTTCATCAGCTATTAAGTAGCGATAATCGATTAAATCACGTACCAGTGACTCATTAATAGCCGTGACCCGGTCTCCAGGAGCTACACCAAGTTCGGCAGCAATACTGCCGGCTTCCACCATATGTATTTTCAACCCTTGCCCCACTTCATGAACCTCCCCCCTGCCTTTATCCCTAACAAATTATCTATAATTTCCATTATATAGTCAAGGATGATTTGTAGCTGCCTCTTTTTACTGCCAGTGCCCAATCCCCCAGTTCACTATATATTTTCTTCATGCCGATCCTGGATAGTAGGTAGCCCACTGTAGCCAGGGGTGCAAAGCGGAATAATAGCTTACCCAGTTGGAGAAATATATTGTCCTGTAATGCACTATCAACCATTTTCACTTCAGCCTCCTGTATATTATAGATGCGCAGGAAGCTCCCCATAAGACGGTGGATCATGTCCTGTTGGCCTTTAATAGAAAGGGCATAGACCTTATTTCCGGCATCGTCCTTCCCCAGGAAAATTAGTTCCCCTTCCTGGCCTTTGATATCCAAACACAATAGGTCCCCTAACTGATTCCTTCCCGGCAGTTCTTCCCTTGACAGCCTGCCTGTGTGAATTGCTCCCGCCAGGACCGCCAGTGGGAACATAGTGCCGCTTAAATATAGAATTTTCATGATACTCCTCTCTTACTAAGCCCTTAACCTTTTGGACAAGGTGTACCAAACGAAAATAGGCGATCTGTGTCCCAATTGTTACAATCGGTCGGCCTAAGCTGACAAGCCCCCAACGGCGAGATAGAAATCCGCCAAATTTCATCAGTAAATTAACACTATGCATAGCATTGACCAACATATAGTCCTGCCGGGGAAGAGCAAAAATTTCCGTCAGGCCGGCAAAAACATTTTCTAATATTTGCGGCTTGTTACGGCGTGCCGTCAGGTAGATATCATGGCCATGTTCATCTACACCCATAAAATAAATATGCCCCTGCTGATCGGCCTCCTGGCGGTCAAAAAGCGGTAGGTTCCAGAACATTTCCCGACCGGGAACCTGATCCACAGGCAGCAGCCCCAAATGGATGGAGGCAGCAGTTACAGACGAATGGCTACCGCCATAGCAATGGTAAATAATTTTCATCCAACCGACCTCAATATGATCATTATATCTCAATGTCTCACCACAACATAAGTACCGTTATCCAGGTCATGTACCATAGCTTTAAGGATTTTTGACAGGTACAGGGCCAGTCTTTCCAATTCCTGCTCATCCCGGGCAAAAAAAATAGGTGCCCCCCCGTCTACCAGCTCCTTATTTAGAGTGATTACTGCCAGAATACTTCCTGCTTCATGTTCCATGGCCTTAACCCATCCTCTTTTTATCTTTTCCAGATGGAAGACCGGCTAACAGTGGTTTACTGCTGGCACTTTCCAAAACAGGGGTGAGTTTGACAGCTGCAATCAGCCTATCCAAATCCTTTTCCATAGGCATGATATACAAGCCCACCTCACCTGTTTCAGGATTCTTACGCACCAGAGGTGTATATTCCGGTATATTCACATCTTTTTTGGTACCGAGAAGAACAGCCGCCGTAAAGGCAATGGCTTGCCGTTGGCCCATGTCATGAATGGTGGATCGGGCGTTTCCATCCCTTGGTTTTATTCTTACAGCCAGGCCATTTTCTAATATTTTTTCACGTCTTTCCTTTAAACCAACATTAACCATATTTATTTCATCAACCATTAAAATTGGGCCCTGAAAACTTAGTCTGGCCGGTACAACATCGCAGATGTTTTCCAATATATCACCAGACATTAGTACACGGCTCAGCAGAATCATAATAATTGCCGTCAGCCCCCCTGTAGATAAACCACCAAACTGGGTCGCTAGACTAGTGGCAAAAGCAGTAGCCATCACCAGATAATTTCGGGCCTCAAAGGTGCGGGCTATCCCCTCAATGTAATCCAACCCCCTTTTAACCAGTTCCGTTCTTTCCAAGCTTTCCAGGGTGCGACGTTCCATGTTTCTAATTTCGCGAAACTGTTGAGCTGCCAGAGCTAAAAAAGTCACTGCAGTATATTCCGGGGCCATCACAGCCGGGATGGCCACCGCACCCAAGGCGGAGGCAATAAAGCCCAGGAGAAGGTGGGATATATAGCTGTGGGGATAGCCTGGATACTGCCTGTAATCTATTCTCAGCAGGACGATACGAGACAAAGTGCCGGCAAGGATGCCGGCTGCGATCACAATAAGGTATTCAGGCATAGCAGTTGGCATCCTCCCCTTGAAAGAAAGCTATTCTTCCTTTTCCTGATCATTATCCTCCATGCCGGGTTTCCGTGCAGCACCGCGTGGAAATAAGCCACTAATCTCCCTGACAAAACCCAGTATATTATCCCTTGCTTTATCTACACTGCCCTCATTTATCAGAACAAAACCCAGACCAAGGGCCAGGGTAATCCCCAATATCCATCCTACTGCCTTCCATCCACCGCCGGCACCTGTCGCCTGACCCGGCTGCTGGGTTGTGGGACCGGCAGCCGGTGCACCACCACCCATGCCCAATGCGACCGGAACGGCATCTGTGAAAAGGGCCATTCCTCTCTCAGCCTGTTCCCTGCTGTTGGTGTGGGTGCCGGCTTCAATCAACAATGCGGTGGTAGATAGATCCTGATTATAGTCCCCCTTGCCCACAAATATTTCCTTTACTACCTGGGGGTGCATATTATTAGCCGCCGTCATCATCCGCCGGGCGAAATCCATATTGGCCTCCATACGCGGATTTCCTTTACCGACAACTAAACGTAGCCTGGCTACATCCTTACCATTGATTTCTGCCCGGTAATAAGCAGGGTCCGGGACACCGTCACGGTGTATATCAAAAATGGCTATGGGTTTGTTTTTCATCAGGTTTGCTGCAGTCCTTCTAGAGCGGACATAGGCGTTATTATCATGGGGGTCATGGGCTGTCTGATCGTAATTCACAGTGATTCCACGGCCATGCAGTTTATCCACCATGGTTTTGCCCACTTGATAAATACCGCCCTTAAAAGGTATGGTCTCCGTACCGTCCGTAGGAACATAAGATTCATCTGTATGAGAATGATAAATCGCAATATTCCCTTTTTTCTGAGCCATATTTGTAACGGCCGGTATCTCCTGGGCAGAGAAAAAATCATTATAAGAAACTATCTGGGAGTCCAGCCCCGTAAATATCGCCTCTGCCTTGTCATCCATTACCTTGCTTATCCTGTAACCCTTACCTTCAGCAGTATACAATTCGTCACCCACATAGATACTGCGGGACATCATGCTGAGCATTTCTCCTTGTTCATCCAGGATTGTGGTAAAGGTACCTGCTATATGATCTGGTGTTTCGTTATTGAAGAGTCCTGCAGTATTTATAACCGGTAAGAACCGTGTATCCCTGTTTACGCTGTAAACCAAAAGAGCTAGAACCACTAGCAGGGCAGCGGCATATAAAGTAAGTCTTCGACTGCCATTTTTCATTTGGTTTCATCCTCCTTTTCTTTATCCCCCTGAAGCCTTTCAACCTTACCACCAATTTCTGTAGGGATACTGGGTTCGGGTTTTTTGAGACCTTTTACCAGTTCCGGCGGCCGACCATCTACCTTGGGACCACCAGAAATTCTTTCCAGGCATTCCCCTACCAATTCAGCAAGAATGACAGCGAATATACCCGCAAGCACAATGGCATCAAAAGCACCGGCTCCACCAATCATCATGGCGTAGCTGGCAGGTGCACCCTGGTTTATGAGCCAGGCAAACTGAAACACATCCACCAGGAGAACACCTAATGTGGCAGAAATAAATGCTCCCCGTCTGGACCTGCCAAAAAGATAAGCAACTATGCCGCCGACAAGAGGATAAAGATAAATAGCATCAATAATTGCCCAGCGACCGGCAGGCTCCATTGTGGAACCGGAGTTAATCAGGGAACCTACTACATATACAATAACGGCCGTAGCAACAGTTCCGACCAGGGCCCTGACCCATTCTTTTCTTGTACCCGCTCTAACCAACAGGTAAATGGCCAAACCGACTGGGACCAGTGCTCCCCCCACATTTAGTGATGTGTTGAAGGGTAGAAACGGCAGTGGAATGTTAATGAATCCACCCAGTATTATTAAACCAATCACCAGTAATGCGCCCCGGTCCGATAGTCTCATCCGGTCCAGAACCCTGTGAGCCAGCCCGAGATAGATGAGTATTGATATGGCAATTAAAACTATGATTCCAATGGCGTTTTGATCCAAAACCTTGCCCCCTTATTCATGAAAATTTCATAAATAGGCTGTCCAATCCAACTAAAAATATGCAAAAAAAGAGCGGTAATTAACCGCTCCTTGTTTATAAATATATAGTTTGTTTTGGCAGTCAAAACCTGGCAAAGAGGTAAAATGATCAAAGCTGCTTGAATAAAACCATCTACCTGGTATAAAAACGACAATAAATTTCAAACCTGAATTTGGTTTGTCACGCCAAATAAATGCTCGGGGCGCCGGGCATCAATGATCGTTTTTTAACCTAGTCTTGTTCCTTTTTTTTCTCAAAAAGGTCTCCAACCATGTCGCCTATTGTTACAACATCTGAGGATTCTTGCACCTGGAGGGAAGTATTCTCCCGGAATTCACGCTGCTGTTTACCCCGATCCACCTCCCGGATGGAAAGGCGAATGCGTTTTTCGGCGGTGTTAATATTTAAAACCTTAACATTGACCTCTTCCCCTTCGGTAACCACTTCGTCCGGCTTGGCAATATGACGGTCCGCCAGGTGTGATATATGGACCAATCCCTCTACACCGGGCTCCAGTTGCACAAAAGCACCAAAAGGCGCCAACCGGACAACCTTGGCCGTGATAATAGAATCTACCGGATACTTTTCCTCCACCGTATCCCAGGGGTTTGGCAAAACCTGTTTTAGTCCCAGTGATATCTTTTCCTGTTCCCTGTCAATCCGTAAAACCATAACCTCGATTTCATCATTGACCTTGACTACCTCTGAGGGGTGGTTAATCCGATGCCAGGACATCTCTGAAATGTGCAAGAGTCCGTCTACACCGCCGATGTCCACAAAGGCGCCAAAATTGGTTAACCGTCGCACAATCCCTTTAACAATCTCATCTTCCTGCAAATTCTCCAAAACTTCTTTACGCAGCTGGGCATATTCTTCCTCCAACAGCGCCTTGCGGGAAAGGATTACCTTTTTCCTGCCCCTATTCATTTCTATAACCCTACAGGCAATCTCCTTTTCGAGATATTTTGTCAGGTCCTCAACATAGCCCCTTTCTACCAGAGAAGCAGGCAAAAAGGCCCTGACCCCTACATCTACAATCAGTCCGCCTTTAACAACATCCCTGACGAGACCCTCAACGGAAGCTTCTGTTTCCATTGCTTCCTCCAACCCAACCCAGGATTTTTCATTGTCTGCCCTTTCTTTGGAGAGGATTGGTCTGCCTTCATTGTCTTCAGCTTTTAATACATAGACTTCTATCTCATCCCCAACTTTTACAACATCCTGGGGTGAATTAACATCACGGTTAGAAAGCTCTCTAATTGGTATGATGCCTTCCGATTTAGCCCCAATATCCACCATCACTTCATCAGGGCTAACATGGACAACCATACCCCTTACAATTTCGCCAGGACGAACAGCTTTCACCTCAACCGTGTCCTTCATTTCTTCTTCTTGTTCTTCTTGCTCTTCTTGCTCTACTTGTTCTTCTTGTTCTACCTGCTCTTCTTGTTTTACTTGTTCTTCTTGTCCCTGTTCTTCCTGTTCCTGTTCTTCTTCCTGGCCGTTCAAATCTTCAAATTCGCCCATTCGTCTCCTTACCTCCTCTATAATCCAGTCGGGTGTGGATGCCCCCGCTGTCAACCCCGCTCTAGCAACTCCTTGCAACCAAACCGGATCAAGTTCATCCGCTGTTTCAATGAGATGCGTAGCAGTACCGGACTTGTGGCAAATGGCAGCCAGTTTCCCTGTATTGGCGCTATTCGCACCACCGACTACAATCATCACATCCACATCGCCGGCAAGTTCCCTAGCAGCTGCCTGCCTTTGGTTTGTAGCATTGCAAATTGTATTATAAATCTTGCAATCAATACCCTTTTTCTTGATAATCTCAATAATTGTGTTAAAATTCTCCTGCGTCTGAGTTGTTTGGGCTATAATCCCCAATTCAGCTTTACTATCTAAAAAAGCCGCTTCCTCCGGATTCTCTACAACCAGGGCTTTGCCGCCTGTCCAACCAACAATCCCCTGTACCTCCGGGTGCCCTCTATCACCCACAACCACAACCTGGTAACCTTGCTCCACAAGTTCACCGGCCAACTCCTGTGCTCTACGCACATTTGGGCATGTAGCGTCAACAATGTTTATACCCCTTTCCTTGGCTTGATCCAAAACATCAGGACTCACTCCATGGGCTCTAATCACCAGAGTACCTTCCTCTATGTTTTGAACACTGTTAACTTCATGTATGCCCTTTTCCGCCAGGGAGGCCACAAGCTGTGGGTTGTGAACTAATGGTCCCAAGGTAAAAACAGGACCCTTGTTGTCTTTTAGGGTGTCCATGGCTAGATCTAAAGCCCTCTTTACCCCAGAACAGAAACCGGCCTTAGAAGCCACCTTTATCTCCATAGCATCACCGTTTTTATTGTTATCAGAAAAGAATTCGCCTAATAACTTATATTTTCCTTCTTATGTATTACTTAATTCCCCACGTTATTTTATATTTTATCATTAATTTGTCGTATTCTAACAGTTTTCGATCATAGAAGCTATCTGGCCCATTACCAGATCACTGTTTTTTTCCAGATCTTCCTTAGTAATTTTACCTGATCCCTCCCTGATAATGGGGGTGCCGATGACCATTCTCACCCGACCAAAAACACCTCTGGTCCCAATCAAGGCCACAGGAACCATAGGAACATTTGCCTTGCCGGCCAGCATTGCCGCACCAAGATGGGGCCTGAGCAGGTTCCCTGTATGGCTTCTGGTACCTTCCGGGAAAACACCCACCATTTCCCCCTCTTTCAAGAGCCTCAGAGCGGTCCGGATGGCCCGACGGTCTGATTTATCCCGACGCACAGGAAATGCACCGGAAATTCTTAAAACATATCCGATAACCGGTATTTTAAAAAGTTCTGCTTTAGCCATATAATGCACTTTTCTCTTGAACGCGCATATTACAACAACCGGATCCCAGTAGCTAACGTGATTCGCCACCAGGATAAATCCACCGCCGGTGGGCAAGTTTTCCTTACCCTGCACATCCCAGCGCCTTACCACTGCCAATATAACGGTCGCTAAAAATTTAAGCAGCCTGTAAATCATGACTGCCCCTCTCTTTTTTTAATACATGCTACAATCATACCCACCACTTCATTTATGGAACAGGTTGTGCTGTCGATTAGTACTGCATCAGCAGCCCGGGTAAGGGGATCAACCTTACGCGTTGAGTCAATGAGATCCCTGGCCATTATTTCCTTTTCCATCTGTTCCTGGGTAATGATGTTACCTTTAGCAGCTAATTCCCCCCTGCGTCTCCTGGCTCTTTCCTGATTTGATGCAGTCAAAAATATCTTGATGGGGGCCTGGGGCAGCACCACCGTACCGATATCTCGTCCTTCCATTACTACCCCACCCCGGGAGGCCATGGCCCGTTGCAACATAACAAGGTGTTTACGAACACCAGGTACCGCAGCTACCTGGGAAACATTTTGCGATACCTGGGGGCTACGGATATCGTCCGATACATCATCACCATTAAGATACACCCTGGGCCCGCCATTGTAATCAGGGAAAAGTTCAATTGATACGGCCTGGGCCAGTTGATTTAAGGATTCCTGACTCCTTAAATCTACCCCTTCCCGCAGCGCCATCAATGTCACGGCGCGATACATAGCTCCGGTGTCAATATAAATATAGCCAAGCCTTTTTGCTAACATTCTGGCCACAGTACTCTTGCCGGCACCGGCCGGCCCATCTATAGCAATGTACGGTTTTACAGTCATTTGAATCTTAATTCCCCATACCTTTTTTTCTCTCTGTTAGTTTACTTACCCTCGACTTACATAAGTTCGACAAAATATTTTACATTCCTTTATTCTTATTAGTGTAAGACAAATAAGGTACATCCCTTATTTTATCCGCCTTGTTGGTGATCAAACCCTCATGTGGGGGCACCATTTATCAATCAGTAATTTTTCAATTTAGTATAACCCTATTGCTATTTACTAGCAAGGCCTCGCAGCAATTCACCAAACCCCGGAAAGGAAATATCTATGCATTCCGCACCGTGCACCATGGTTTTGCCGCCGGCTATCAATCCGGCCACCACCCCGGCCATGGCTATACGGTGATCCCCCTGGCTGTCACAAAAACATCCCTTCAGCACCGGGCGTCCTTTAATCATTAGCCCATCTCCCAATTCAGCAACATCGGCTCCTAATGCTGTAAGCAGCCCGGCCACTGCGGTAATGCGGTTACTCTCCTTAACCTTTAATTCGGCCGCATCATGGATCACTGTCTTTCCTTCTGCCGTTGCAGCGGCAACTGCCAGCACCGGTATTTCATCTATTAGGCGGGGGATTATTTCCCCCCCGACATCTATTCCTCGTAGTCTTCCCGCATAACGCACCCTGATATCCGCAACTGGTTCCCCACCATTTTGCCTTAAGTTAAATTTCCTGATATCAGCACCCATCATTTCCAGGGCATCAATAACGCCGCTCCGGGTCGGGTTTACACCCAGGCCCCTGATAGTTAAATCAGAGCCGGGCACCAGGGCAGCAGCTGCTAGCAAAAATGCTGCCGAAGATATATCCCCGGCAACACTAATTTTTTTTCCTCTTAACACCGGGCGCCCGGTAATACGAACCGTATTTCCTTCAATATTTAGGAAAGCTCCAAAAGAATCCAACATCAACTCCGTATGATCTCTAGAACGATATGGTTCCGTAATAGAAGTTTGACCATCGGCAAAAAGGCCGGCCAGCAGTATCGCAGATTTCACCTGGGCGCTTGCTACCGGTGAAATATTGGCAGTCGCTTTAAGGGAACCCCCGTGTATCGCCAGAGGTGCACAACCAGCGTCTTTCTTCCCTAAAATAACAGCCCCCATCTTTTTTAATGGCTCCGTCACCCTTTTCATGGGGCGGCTTCGCAGGGATTTATCACCAGTAATCACGCTAAAAAATGGCTGCCCGGCCAGAACCCCCAGAGAAAGCCTCATTGTGGTACCGGAATTACCCACATCTAATATATCCTCCGGCTCCCTGAGACCCTCTAAGCCCCGTCCGCTAATCCTTACCACACCCTCATGGGGACCGCTAATTTCAATACCCAACTTTTTATAACAATTAATCGTGGAGAGACAATCTCTGCCTGTAGAAAAATTTTCAATTACGGTTTCACCAGTGGCAAGGGCACCGATTATCACCGCCCGGTGGGAGATAGATTTATCACCCGGGACATTAATATCACCCTGCAGGCTACCCCCCTGTTCAACATACAACTGCATATAAATCATCCTTTTTTTAAAATCTTACCCCGCCGTTAGAATGCTTTTCTCACGGTATAGCCTCTCTTCCCGAGAACCTGGATCGCACTTTCCTGATCCTGCTCAGTGGCAAACCCGACCCGGATTGTACCGCCTTCTCCCTCACGTACCCTGAGGATTTCGATGTCAGTGATATTAATTCCGCCTCCAGCCAAACAGGTTGTAAAACCGGCAATAATGCCCGGCCGATCCGGGACAGTTAGTATGATATCAAAAATTACCGGTAGATAGTCTTTAACATTTCCCTGTAAGGTAACGCGCACGGCCCTGGCAGCCGCCAATTTGGAGAAAATTGTCTCCATATTTCCCTCCTGCAACAGCCCTGTGAAAAGAGTAAGTTCATCCCTAAAATCGCTAATCATTTTGAGGATTTGTCGGCAATTTGTATAAAAAATATCCCTCCACATGGCCGGACAACCGGCGGCTATCCGGGTGGTGTCCCGGAAGCCACCGGCAGCAAGGGGTAAAATAGATTCACTTTCCGGCAGGCTCACCACAGTATTAACCAGGGAGGCCGCCAACAGATGAGGCAGGTGACTGACGGCGGCCACGGCCAGATCATGCTTTTCCGGTTTAATCTCGACCACCTTTGCACCGATCCCCGCAACCAGTCTTTTGACCTTTTTTAGCGCCACTGGTTTACTATTGGTTGTGGGGGTAATTAGATAAAAAGCATTTTCAAATAAATAGGGATCGGCTCCCTTAATCCCATTATGCTCGGAACCGGCCATGGGGTGGCCGCCTACAAAACTAATCCCGGGAGGCAGCAGATTCTCCGCCTCCTGCACCACCTTAGTCTTGGTACTCCCAACATCGGTAACTACCGCCCCCGAAGCTAGATGGGGCCATATTTCATGCAGTATCGGAATTGTGGCCCCCACCGGTGTAGCAATAATAACCAGATCTGCCCCGGCTACCCCTGCGGCAGGAGAAGCTGTATATCGATCTACTGCACCCAACTCTACTGCCAGATGCAAATTATCCACACAGGAATCCACCCCAACTACCTCATTTACCAGCTTACTCCTGCGCAGGGACATGCCGAGGGAACCGCCGATAAGACCAACACCTATGATGGTCACCCGGTTAAAATCAGGATTCAAGGCATTTTCCTCCCCATAAAACCGGCGATTTTTTTCAAATCATCCATCATCAATTTAAAACCCTTTGGGGTAAGAGATTGCTGTCCATCACAAAGGGCTTCCTCCGGATGAGGATGCATTTCCACAATTAGCCCGTCCGCGCCGGCAGCAATGGCCGCCCGGGCCATGGGCGGCACAAAACGCCATTTACCGATAGCGTGGCTGGGATCAACGATTACCGGCAGGTGCGATAGATGCTTGACCACCGGTACCGCGGTTAGATCCAGAGTATTCCTGGTATAGTTCTCAAAACTGCGGATGCCCCGCTCACATAGGATCACCTTATAGTTACCGCCGGACATAATGTATTCAGCCGCCATCAACCATTCTTCTATTGTGCAGGACGGCCCCCTTTTTAAGACAACTGGCTTATCAATCCCCGCTACCTCACGCAAGAGATAGTAATTTTGCATATTGCGGGCACCTATCTGTAAGATGTCAGCATAATGGGCCACCAGGGGTACATCACGCACATCCATCACCTCTGTGACAATTAAAAGGCCTGTTTCCTCACGCGCTTCTGCTAGAAACTCCAATCCCTCCTCCGCCAAACCCTGGAAGGAATAAGGGGAGGTTCTAGGTTTAAAGGCCCCACCCCGTAAAATTGCCCCACCGGCATCGCGGACGGACCTGGCGGCCTGTATCAGCTGCTCTTTGCTTTCTACGGCACAAGGGCCGGCCATAACATGGAGTGTGTCACCACCAATTTCCAGGCCGCCAACCTTAATTATGGTATTATCCTCCTGGAAAGTCCGACTGGCCAGCTTATAAGGATGCAGGATAGGTACCACTTTTTCCACACCAGGCATAGATTCCAGATTCACATCACACAAAATATTTCTATCCCCAACGGCCCCGATTATAGTACGTTCTATCCCGTGGGAAAGGTGGGTCTGAAATCCAATTTTCCGAAGACGTTCCAAAACCTGTTCTATTTCACCATCACCGGCGTGATGATCCATAACCACTATCACATTCATACCCTCCCTAATTATGCAAGTCACATTGATATTAATTTTACCATTAAAAACAAAAAAACACCCCTGAGGAGTGCTAAATAAGATCACAGGCACATAATCATAATTATCGCCCCCCTACCATGCTGCCGTTCTTCAACTGTTTTGTCCTACCTGGTAATGCAGGACCTTTTCCCAGGCCCGGCGTCCATCCTACCATACTAACCGTACAATCCCTTGTGCTGCAGCCCCTCCGGGCCGGCAGCACAGCTACCATCTACCATAGTTTTTTTATTTTAGCATACCCCGCCGCCCACTGGCAATGGACAGCTGCCCTATTTGATGTCTTCCCGCAAGCAGGCAGCCTTTTTTAGGTAAATATGTTTTATTTCTCTTTGTGACTTGTCAGTGTTAATATGGATCAATATCCTGATACATCTGGGGAGGCTGCCGGGAACATCCAATTCCCGGGCATCAAGAAGCGGCACATATTTCAAACCTCTATCCCGGGCCGCCCGGGCTGGAAAACAGGCATCCAGGTCCTCCGTCATGGTAAAAATAATGCTGGCCATGTCACCAGCCTCAATATCGTTTTCCTTAATTATAGTATCCAATAGTTCCCCAGTGGCGGCCAGGATTTCTTCCGCCGAATTCCGTTCCACCGTAATGGCGCCGCGGATCCCTCTAAGAACTGTTTCACCCAAACTGCTTCCTCCCAATGCATAATTGAAACCAAAAGGCTAAAAGGCAAAGCCGCAGCCCATGGAGCGGTTCCCATCATGTTATCAACCGGACTGAACAGCCCTATGGCCCAACCCAATCGCTACCTCATCCAAATGTAATAATCCTACACCAAAAAAAATTGCTACACTGATATGATCCTCTTTCCGGGCGATACCTATTTTACCGCCAACATTAAAACCCAGGGCTTTTAACATTATTTGTGATAAGGCTTCCCTTGTTGCTCCGGCCACGGCTCCCTCGTCGGCATGCTGCTCTTTGATAACACCTTCCCTCTTTGAGGCCACCACAGCACGCTCAATGATTCTATTAACAGACGAAATAAAGTCACCGCCGTAATCTACCGCCGCTGTCCTAAAACCTTCTCTAGCAAAACGCTGTTTATACTCCCTCTCTTGTTCCCTACTGCTGGTCAGGGCCATCTCTATAGCTACGCTTGCCGTTCTGCGGCTGCCATATAGTGTCATTATTATATACCACCTTGCCTCTAACAGGAGTGCAGGCGTTGTCCCGGCGCCTACTAAAAATATTATACTTTACAGATGTTTGAAAAGCAAACCAACCCTGATCTGGGACAACCTGGGGCATAACATTTGGTACCCTCACCATCAATCCAAATTCCACAGTGCCCTATTTTGATAAGCGTACCAATGCAATATTCCCCAGGCTCTCATTCACGGTAATAGTAAGCCCGGGTTGTGGTTCGGCTACCTCTCGGCTTACGTCCAATACCTCAATTTTAAAGGGTCTTTCATACCGGGTCCCATCAACCTGTAAAACATCTCCTTCGGCAACGGAAACTGTCACATAGCGGCCGTTAAAAACCCCGGCCACCTCGCCACTTACCAGCACCCGTGCCTGTGGCAGCGAGACAAACTCCTTTAATCTCAGGGTTACAACTGGTTTGTTCAGGTCCCTGCCGGCGGCTGCCTGTTGGGGTCCCATATAGCTGCCGCCCATTACTGGTTCCGCATTTTGGCCGTACTGATCACCGCCCAAAAATACCTGTGTCCCCAGCACCAGCAAAGCTATAATAATTACTGCTCTGATTAGGACGGTCTCTAGTATGTTATCCCAAGATCTACCTGGTGGTATTCTCATTTTTTGTCCCCCATAAAAAAATTTACCAGTAAAATTGTATGAATAATACTGGCAGGATATTCCTATAGGGAAATGGTCTTTAATTTTACCCCAGGTTGTATTTTCTTTCCAACCGGGACCTTGATTCTTTCATCTCCTGGTGAACCTTAAAAAGCAGTCTCTCAATTTCTGCATGGTTCAATGAAATATAAGCCGGATCCAGTATTTCTATCTTCCTGAAGTCGTCCCGGGCCAGAAAACGGATTATATTTTCCAAGGCATCCGCCTTAACCGTAAGTATTAATGGGGCATAGGCAGTATCACTGTTATTTATATCGTCATATACAGTATACACATCCCCGGAAACGTCGATATCAATAATCTGCATGCCCTGCAGCGGCACGTTGCGAAATATGGTAATCTGCTGTTCCCGCGCCTCTTCAGCCGCTTTGTCCGTGGGTTTGCCGCCAAACAAAAAGCGCCCCGGCTTACCGGTGCCGCTAAAGTCAAGGCGAATTTTAAATAGAATGCCATCTCTATCAGTTATGTTGTCTGTGGCCTGGCTATTTGACAACAGAATCCCTCCCACATCTTTGGGTGCTATTTTATCGTATAATTCTCTTCGGCTTAAGGAATTCCTTCTTGACTTGGCCAATGGATCTTATTTGCACTATGCCCAGGATGATCATTTATTATTTCCCAGCCCGCATTTGCGCCGCAACATTCTTAACTCAACCCCCGTCAGGTGGCGGTACTGACCGGGCTTAAGATCAGCAATATCCAACCCCCCCAGGCTGGTTCTTTTAAGGCGCATTACAGGATACCCAATATGTGCGCACATCCGTTTAACCTGGTGTTTACGGCCTTCGTGAATAGTGATCTCCAAAAGGGCATTGCCGTTTTTTTCGCTCTTGAACCGGACTTTGGCGGGAGCAGTAGGGCCGTCTGCAAGCAGTAATCCCTTTTCCATCTGTTTCAGCCCAATCTTATCGGGCACACCCGCCACCCGTACCTGATAGGTCTTGGGGATCTGGTGCCTGGGGTGAGTGAGGGCATGGGTCAGGTCTCCATCATTGGTCAGTAGGAGCAGCCCCTCACTATCATAATCCAGCCTGCCTACAGGGTAGACCCGGCCGTCATTAGCATTATCCTTTAAAAGATCGGGGACCTTCCGGCGACCTTTTTCATCACTCATAGTCGTTATGTAGCCTCTGGGTTTATACATTAGAATATACTGCCGGGCCGGTGATAGATTGATACCTTCTCCCTCAACCAGGATCCTGTCTGCGGCCGGATCAACCTTTACACCCGGTTCCTGGACAACCTTGCCGTTTACCTTTACCAGGCCGGCTGCAATCAATTCTTCACAGCGCCGTCGTGAAGCCACCCCCGCCCTGGCCATAACCTTTTGCAACCGTTCCATCTGTCCCATCTTTACCCCCCGGGGTTAACCTGATTACAACACTAGTTATTACCATCTAAGGGCCATATAATTACAAATGCCCTCTTTGCTTTCTACAGACTATATTTTCACCTAATACCGCATTTTAAGCTATTCTACCACCAGTAGTAGGAACATTTCAAGAAAGATTCTATTGAAATACCATCCTCACGATTATTACTGATGCTATCAGGGTGGTAAAATCAGCAACCAGCCCCAACAAAACTGAGTAACGATATTTCCTAATGCCTACGGAGCCGAAATATAATGTCAAAATGTAGAAGGTCGTGTCACAGCTCCCCTGCATTGTGGACACGAGACGGCCCAAAAAACTGTCCGGTCCGTAGGTTTTAACTACATCAGAAGCGATTCCCAGGGCTGCCCCGCCGGAGAGGGGACGCATTACAGCATGAGGCAACACCTCTGCCGGAAGACCGATATAGTTTAACACCGGTGAAAGAACAACTACCAGCACCTCCATGGCCCCTGAAGCCCTGAATATGCTGATAGCCACCAACATCGCCACCAGGTAGGGGATCGTCTTTATGGCGGTAGCAAACCCGGCTTCAGCCCCCTCAACAAAGGTCTCATATACCTTCACACCGCGCAGCATAGCCACCACCGGAACAATTAGCAGGATAACGGGGATAGCCCAGCGGGACAGTTCAGCAATTACAGCAAACATGCACCCCTCACCTCCTGCCTGAATAAATCAGGCGCAGCAGCCTGTCCACCATAATGGCCACAAACATACTGGTGGCAGTAGCCATGATGGTAGGCCCAACAATTTCAGTGGGGTCAGCCGAGCCATACAATAAACGTATACCGATTATCGTCGTGGGAATTAAGGTAATACAGGATGTATTTAAACCAAGGAAGGTACACATAGCCTCTGAAGCGGTGTCACTATTTCTGTTTAGTGTCTGTAATTCACGCATGGCGATCAGTCCCATTGGTGTGGCCGCATTGCCCAGTCCCAGGATATTGGCGCTAAGGTTCATCACTATGGCCCCCATAGCCGGGTGATCCCTGGGTACACTGGGAAAAAGAAACCGCATCAAAGGGCGCACCAGCCAGGCCAGCGCCCGCACCAAACCAGCCGCTTCAGCCAATTTCATAATACCCAGCCAGAATGTAATGATGGCAATAAGACTAAGTGATATTTTCACCGCATCATTGGCACCTTCCAAAGCTGCTTTGGTAATGATTTCAATGTTGCCGTTTGCGGCAGCGACTAAGATGCTAAAAACCACCATCACCAGCCAGACAATATTCACCATATTTCCTACCCCCATACATAGGGTTGTCCTATGTTACCTTATGACCAGCAGTAAACAAATAGTACAAAATATGGTAAACGGGCGATCGTCCTCGGGCACCGGCCTGGAACCACCCGGCTATAACATCCTTTGCTTGAAAATGTCTGTTAACCCTATTTTATCTACCCTTTCTTTTATTCTTGCAATATCAGTTGTATACAACCCTAGTTCCCCCATCCGTTCAAAATATACCGAACCGGAAAAGGTATACTTTTTACCCAACCCTGCTGTTTTTTTCATTTCCCGATGCATAAAGGAAATAATATCACCGCAGGCTAGTTCATCAGGCAGTACCAGAGGTTCACGACCGCTTATAAGCCTTACGGCATTATGCCCCGCTAAAAACCCAGTGGCAATCGCCTCCGTATGCCCCACCAGTAATCCCGTTTTTTCTCCTGCACAAAACAGATTCTGCACACCCAAAACCCGCAATGCCGCATCACAGGGTGCCATGGCCATAAACCGCACCGAGTTGCCTTTCCCCCCCGAATAGGGATCCGCATAGCGGGCATCCTGAAAACCGTCCAGGGTGCGCAGAATTTCCAGGGGGAAATAGGGGGTCATCAATTTAGCATGGCCGGTGTCCAGGATGATCAGATTTTTGGCAAAGTCGTTTAATGCATACTGCTGACATGCTTTCTTTTGCAACTGTTCGGACTTGTGCAGATGATGGGGCAGCGGCACTACCAGCACACCCTCATGTTCCAGCTTCCGTATCAGATCAGGCCTAATGGATTTTTTCTCTAACTTACAAGAACCGCTCATGGCTTCAAAATGAGGGAAACCCTCACCTGCCCTTATCTCGGCCACACCGGCCCGATCAGTCAGGCTTACTCGCGGCCCAAAAGTAGGGCAGCGTAGAATACACATGGCGCACCCGGCACCGTAGCGCAGGCAGTTCCCAGCCGGTCCGGCAGTACCCGTACAGTCAATATATACGTCACCCTTGATTTCTTCACCATCTGCGGTCAACAAACTGGCAATAGCGTCTCCATTTCTGGAAACCCTGGTCACCCTTTTCTGTAACTCCAGCCGGACCCCACCAAGTAATAGCAATGACCTTATAGCCGGCTCGATCCTGGTCACGTCGTAAAGCATGGCGTGTAAATGCCCGGGGAAATTCACATCACGGTGGGTAACCACTGTCTCTATTACCGCAAGCAGTTCACCACCACCCATAGCCACGATTTCCTCATGGGCGGTAAACCGGCCGTTATTGCGCATAATGCCGCCTACAAGCCCTGTTCCGAGCAGCATATCCGTCTTTTCCACTAAAATGGCTTTGGCCCCTGCCGCCTGCACTGAAAAAGCGGCCGCACAGCCGGCCCAGCCACCACCCACTATTACAACGTGCATAAAAAATCCTCCCCTTTGTCTACTATATTCAGGAAGGATCCTAAAAGCTTATATAATTCCATAAAAAGGTTATATAAGAATTTTTCTTGCTCCCTTACCCCCGTCGTAAGAAAATAGAACAGGCTTATTATCCAGCACTGTTTCCAGATGTACCGGGCGGCCCCACAGGGTGTGCACATGGGGCAGGGTCTTTTCCAGATAGACAACATCCAGCTCTATATCCTCATATTCATGCTTCAAATACAGCTCGCCCCTTTTGTTATAGTCCCCGTCCTGCACTACTATGCAGGGGTAACCACAGTTTGTCAGGCTGTTTACTATGGCATCCCGTATCCTTTCCCATTCCTTTTCGGTTATTTTCCAATCATAGCCGGTCTTCTTATACAAATAAAGATCCATATCTTCTACCAGATCTTTGGTAAGATAATTGCGCAGAAAGGAAACGTCATTTTCCGTTGCTCGCACCGCAAAAATTTTCTCCCGGCCCTGCCCCCCGGGACGACCATATTTCTCCCTTTCCTCTCGGGTGGGTTGGTCCCATCTCTTTTCAATGTCTTCAAATATTTTCAGGCCCAGCGTATATGGGTTGAGCCGGGTTCTTGATGTCTGTATTATCTCTGAGTGCATTTTGGCAAACTCTACCGCCTCAGCCTCAGCAAGCTCCATCTCCCGCATAATCCTCAAATGCCAGTAGGAAGCCCAACCTTCGTTCATGATTTTTGTTTCCATCTGGGGCCAAAAATAGAGCATTTCCTGGCGGATAACCGACATAATGTCCCGCTGCCATTCCTCCAACTCCTTGCTGTATTGAGCAATAAATAGCATCAGATCCCTCTCCGGCTTCCGGGGGAATGTTCTTTTCCCGACACAGTCCTCCGTAGCGGCCTCCACATTTTTACCGATGGACCATAGATCGTCATAAGGAGTTGTGGAGCGCTTTTTGTAACCAGGTTTTCCCGAACCGGGCCCGGCGGCTTTCCTTTTTCTCTTGAGACCTTCAGGCTCAACATGCACCTGTATTGCCATAGCAGCATCTATGAAGGATTCCACCCCGGCCTGACCATATTTAAACTCGTAATCTCGAAAACGTTCCGCTGCCACAGCCATTGACTCTACCATTTGCCTGGATGTTTTTTGGAAATGAACATTGTTTTTAAAAAAATCGCAGTGAGCCAGCACATGGGCCATAACCAGTTTGTTCTGGATCAGGGTGTTCCCTTCCAATAAAAAAGCATAGCAGGGATCCGAATTGATCACCATTTCATAAATCCGCCCCAGGTTATAATCATATTGTGTTTTCATTTTGTGGTAAGCCTTGCCGAAGGTCCAATGGGAGTAACGGGTGGGCATGCTGTAGGCACCAAAGGTATAGATAATATCGGCCGGGCAGATTTCAAAAAACATGTCATAAAAATCAAGATTGAATTTCCTGGCTTTTGCTGAAATGAGCAGCAGGGCCTTCTCCAGTTGTTTTTTTTCTTCATGTACCTTCATTGGCCATTCCCCCTGTTAACACAATATAAAAACCCACCACATAAGGAGTAACTATTCAAACTTTTTTCCCATCTGAGCCGGTGACAAACTAAAAAATTTTTTTAGCGCCGGGTATACGCCCCCTTTATCTTTGACCGTCACACAGGTGAACTTATCATTTTGTATTTTTTTAAAGGCGTTGCGCAGGGTGGAGGTATAATAATAAGGTCCTTCTATCTCCCCGTAGCCGACCATATTGCATACCGCCAGTAGTTCGTTAATCAGCCTGATACAGTACTTGTTGTCGGAGGACAGGTTATCACCGTCTGAAAAATGGAAGGCATAAATATTATAGTCGCCGGGGTCATAACGTTTCTCAATCACTTCCAGAGCCAGCTTGTAAACAGAAGAACAGCGGGTACCGCCGCTGGCTCCTTTAGTGAAGAACTCCTCCTCAGTGGTTTCTTTGGCCTCCGTGTGGTGGGCCAGGAATACAATCTGTACATTGTTGTACCTGGTGCGCAGAAAGCGGACCATCCAGAAGAAAAAACTACGGGCAATGTATTTTTCAAAGGGCCCCATAGACCCGGAGGTATCCATCATCGCTATGACTACCGCATTGGACTCATATTTGTAGGTCACTTCCCAGGTTTTAAAGCGTAAATCTTCCGGCATAATGGCCAGGGTCCCACCGGCCCCTTTTAACATATTGCGCTTAATTGCTTCCATAATGGTCCGCTGACGATCAATATTACTGGAAATACCCTTTTTACGAATATCCCTGAACTCCAGGGCGTCGGAGGCCAGTTCCGGCTTCTTTTTTCGTTCCAGGTTGGGCAGTCCCAGGTCCTCAAAAATCATTTCCGCCAGCTCATCCACCGTAATATCCGCCTCATAGTAGTCCACGCCTGGTTCACTGCCGGCTCCCTGACCCTGGCCCTGGCCAAACCTGGGTTCAGAAAACACTATATCCCCCTGTTTGCTGCTGCCGTCTCCCTGACCGGCATGTTTTTGCCTGTTGTGGTCAAAGCGAAAATGGTATTCATGTAAGGAGCGGATGGGCACCCGGACAGTCTTGCGGCCGTCATGCATGATGATGCTTTCCTCACTAACAATATCCGCCAGGTTCTTTTTAATGGCTTCCCGTACCTTTTCCCGGTGGCGCTGCCGGTCTATTTCCCCCTTGCGGTGCAGGGACCAGTCCTCACGAGTAATGACCAGATTCGGTTCTTTCATGTTATAACCCCCTAGCGGTTGAGCAAACTGCCGATGTACCGCAGCAGTTCGTTGGCACAGTTGGGACAGTAACCATGATCCGAAATTAAACGGGCGCTGACCTGGTTGATTCTTTTGAGCTGGTCCGCATCCGGGGTCTTGGTGGAGGTAGTGATTTTAACCACATCTTTCAGGTCGGCGAATAATTTTTTTTCGATTGCTTCCCGTAACCGTTCATGGGAGTTGTAGTCAAAGCGCTTGTTTTTGCGGGCGTAGCTGGAGAGCCTGATTAATATTTCCTCTCGGAAGGCTTTTTTAGCGCTTTCGGCGATGCCAATCTGCTCCTCTATAGAACGCATCAGTTTTTCATCAGGTTCCAGCTCCTCATCGGTAATTGGATCTTTGAGCCGGGCACCGTTGCAGAAGGCCTCTACATTATCCAGATAGTTTTCAAATAATGTTTTGGCTGATTCCTCATAGGAATAGACAAAGGCCTTTTGCACTTCCTTTTTGGCCATTTCATCATATTCCTGACGGGCAATGGAAATGAAGTTCAACAGGTTGTCACGTTCTTCCCTGGTGATGGATGGATGCTGATCTAGGCCTTCTTTTAAGGCGCGCAGGACGTCGAGGGGGTTGATACAACGGGTGGAGGTGCGAATCAGGGCCGATGACAGGCGGTTGATCACGTAACGGGGGTCGACACCGCTCATGCCCTCGTCCACCCCTTCTTTCTGCAGTTCCTGGAGATCCTTTTGCTTGAATCCCTCCACATCTTCCCCATCGTACAGCTTCATTTTTTTTACCAGGTCCATACCCTGTTTTTTAGATTCTGTGAGCCGGGATAAAACTGAGAATATACTGGCCACCCGCATGGCGTGGGGGGCAATATGGATGCTGCGCAGGTCGCTCTCCTTGATTAGCTTTTCATAAATCTTAACCTCATCCGTTACCCTGAGGTTGTATGGTATTTTGATCACTATAATCCGTGATTGGAGGGCTTCATTTTTTTTGTTGCTGATAAAACTCTTGTACTCGTTCTCATTGGTATGGGCTACAATCATCTCATCGGCGTAGATCAAGGCAAAACGGCCGGCCTTGAAATTGCCTTCCTGGGATAGGCTGAGCAGATTCCAGAGGAATTTTTCATCACACTTGAGCATTTCCTGAAATTCCATCAACCCCCGGTTGGCAATATTCAGCTCGCCGTCAAAACGATAAGCCCGGGGGTCGGATTCCGACCCATATTCTGTGATGGTGGAAAAGTCCATGCTGCCGGTGAGGTCGGCAATATCTTGAGACTTGGGATCGGAAGGAGTAAAGGTGCCAATGCCCGACCGGTGATCCTCAGATAAAAACACCCTTTCCACAGGCATCTGCTCGATGTTGCCGGCGTATTTCGTTTCCAACATCATGCGGCAGGAAGGGCATAGTTCTCCTTCGATGTAAACATTATAAACATCTTGAAATTCTTTTCTCAATTCCCTGGGAATCAAGTGCAGGGGCTCTTCGTGCATGGGGCAGCCTTTAATACCATAGAAGGCACCTTCATCTGTACGGCTGTATTTTTCCAGGCCCCTTTTCAGCATGGCCACCAGGGTTGATTTACCGCCGCTTACCGGACCCATAAGCAGTAGAATCCGTTTGCGCACATCCAGCCGGCGGGCGGCGGGGTGAAAATATTCCTCCACCAGTGTTTCCAGGGTTTTTTCTAAACCAAAGAGCTCCGCGGCGAAAAAGTGATAACTTCTTAGATCGCCTTTTTCCTCCATCCCGGCGCTCTTGATCATATTATAAATCCTGGCATGGGCTAATTGACATACAGATGGTTTTACTTTGACTATATCAAGGTAGTCTTTAAAGGTTCCCTCCCAGGCAAGCTGTTTTTCCACCGTACGATGTTTCTCTATCAATCTCAGGAAGTCCATAGTATCCTTCTCTCCTTCCCCTTTTGCTTTCTAACCTTTCTGTTTTCGCCAAAGCCAGGCAAACAAGCGGAGATGAATATTACATTATATGCAATATTAGTAAAAAGAAGAATAATCCCTACCCCTGATAAATCCATATATTACAACATAATGTAGAAATTTCTGGTTGACGGATCCAGGGACAAAAAAAGGCCCCGGCAAAATCCTCCGGTAGGATAACCAGGGTCCGGATCACTTTCAAACAAAAAAGGGACAGGCCTTTTTAGATGCTTGTCCCTCAACCAGCTAAATATCTTCAAACTAAAATGCAACTAACCAGGTAATCAATATGTTTACCATGTTACGGGGATTGAAATTTTGTCCAGTTCCTGCCCATCTCTGGGGCTCACCCAGAAAACCTCCAATTCTCCCTGTCCGGGGGCAGCAGCTTGCAAGTCCAGTTCATATTTAAAGTCACCCCGGCCGGGGGCCCCTTCATTAGCTGTGGTAAAGCCTTCCGCCAGGATTTCACCATGATCATCGACTAGTCGTATATTTACTCCAGCTTCAAACACCCTCGCACTGCCGGACACTCCCAGGGGTGAACCCACCTTCTCCCCGGGCCGGGGGCTATTCACCCAGATGGACGGTTCGTTAACCTGGGAGAGATCCCGGCTGAAAGGCTGCTGGTAGAGACCCACATGCCCCCACCAGTCCATAGCTGTTTCTACTTCCCCTTCCACCGTGAAAGACACCTTTTTGATTTCCGGGAATTCCGTCAAGGTATTGACGATACTTTGAATACCCAGGGCTTCCCCGGAAGCCCCCACATTAGCATGGAGAACTTCTTGAGAAAAATCTACTGTGGCCAGGCCATCTTCAATATCGATGCTATTAACCTTCGTCGCCGCCGGCAGCACCCGGGCTGCCCCCGGAATAGCAGGGTTAACCTCGATCAGTTCTTCCAGGGCGGCCAGGGCGGCACTGGAAACAGCATCCGTCTCCAGAGACACCTGGTGCGTTTCCCGCACCAGATAGGAATCATTTTCAGTAGTTTTTACATAGTACAGCGCTAAATCCAATTTTTGATCAGGTTCCTCCGCACCCTGTTGGACACCTGGTGTGGGGCCAGGATCTTCCTTTTCCTCTAGCGTATTGCAGCCGGCGAAGGTGAAGGAAACCAGTAGAAACACTATGAACACTGGCAGCAGAACACTTCTTTTTTTATACCAGGACATAATCGAAACCTCCTTTGCACCAGAAATAATTATATTGTTCCACACAAACAATAATTAACCTTCATTTTTTTTATTCAGTTAATTTACCTTTAAACCCAGCCTATCTAATAGAGCTGTATGGGCACGCTGCTCAAAAGCATCATCAAGGGGTTTGAGGTATGGGTCCAGGCCGCGCTTTTTTAAAGCCAGTCTAATTAACTTATCTGTGAGGGCAGCATTTTTCGGCAGCAGTGGCCCATGTAAATAGGAACAAAAAACATTTTTGTACCTGGCGCCTTCCAAACCATCTTTGCCGTTGTTGCCCTGACCAAGCAATACCTTTCCCAGCGGCGCAATGCCATCTAAAAAAGTTCGGCCCTGGTGGTTTTCAAAACCTACAACCCTGGTGGGAACTCCAGCCAATTTCATTTCTATTACAGCATTACCCACCAACCTTTTGCCCCCTGCTTCGGTGTACAGGTTAAGGATAGCCAGCCCCGGTGTATGTTTGCCGTCCCCAGTTTCATAGTGCCGGCCGAACAATTGGTAGCCCCCGGAGATGGCCAAAACAACAAGGCCGTTTTCTATTGCCTTTTGCAGCCGATCCCGGCTTTTCATTAAATCAGAAGCAGCAAGTTTTTGTTCCCGATCCGAACCGCCCCCCAAAAACACAAAATCATAGGCACTAAAGTCCTTCGTGTCGGTGAGGCTTCTATTTATTATTTGCAGGGGAATATTGCGCCATCGGCAGCGTTTTTGGAAGGCGATCATGTTTCCCCCGTCACCATAAAGATTTAGTAAGTCAGGATACAGATGGCATGCCCTGATCACTTTTATCCCCCTTTTCAACCAGGGATTCTATAATCTTGTGCACCGGCCGCAGGGCGGTGTAGGTAGAAAAAATGTAGGTTGACCTCCTATTACTTCTTAATACTGCCTTAACAGCCTGGTTCATGCTTGTATTTGTCACTATTTTTCCTGTGGGGATACCGGCATATTTCAAACGAAGGGCCATCTCTTCCCCACGTAATCCTGAACATATAAAGCATCCCAGGCGTTTTTGCCGGACGGTTAACATTTCAAAATTCACATCCCAAATCCAGGATATATCCCGGCTGTCGGCAAAGTTGTCATTAAGAACGATCAGTACATCCCCGCCCCCCCTGTCTTCACAAAGGGTTTCCAGCCCCTGGTTGAACCCGGTGGAGTTTTTGACCAAATTGAGATAGACCTGTTTATTACCATATCTAAACTTCTCCATGCGGCCGATAGCCGGCCGGTATTTTCTCAGGCCAACCAGGATCGTCTGCAAATTAACACCTAACAAAATGCTTACGGAAAAGGCCGCCAGAGCATTATACACGTTATGCAGTCCCTGGGTCTGCATTTCTAACGCTATTGAGGGAACCGGAGCCCCGGGATAGGTCAGGTTATAGCCCCCCTCTGCCCCAGCCTCCATGGCCTCAACCTGAGGCCTGGGCCTTGTAAAACCGCAGTCCGGGCAGCTGTATGCACCAAGCTGACCATAATGACAATAATTATAAACAAGTGGGGAGCCGCAAAAGGGGCATAAGCTGGTTTCCCTGGCCGCGGGATCTCTTTTGCCCGGGTTTTTATCTCCAGCCAGCCCAAAATAATATGCCGGTAAGCCGGTCGTCCGCTGAAACTGGGCCACAAGTGGATCATCCGCATTTAATACCAGGGTGGCCTGTTTTTGCCCCAGCAGAGAGTCCCGGATAATGCCAATAACCTGGCCCAACTCCCAGTATCTGTCAAGTTGATCCTGAAAAAAATTTGTCACCACTACCAGCCTGGGGGATAAATTGTTCAGCACTTCCGGGATGGAGGCCTCATCCACCTCAATGACGGCATAGTCGCAGTCGATTTTTCCTGAGGCGATGGAATTCATGATAAAACTAGTGGTAATACCACTAATCATGTTGGCACCCTCACGATTGGAAATGGTCTTAAAACCAGCTTCCTGCAGCACCCCGGTGATCATATTGGCAGTTGTAGTCTTGCCGTTGGTGCCGGTGACCACGATAATCCCCTTACGCACCTGGGCCGCCAGTTTTTTTAGAGCCCCGGGATAAAAAAGGCGAGCCAGCAGGCCCGGGAAGGAAGAGCCGCCATAGCCACAAACCCGGCTAAGTTTTGCTGCCAGCTTACCGGTTAATATCGCCGAAGATAATCGCAGCTTCAATTTATCTCTCCTACATATATGACGTATGGGAGCGCTCTCCGGTTCTTGGACAACACCCCCGATGTTTTGGTTATTTACTTTCTTGTACATCCCTATAATATATTGCTGTTCCTTCCTGCCTCTCCCTGGTAATTCTACCCGTTTCCTGCAGGTAATCCAGGTGGGCAAATACCTCAGAAATACCAAGAAATGCTTGGAACCCTTTAATTTTTGGATACAGTTGGCGCATTAGCTGGTAGGCGTTCATTTTTTTTCTCACCAGCATATTTTGCAGCACTGCCAGGCGCTGCCTGTGGTGTTCCAGACACCTTTCCACCAGCGACCGGCAGTCATCTATATTTTCACCATGACCTGGTAAACATATCCTTACATCCATGTTTGCAATCCTTTTCAGGCTGGCCAGATACTGCTTTAAGGCCAGGTTCCGCCTGCTAAAATCGGGATAATCCGCTTCCATAACCGGGTTCGGTGTAATGTGTTTGAGTAAAGAATCACCGGCAAACAGTTCCCGGCCCACAGGATTATACAAGCAAATATGACCGCTGGTATGCCCCGGCATGTGCAGCACCTGGAGGGAGCCGCCACCTGCAAAATGCAGCACCTCTCCTCCGACTGCAGCATCGATAAATGATGGCGGCAGCACTGGCTTTACAACTGGATCAACATCCTGCAAAATTTCCTCTAATTCCCTTGCCGGTAGCCCACTTTCAATCAGAAAGGGGAACCTTTCCTGGTAATAACTATAGTTGGGAGTCAGCTTCCTGATTTCCAGTTTATGTATGACCACCCTTGCCTGTGCCTCCTTCGTTAGCCAGGCGGCCAAACCACTATGATCAGAATGATAGTGGGTCACCACAACCCTCTCAATGTCCTTTACCGCAACATCAAGGGAAGACAGCCCATCCTGAAGGCTGCTCAGGGCTTCCGCCGTTTCCGGCCCCGGATCTATCAGGGTCAGAGGCCGGTTTTTGATCAAGTAGGCATTGACGGGGCCAGCCTTATAGGGCGTGGGCACCTCAATTTTGTTTATGTTTAACATCATACCTACCACCCTAACTAATTGCAAATTTAGCAAACTCACCGGTGTAATGTTCCCAGTTCACAGCAGCGCCTGTTACTTCAGCCATCGGTGGTCCCAGGCGGCACCAGGCAATTAACTTCTCAATATCCTTCCTGTAGCCTTCAGCTACAATTTCTACGGTGCCGTCGGGTTTGTTTCTGACCCAGCCGGTCAAACCCAGGGCTGCGGCCTGCTCACGGGTTTCCAATCGAAAAAACACACCCTGTACCCTGCCCTTGATAACAAGATGTGCACGTACCTTTACCACTTGTTTCCCCCCCCATCATTTTTACAAAACATTATTTTTATTATAACAAAAAAATATTAATTTTTTTTGAAGCGACACAAACTCACCGGTTATCCAATTTTTTTATCCCACTACTGAGGAGCCGGTCGTATTCATAATATATAGTACGATAACAATTCTTAAATGGGGGACGTGTTTTGGTTAGAAAACCTGCTGCCCTTGAACCGGGAGCAACCCTGGGAATAATTTCCCCGGCAAGTCCGGCCCACGACCTGGAGCATTTATCTGCAGGGATAACAGTCGTTGAAAAACTTGGTTTCAAGGTTTCCCTGAGTAAAAACGTACTGGGTTATAATAAATACCTGGCCGGGACGGAAAAAGAGCGCCTGGAGGATCTGCACAGGGCATTTCTTGATCCGGCTATAAAGGGCATTATATGTCTACGTGGCGGCTATGGTAGTATGAGGCTGCTGCCCGGCATCAACTACCGTATTGTACGCCGCAACCCCAAAATATTCATCGGTTACAGCGATATAACCGCCCTGCAGTTGGCTCTTTGGAAAAAAACCGGCCTGGTAACCTTTTCCGGTCCCATGCTGGCATCGGATCTGGGAAATGAGCCCAGCGCACTAACCCTTAAACATCTCTATAATGCACTAACGGAAAGGCACCCTCTTGGCGCTATCCCCTGTGCACCCGATGCCCCAAAAACTATTCTGGCCCCCGGCAGGGCCAGCGGGCACCTGCTTGGGGGTAACCTGACCATGGTTGCCGCTACCCTGGGCACCCCTTACGAAATAGACACCAGGGGCGCTATTCTATTCCTCGAGGATATTGATGAAGAGCCTTATCGGGTCGACCGCATGCTCCAGCAACTGCACCTGGCCGGGAAATTTGACCGGTCCGCCGGGATAGTCTTTGGTGAATTTGTTAACTGTGAAGCTGATGATAAAAATAGTTCACTAACCTTGTTAGAGGTTATTCAGGCGGCTGTTGCCAATCTAGGTGTGCCATCCTTCTATGGCCTTTGCGCCGGCCATGGCGCGCACAAGGTCACCCTGCCTCTGGGGGTGCAGGCAGAAATAAATGCGGATGAATGCCTGCTGAAAATTATCGAACCGGCCACTATTTCGACAATAAAATAAATATTATAGACTTATAAAGATAACTTTCGGTTACATTCCAGGTTCTATTATTACTTATAAAGATAACTTTCGGTTACATTCCAGGTTCTATTATGATAAAATATACTTTAGTTGATTAAGAATTGAATATTGTGAGGTTAGTTGAGTTAGAGATGAGCTTAGGTAAGACTGGTTGAGGTGTTTTTTTGTTTTTTTTAAAACTGGGCTCTGCCCGGTTTTTTACGTTTTCGAAGCATTTTGCAGCCCTTGTGCAGAAAAACATCAGACGGCAGGGTTACATGCACTCTATAGCAGAAAATCAATTGGGGGTTTAAAATTGGTTATCAAACTATTAATGGGAAACGAAGCCATCGCCCATGGCGCAGTGGAAGCCGGTGTAAAGGTTGCCGCTGCTTATCCGGGTACCCCATCATCAGAAATTTTGGAGACCCTGGCGGCTATGGCTGGTGAACATGGTTTTTATACAGAGTGGTCTGTTAACGAAAAGGCAGCCCTGGAAACTGCCATTGGCGCCTCATTTACAGGCGCCCGTTCCCTGGCAGCCATGAAGCAGGTTGGACTCAATGTGGCTGCCGACCCCTTGATGAGCCTAGCCTACATCGGCATTAAGGGGGGCCTGGTACTGGTGGTAGCCGACGACCCCGGCCCCCACAGTTCACAAACTGAACAGGACACACGCAAGTTTGCCCAATTTGCCAAACTGCCGGTACTTGATCCGGCAAATCCTGCTGAAGCCAGGGAAATGGCAAAATATGCCTTTGAACTATCGGAACAACTGCTGTTGCCGGTCATTCTCCGGCCGACCACGCGTACCTGCCACGCCTGCCAGGATATCGACCTGCCTGAGGATATAAGAAAGAACCCGCCGCCGGCTGGTTTTGAGAAAGACCCTAATTGGGTTATTTTCCCCAGTTTATCCGCCCGCAAGCATATCTGGCTCAACAAACAGCAGGAAAGAACAGGGAACATCCTCGGGTTGTCGCCCTTCAATCGCCTTGAAATAGATGGGGACACCCGGGTGGGCATTGTTGCCTGTGGGTTAAGTTATAACTATGTCCGGGAGGCATTGCAATTGACCGGTCTTCGGGCTTCCGTTCTTAAGGTAGGAACACCCTATCCCCTCCCGGCGGCACCGGTTATGGAACTATTTAAACATGTGGACCGGATCCTGGTTATAGAGGAACAGGAGCCTGTGGTTGAAGACCAGCTCATTTCCCTGGCCTGGCAGCAGGGTTTAACAGCCCCCATTTCCGGTAAACACGACCGCCTGGTAGCCAGAGAAGGGGAATTCGATGTAGACAAGGTAAAAGCAATCATTGAGAAATTTTATGGTTTACAGCCGGAGTCAGGACAGGAAACACCCCTGCCCGAACTGCCCCTGCGGCCGCCGGTTCTTTGCGCCGGCTGCCCCCACCGGGCCTCCTTCTATATTTTTAAAGAAGCAGCCCGGGGCACAGAGGCAGTGTTTACCGGAGACATCGGCTGCTATACCCTGGGGGCCATACCACCCCTTAACGCATTGGACACCTGCCTGTGTATGGGGGCCGGCGTCACTATGGCTGCGGGACTACACCGGGTTGAACCGGGCCGTAAGCAGGTAGCCTTCCTGGGGGACTCCACCTTTTTCCACTCCGGCGTGACAGGGCTAATCAACGCAGTTTATAACCGGGCTGACATCACTGTAGTCATCCTGGACAACCGTACCACCGCCATGACCGGCCACCAGCCTCACCCCGGTATAGGGAATACTGGCACTGATGGGCAGGGCACAACCGTGGACATAGCCGGGTTGGCCCGGGCCTGCGGTGTTGATTTCGTACGTGAAGTAGACCCTTACGACCTGACGGCAGGGATTAAGGCAGCCGGTGAAGCCATGAACCACAATGGTCCGGCGGTGGTAATCATGAAGCGTGAATGTACGGCCCTGGTAGAAAAGGACCGGCCCTACACCATCGACAGAAAGGACTGTATAGATTGCGGCGCCTGTGTGGAAAATTTGGGATGCCCGGCTATCGGCAGGCAGGATGGCCTGCCGGCTATAAACGCCAACTGTACGGGCTGCGGCGTCTGCGCACAAATTTGCCCGGTCCAGGCCATTAGGAGGAAATTATGAAATCTGACATTGTAATCAGTGGGGTAGGCGGGCAGGGTTCCATACTGGCTTCCCGGGCCCTGGCCGGGGCCGCAATAGCAAAGGGGCTAAATGTACTGACCTCCGAGGTGATTGGCATGGCCCAGCGGGAAGGGCCGGTGACCAGCCATATCAGGATTGGAAACAATCTATCCGGTGCCTTAATCCCGGACTATGCAGCCGATTATTTGATTAGTCTGGAGCTTTCTGAAACCGTACGCAACCTGAACAAACTAAGGCCGGGGGGCACGGTGATTACCAGTAAAACAGCAATCATACCGACCTCAGTTCAGCTGGGTCTCTCTAAATATGATGATGAAATATATGTACAGTACATCAAAGAGCAGGCTGAAAAGGCAATTTTCCTTGATCTGGAGAGCCTGTCTCTCCAGGCCGGGACCCCCCGGGCCGGCAATGTAGTGATCATGGGAGCCTTTTCCACATGCCCGGGGCTGCCGCTGCAGGGGGAACAAATTTTACAGGCAATTTTGCAGTTAGTCCCCGAAAGGTACAGAAACATCAATACCCACGCCTTTGAACTAGGGCGTCAGGCTATGGAGGAATTTTAAAATGTCATTAGCAGCGAAAAAAGAATGCGCAAGTCTGGAACAAGTCTTCCTTTATCAGGAAAGAAAGCTGCAGGAGCTGGTTCCTCGCCTCTACGCAAATTCACCTTTTTACCGCCGGAAACTGGATCAGGCCGGCATTGATCCCCGCAGCGTTAAGACCTGGACGGACCTGGGCCGGCTGCCCTTCACCACCAAAGAAGAACTACGGATTGGCTACCCCCTGGGATTAATGGCCGTCCCAGAGGAACAGATCGTTAGAATCCACTCCTCATCGGGCACCACAGGCAAGCCGATAGTTGTGCCCTATACCGCCGGAGACGTGGCCACATGGGCCGAAATGATGGCCCGCTGCATGGCCATGACCGGTGTAACAAACAGGGATCGGGTCCAGGTAACCCCGGGCTACGGCCTGTGGACTGCCGGCATCGGCTTTCAAGCTGGTGTGGAGCGGCTTGGTGCTATGGCTATCCCCACCGGTCCAGGCAATACGGAAAAGCAGATGGAAATGATGTGCGACCTGAAAACAACTGTTCTCTGTTCTACGTCCTCCTATGCGCTGCTGATCGCTGAAGAAATACATAAACGAAGCCTGTTAAATCAAATCAAACTGCGCCTGGGCATTATCGGCTCGGAACGCTGGGGGGAGAAAATGCGGGCCAGGATAGAGGAATTGCTGGGTATCGAAACCTTTGATATTTACGGACTGACTGAAATATACGGTCCCGGCACCTCAATCGATTGTCCTTTGCACTATGGCCTCCATTACTGGTACGAACACCTGTTGTTTGAAATAATAGACCCTGTTTCCGGCCGGCAGTTGCCCCCCGGGCAGGAAGGTGAACTAGTGGTAACAACGCTGACCAAGGAAGGCATGCCCCTGCTGCGCTACCGCACTCGTGACATCACCAGCATTATCCCGGAGATGTGTCCCTGCGGCAGCCCCTACCCCATGCACGCGCGCATACTGGGGCGCACAGACGATATGATCAAAATTAAAGGCGTGAACATTTATCCGGGCCAAATTGAACACGTACTCAAAATCACCCGGGGAGCGGGCAGTGAGTACCAGATTATTGTTACCAGAAAACAGGGCAAGGACAGCATCCTGGTCAAGGTGGAATGCCTGGAAGGAGCCCCCATTGAACATGTGGCCGGGCAGCTGCGCAAGAATATAAAAACCCGCATCGGCATTTTGACGGAGACAGAGGCTGTCCTTCCCGGCACCCTGCCCCGCAGTGAGAAAAAAAGTAAGCGGGTTTTTGACTATAGAAACCAGTAAATAATAAGAAGGTGTGGATACCAGCCGGTAAAATCCACACCTTCTTATTATTTACCCAACCTTATTCAGCTAGAGTCATATACAAACACAGACTCGATCACCTTGTAATCTTCAGGATCATTGTACTCTCATTTCTTAAACCCGCCACTAACCTTTCCACTATGGTATAATTTTACTGACCACTAACTGAGCAGTCACCCAACTGAAAATTCAGGTCCAAATCGGCTGCTGCTCATAGTATACAAGGAGGGTTCCCAATGAAATATCCTTTGCTCCATGATAAAAACCGTGAATACCTGATCTCTTTACTGGAGGACATGGCTAAAAGGTGGCTGGCCCACGACGGGTTGTGGTTTCAGGCCGTTGAGAGAGAACTGGGCATGGAACAGGCCATCAAAATAGATGGGGCGGCCTGGGAAAAATTCACGCAAATTGAGGCCCAAAGAATCAAATCACTGCTCCAGTTGCCTGATAACGGTGGTCTAGCAGCGTTGAAGCAGGCCCTGGGACTGCGCCTTTATGCCTTTGTGAATAAACAGGAGATTATTGACATAGACAAAAATAGAATAATTTTCAGAATGAACGATTGTCGGGTGCAATCAGCGCGGAGAAGAAAGGGTTTGCCTGATTTCCCCTGTAAAAGTGTGGGGATAGTGGAATACTCTTTTTTTGCCAAGACAATTGACCCCCGGATAAAAACCAGGTGTCTGACCTGTCCCCCCGATGAACACCCGGATGAGTATTTCTGCGCCTGGGAGTTCTGGATTTAATCCCCGGCCAGATCAAACAGCACAGGCCATACAAGCCCTCTAGACCTTTATCTGAAAACTATTTAAGATATTCAGTAATTCTGTGTCGCGCCCGGGCCCTTTCCAAACTGTCACCCGGCCTGCCGGCCACCTTGTCGGCCCGCTGCTGCTGGATCAGCAGATATTCCTGCAGCTCTAACCCCAGTGTGGGGTCACTGTTTTGTTCATATACCTGTAAGGCCGCATGAACACCAGCGGGACCCGATCGATATAAGATTTCCATATCAAAATTCTCCAGGGTACCGGCTAGATAACGGTGCCCATTGTATTTGGCTACCAGGCTGTCGGGATTTATTATGCACAATGTACAGAACATCAATATGCCCGCCCCAACTGCCAGGCCCATGATGGAAAAGGACCATTTCTGCAGCGCTATGACTCCTCCACATATAATAGCCATAAAGATCATAAAGACACAGGGCAGCAGCCGGCGCATGGATAAACCATATGCCCCAATGTAAAGAGCCATTTTGCTGAAGGCAGTGGCGATGAGCACCAGTGTGAGCATCGCCAGCACTGCGTTGAGTATTCTTAGTAACATACTATCCCTGTTATGCTGTTGACTGATGATATTTGCTGCTATCAATACCAACAGGTTTATGACTGCAATACGGCACAGCTCAAAAAACCCGCTGCGGGCATATGACGAATAAACCTGCCACTCCTCCGGCCGTTGGCCGACAAAGGCAGAAAAAAAATAAGGAGCCTGGCTGCCGATAAATAGGATATAAAGTGAACATAAGAGGCCGATGAAGATATAAACTGTAGTCATGGGTAGTATCCGCAAACCTGAAAGTTTCTGCAGGGTAATGTCTTTTTCAAACAGGTCGGTACCCCTTTTGTGAGCACTACCGGCAACTAGACCAAAGATATAGGCAGCAATGGGAATAGCAAGCAGAAGCTGCCAACACGTTTCCCAAAATTTATCGCTGAACCCTCGGAATCCATCTAATATCCCCTGGATCAGTTTGGCGAAACCACCGCTGTCGGCTGCCATCAGCAAGGGTAAAACCATAACCGTCACAATCAAGGCCAAAAACAAACCCAACGCAATGGGGAAAATTTGTTTCCCCCACCCAACCCTATTGTTAACCAGAAGAGCCAGGCCCTTATACTGGCAACCGAAATTGCTAAATGGGATAACCAGCAAGGCATTATAGCCGTCCAACGGCAGTAGGTTAGTGGTTTTGCCCAGAATAAGCCCTCCGGTGGCACATAGGATCCAATACACGGCGCTGAAAAACAACAGCAAAGCGGGCCAGGGGGCTAAGCCGTTGTTATCCCATAAACTGTAGCTCAGGCCTATTAATATCACTACCACCAGCCAGAACCAGCTGGATTTGGGAATGGGCAATCCTTTTTTCAGCAGATACAAGGTTACCAAACCGCAAAATACCAGGGTGAACAAAGTCACTCCCCAGCCCTGCCAGGAAAGCAATACCCAACGAACAAAAAGAAAACCCAGGAGAAAAGCAAACAAGGCCAAATAGCTGTCCCAGCGGTCAGGAACAAAAGGGGCTTTCTTTCTCCATAGCCGGGTTTCTGCCAGACTTTCCCCGGGCTCACCCCAATCGAGGGCCCCCGACGGCCAGGCCGTTTCATTTTTGTTCATTTCAGGCTTATCCATCTACCTAAACCCTCCTCAGTCTTGGTCAGGTTTGTATTCCAGTATGTCTCCGGGCTGACAATCCAGTGCTTTACAAATCGCCTCCATAGTGGAAAAACGAATCGCCCTTGCCTTACCGGTTTTAAGAATGGAGAGATTGGTTTGATTGATGCCTATCTTTTCAGCCAGTTCGACAGATGACATTTTTCGTTTGGCCATCATTACATCCAAATTTACCACGATGGGCACGATCACTCTCTCCCTTCCCTAGACTGTGTAATCAGCTTCATTTTTTAGTTCCACTGCCTGGGCCACAACATTTTTTACTACACGCACAATCAAACCCATAAAAGCAGCGGCTACCGCCACAAAGAACCACGGATAATAGTAAAACTGGGAAGCCAGAGCTATTCCTGCCCCGGCAAAACAACTCCAGGAAATTCGCCGTAGATATTCTACGTTTTGGATTGTAAATACCTGGCCGGCCTCAATTCCGCGCAGCAGTTTTAACAGGCTATAGAGCAGATAAGCGGCGGGAACAAATCCGACATAAATGGTGATCATAAAATAGACGGCTTCATCTTCCAGCCCGGCCTGGGAAAACCCCACAAACCAGTGGGTCAACCAGGGTGCGGCTACCACTGCAACCAATAATAGACCCATAAAAAACAAAACGCACAGCCTGCTTAACAGAATGGACCTTTCTTCACTCCCCATGGTTTTTTCCCTTTCTAAATGGGTGAAACCACCCTTTATTTGCAATTGTAGTATAGCAAAAACATCCACGTAAGGCAATAAGTTTTTATTGATAAACGATAATAACTATTCGTTTATCGCCTTTGCCCTTGGGAATTGCGGCATAAGAAAAGGCATGACAGTCAAATGACCACCATGCCAGGCCCGTTACCTTATTAGATGCACTTAAGGGCCAGATCCAGGGAAAAGAGATATATTTGTTTTTCTTTGACCGGACGGGCCAGGATTTCTTCTGCTGCCCGGGCATATAGCGTTAACTGTCCCCGGTAGCGTTCCACTACCCCGGCCGCCCCTCCGGCTGCTGGTTTGTCTGTTTTATAATCCAACAGCAGGTAACCGTCCCCTTCATCCACCAGACAGTCCACCACCCCCTGGACAATAACCTTTTCCTCAGTATTGTCCGCCAGATACGGGTAGATTTCCCGGGCAGGCAGGGCCAGGGTAAAGGGCAATTCCCGCAGCACCTCTCGGCCGGCCAGCATCCTTTTCCCCAGGGGCCCGGCAAAAAAAACAGCTATTTTTTCCACCGGCACTGCAGCCGCCTGTGCCGCCGTTAAAATTTCCCGCCTCACCAAATCGGCTATTTCCTTTTCTATATCCCCAGGGGCCAGCGGCCCCCCTAAATCAATATTTTTCATTACCAGATGCAGGGCCGATCCCTTTTCTAGCGCTGTCAGTTTCCGCTCCCCCGGTGTAAAAAACGGCCGGCCGCCAATTTTCCGCTGATAGTCCTGCCCGGCGCCATCCTCCATGATGGGGGCGGGATCCAGCCTCTTCTGTAGTTCCGTTACCGAAAACCTGGTTGGTAAACCGCCGGTGGCAGCAGCAGGATAGCACCAGTTGAGCCGATCATTAATTACATCGGTATATACCCCTGGATCAGCCGGTGTTTCCTGTCGTTTTATCAGTTCAAGGATTTCCGGAACAGCAGCTCTTTCCATGATGGTACCTTTCAGCCCGGTATCCAGATCTATTTGCCAGCGGGAACTATCACCTTGGGCGGGGGCAAACATCTTCTCCATAAACAAACCGGCCTGTCTGATCACTACACCATCCCTGTGCCTGGCCAGGGCCGCCCCCAGCCAGTCCAGGTACGTTTGGGCATCGGCCAAATAACCGTCGGGCAGGCGCCAGCCGGTAGTGCCGGCAGGCATACACCAGCGCCGGGCATAGTTGGCCAGGCTGTCCACAGATCCGACGAGAACCAGCTTTTCTCGTGCCCTGGTCATAGCTACATATAGAATACGCATCTCTTCCGCCAGGGCTTCTAATTTTAATTTTTGTTTCAAGGCCAGTTTGGACATAGCCGGATAAGTGAGCCGGGCCCCAACATCCACCAGCTGTAACCCCAATCCCAGGTCCTTATGAAAAAGTATATCCTTACTCAAATCCCTAAAGTTGAACTCTTTCCCCAGGCCGGCTACAAACACCACCGGAAATTCAAGGCCTTTGCTTTTGTGAATACTCATTACCCTGACCACGTTTTCCTTTTCACCCAGGGCCCGGGCAGGGCCAAGATCACCGCCTCTATCCAGCAACTGCTCGATAAAGCGAAGAAATAGGAACAATCCCCGGAAGGAGCCCGCTTCGTACTGCCGGGCCCTGTTATACAGTGAACGCAGGTTGGCCTGTCTCTGGCCACCGCCGGGAAGACCGCCGGCAAAATCATAATAGCCTGTTTCCCGGTAAATAGACCAAATCAGGTCGGCCAGGGAACCGCGCCTGGCTGCCGTGCGCCATTTTTCCAGTTTCCTCAAAAAGTCTATTAGTTTTGGGGAAAGCTCATCTTCGCCTGCCTTTCCTGCAGCGACTACTGCATGAAAATAGCTGCCCCGGCGTGAATGCAGCCTGATCCTGGCTAATTCTCCGGCGTCCAGCCCCACCAGGGGTGAGCGCAGCACAGCTGCCAGGGGCACATCCTGCAGGGGGTTGTCAATAATTTTTAACAGGGACAGGATTGTTTCTATTTCCGTAGCCTGAAAATATCCTGTGGCCAGTTCAGCGTAAACCGGGATGTCAAACAGCCTGAATTCTTCCACAAAGGTATTGGCGTGCCCGGACGTAGCCCGCAGCAGGACAACCACATCACGGTAGGTCAGAGGCCGGTATTGTTTCAAGCCCCGGTCATAAATATGTAAAGCATCTTGTTCAGCGGATAACCCCACCAGTTCCTTTATTCGTGCGGCGATGAGCCGGGCTTCCTTCTGCATGGCCTCAAGTCCTTCTTCAAATTCAACAGGTGCTGCCTGCTCAGTTTGGCCGGCCCCTTTGTTGGCAGCTTTTTGTTCCCTATGGGCCGTGGGGCCTTTCTCTATTAAATGCACCTCTACAACCTCGTCGGGAATCTGCTCCGCCCCCCCAGGGGGAGGGTAATCGGCCCCATAAACCAGCTCGGCGTCAGGCCCATAGTCTATTTCTCCTACAGAGGGGGTCATCAGCTGGCGAAATACAAAATTAACAGCATTGACCAGGCCTTGCCTGCTACGAAAATTCCTGGCCAGGTCTATACGGCGCCGCCGGCCTTTTAATCCTGTTGAATAAGCCATATATTTTTGCAGAAAGAGACCTGGGTCGGCCAGTCTAAAACGGTAGATACTCTGTTTCACATCTCCCACCATAAAAAGATTCGGGATACCGTTTTCTGGCCTGGAAACAAGCTGTAGTATGGCCTCTTGCATGGCGTTAATATCCTGGTATTCGTCTACCAGCACTTCTTCATATCTTTCCTGCAGGTTCATTGCCACCGCAGAAGGAAGCAGCCCCTCGGGTCCCCTTTCTGAGAGCACCTGCAGGCTGTATTGCTCCAGGTCGCCAAAATCCACCACATTTCGCGCTCTTTTGGCACCCTCATAAGCCATTGCAAAATCTATTGTTAGTTCTGCCAGTTCCTGCACCAGAGGGTATAGCCTGCTCAGGTCATGGCAAATCCTTTCCGGGGGGGTGTCAAAATAACTCCGGCAGATGGCAGCAGCCTTTTCCTTGGCCCTATCCCGGAGCTTTTTCACCTGTTCAACCAGTTCCGGGTCGGCATCTTTTTTCCGGCAGGCGGGCAGCCTGGCAAAGGCAACACCCTGAAACAAACCATATAATTCAGACCAGGAGATGCCCTGGGTACAGCGCTGCAGCAGGCTGCTAAAAATCTCCTGTTCCTCTTCCAGGTTAGGCAAATAAACCCCCGGACCGTCAGTTTTCAAGGCCAGGCCAATGGCCTGCTCCAGGGCTGATATGATCACAGCCAGCTCATTCTCCAGGGATTTTTTTAATATTTCGCACCAGGGTAGTTGATCAAAAACCTGGTCTTCCCCCAGGTTATAGGCAGCCGGCAGCTCCTGCAACCAGCCGATGGGATCTACCGTGCTGCGGGCAAAATTGTAGGCACTGAGGACCATCTCCTGTAGCAGGGAGTCGTCCCGTTTGCCGCCGTAACAGTCAACCAACACTGTAAAGAGATGGTTGTCATCAGCATTGTATCGCCGTTCAAACAGTTCTTCCATGGCTTCGGCCCGGATCAGGGCACACTCGGTCTCATCCGCCACCCGGAAGGAGGGATCCAGATCCAAACGGTAAAAATACCGGCGCAGCAGGTCCTGGCAAAAGGAATGGATGGTACTGATAGCAGCCCGGCTAAAAAGGGCCATCTGCCTGTGCAGATGCTCCGCTGCCGGATTTTTTTCGATTTCTGCAGCCAGGCTGCGTCCGATGCGCTCCCTCATTTCCGCAGCGGCGGCATTAGTAAAGGTTACCACCAGTAGACGGTCTGCATCCACCGGATCTTTCCCGTCGGTTAAGCGTCTAATAATTCGCTCTACCAACACCGCTGTTTTTCCCGAACCGGCGGCGGCAGCCACCAGCAGATTCCCTCCTCGGCCGGTAATGGCCGCCTGCTGCTCATTCGTCCATTGATTAGCCAACTGTTTCACCCTCCATTCTCTGCAGCCTGTTCCAAATAGTGTCTTCATCCTCTCGTTTGATGATCCGGTAAGCATTGCCTGCCAGGAGAATATCAAACCGGCATACCGGTTTATAAGGGCAGTACCGGCAGGGCCTGTTAGCACCATCCAGGTAGGGATGAATGTCAATTACCCCATCCATGATCCTGGTGCCGGCATTAGTCAGCTGTATATCCAGATGTGCCCCAAGCAAACCAAACTGATCCCGGGTAAAAACAGCAGAACGGGCCGAAAAACCGCCATCTTTTTTTATTTGCACGGGTATTAGTTGGGACTGACCGGTCAGGCCGCTGTCCGTCAATTGCACCACCTGGGTGTCCGCTAACACAAAACCAGTCATCCTGAATTCCCGCAAAATCATCTTCTCTACTTCTGCAGGAGGGGGTATGGTCCCGTTGGTTTTCACCAGTGGGTCGGCGATAGGAAAATACAGCATAGCGCCCGGTAGTGCCTGATCAGCGCCCAATAATTCACCTGCATAACACAGCGCCACATTCAGATAGGCCGGCAGCTGCAATTTTAGACCATGGTAGATATCCTGCAGGTTGACTTTGCTGCCCCCTGTTTTATAGTCAATAATCCGCAGATAGCAGCCCTCTTCCCCCTGAACAGCATCAACCCGGTCTATCCTGCCGGTTAGAATCATCTCCCTGCCGCCCGGTAGGGCACAGGTAATAGCCGGAAGGTCACCATCTGGTCCGAAGGCCAGCTCCAGCCCCACCGGCTGAAAGCTGCCGCGCCGGTAATGTTCCACCAGGGCCAAAGCCGTCTGCCGGACAATCCTTTTTAGTTTGCCCACCAGATAACGGCGCCTGGCTGTACTGATTAGAATTTCATTTTGTAAACGTGGTACCAGTTTGTCCACAATATCACCGGCAAGCAGCCGGCACTGTTCATGATCGAGCTGACCCCAGCCAATGCCCATCTTGCGCAGCTGATCGCCTATATTTTTTAACGCTGCATGGAAAAACTGGCCCAGTTCAGGAGCACCTACCTTGTAGATAATCCGCTCCTGCAGCCTTAATCCCCGGGCCAGAAAATGGGCAAAAGGGCAAGCCAGAAATTTTTCTATGCCGGATATGCTGGTTTTCAGCCTGGGCCCGTAAAGGGCCTTACTGACAGGAGCAGGCAGCCTGGCTTCCTTATTTGCGGTAAAAAGGCTGGATAGAGCAAAAGATGTTTTTTCCCGGCAAGAACTGCCCATAAACCAGGAATAAACCTCTGCCCAGAAGGGGGCAGCTGTCTGCCCCGCCTTAACCTCCCTCATCCTGGTCACCAGGTGAGGCAGCGTACACAGAGGATTGTTGACAAAAGCCAGGTCCTCTACCCTTTCACCGTCGGGCTCAAGGGGCCAAAAAAGTTTCTCCAGACCGGGGAATAGTGCTTTGAGCCTGGCCACCACAGGTGACGGTGCCATTGCCCCTCCCTCATCATCGGCGAGGGGATAGCTGAGGTATAGTTTTTCTGAGGAGCGGGTGAGGGCAATATAGATAAGGTATTGTTCCTCAAAAACCCGGTGTCGTGCACCGGGGGCCAGCTTCAGACCTACAGCCTGCAGCCGGTCCCTTTCTTCTTCAGATAGAAGCCCCTTTTCAGCCACCCTGGCCGGCAGCATACCGTCCCAGGCGCCCATAACAAAGGCCGCCCTGGCTCCGGAGTTGCGAAGGCGTTTCAGGGAGCAAACCATCACCTGATCAAAACCAGGCGAACCCGGATCCAGGCCCATGCCCGCCAACCCGGCATCCAGGATGGCAGCGTAGTCTTCCAGGGGCAGGACTTCATCGCCCAGTACCTCTACCACCTGTTCCAGGAGAGCAATCAAACCATCCCAGATCTGCTTGTGTTCCGGCACCTGTTCCAGTGGGACTTTCTTTTCGGCTGCTTTGCCCCAGCTAGCCAGCTTTTCCGGCACCCGCATTTTTTCCAGCAGGTTAAACAGGGCTTCTGTAATCCTACGAACATTGGTCCCTGGACCGGCTGCCCGGCAAAATTCGTCAAGAAAAGACACTACCCGGCAGCGGATATGGTTGACAGCATCCAGTTCCTCCTTTTCTTCATCCCCGGGCTTGCTATCTTCCTCCAGGGATAAGCAGCGGTAGTATTCCCAGGGCTCTCCATCAGTCCAACGGCTGCCCCTGATGCCGTGGGCCAGCACATAGTTTTCCAACAAATCGATTTCCACCCGGCTCAGTGGGGTGAGATCGGTTTTTAGAAGGCGAAAAAGCGGGTCAAATGACCAGTTGGACAGAGTTACCTCCAGGGCGGCTCGCACCAGCTCCACCAGTGGATGGTGCATCACTGTCCCCTGCCGGTCGATAAACACCGGGATACCGTAATCAGCAAAAATGCAGCGGATTTCCTCGGCGTAGTGATCAAGATTCCGCAGCAGGATAATAATTTCCCTGTATTTGTACCCGGCGTCCCGGCAAAGGGCTGTAATTTCGCGGGCTACCCCCTCTATCTCCGCCCTGGGGTTGGCTGCCGCAGCCAAAAAGATACCATCTTCATCGCCATACCATTGGGGGGCCGGGTAACTGAAAAAGTGTTTTTCCAGGTGGGCTATACCGGGGCTATGATACCGTATCCCTCCAGAGCCGTCTAAAACCAGGGGTTCTTCCACCGGGATATCCTCTGTGGCCGCCAACCGGCAGAGGGATGCGTAGGTTTTCCGGATGGGGTAGAACACTCCGGCACGATCCAATCCGGCATCAAGGGTGGCCCCATCAGCACACAGGGTAATGTTTACCTGCCGGGCACAATGCATAAGGGAGGCCAGCACCCGGCATTCCAGTGGTGTAAAATTAGAAAAGCCATCTACCCAGACCTTTCCATTGTGGACTGCGGCCGACAGCGGCAGACGCGCCGCTAGAAGTTTTAAATGGTCACCGGGTTCAATAAAACGATCGGCTAGAAAACCCTCAAAATCGCTGTAAAGCAGGTGGAGTTCATCCAGCTTTTCCGCCAATGTTTCTGCCCCCTGGAGGTTATGTAGGGCGGCGGCAGCAGTGGCCAGCTCCACCGGTTCGAGGCCATAATTCTTTATTTCTCCCAGGGTGTGTGCCAGGGTGTCCACAAAACCGGGTTTGTTAACCGAACCGCGAAACACCTTTATTTCATCCCGGCGCTCCGCCAACAGGCGCCACAGGAGCATCCGCTTGCCCTGTTCCCCTAAAGGACATCGAGCTAGCCCACCCGCATCCTGTAATACCCGGTGGGCCAAACGCCGAAAGCTCAACACCTGGGCCCTAATAAATCCTTTTAGCCCCGGGGTAGTAGCCAGCATATATTCAGTTTGCTGAACAGACTGCTCCGGTACCAGCAATACCAGTGGGGTACCGGTTGGGCCGGCTTTTAATTCCGTGCGAATTTGGTCCAGACAGGCCTGGGTTTTACCACTTCCTGCCCGGCCGACAATAAACCGTAGTGACAAAAGAACTACACCCCTATTAAATGAGGAAACAGTCCTGTTACGATTTATTGATAAATTTCACGGGACTGTCCCCAATATGTTATTTTGTTAGTTTCCCTGTGGTCTTACTGACAAAGCGATCTGTGTTTACAATAAACCGTTCATGGATACCCGAACCGATCAAGTCAATCCGGTCCCGCGCCTCAACTGTAAACAGCAGTTTTTTTCCGGTAACCTCCGCCAGGCGGGTAGTAACAACTACCTCCATGCCTATAGGAGTGGCAGCCAGGTGCTTAACATCAACCCTGGTGCCAACTGTGGTGGAACCTTCCTCCAGGCAGGGGGCCACAGATGAAAGAGCTGCCTTTTCTATGAAACGGATTAGGGCCGGTGTTGCTAAAACAGGCACAGAACCACTTTCGTAAACAACTGCCGTTTCCTTTTCACTAACCTTTATCCTCACCTCACCGGTAAGGCCTGGTTTTATTTTGTTTTCCATCATCTAACTGCTTTCTGAAACCTTGGTATATCCAGGATTGTTCTCATTATTTGTGGACATCATTCCTGTAAACCCTCCAGAAAAACAGAATCTTTCACCTTCCTGATTCCTTAGTCTTTTAACACCTTTTAGTATAGGTTGAGTTTGGCTGATTACAGAACATAAAACAGCAATATCCGCACATCAATCCATGGGTAGGTCAGGCCAAAATCCCCCCTGCCATGCCTCCATTATATCCCGGCCTGGTTGCGGTGACGTGAGAGTGATGAATTTGTATCTAGTTTGGCTGCTAAATTCTACATAAAGTATCTTCGGTCTGCGCACTAGCTCTTGTTTTAAATTGGTTAGACGGGCCAGAGCACCAGGGTTCAGAAAATACTTGTCACCGACCACCTCATGATAGCCAAGATGGGCATGTGCTCCCAGGGTGAAGTCCGCCTCTGTGGAAATTATCTCAGTTATTAGGGTGCAGGGAACCTGATTGGAAAACGCCCTGGGCAAAAGCATGCCATGGACCACATGGAGCGCTATATCACAGTGTTTCTTTTTAACCATATAATGCTCCTTGTTCTTTTGCCGATCGATGTTACCATAAAAATGCTGGCCGCTGAGCTGCAACACGCAACCACCGTTGTCCAGGTATACTGTTTTTCCAGGTTGCAAAAGGTTGATTAATCCCTGTTTAGCCAGCTTGCCCACAGCCGTATATTCAAGACTGTTCAACCGCTGCCCAATAAGATCGTGATTACCTGCTACACAGTAGGCCGGCAAATCCAATTCTGTTAAAAACCAGTTGAATAGTTCTAGAGATTTCTGATCGGGGTGGGGATGGTCAAAAACGTCCCCACCATGAATTATAAAGTCAACCTGGTATTGCCGGCAAAGGCCAAGCACCTCAGAAAGCTTTAATGAAATGGCATCGAAAAAGTTGTCCCTGCGGTTTTCAGGAATTCCGCTGCGTATGTGTGTGTCAGCAAGATAGATTAAACGCATAGCGGTTTCCTCCAATATTACACACATTTTTGCGGTATCGCATCAAGGCTAAAATATTGACCGCCCGGTGTCCACTCTTTTCTCATCATCGGGTCCCAGGGACACAAACAGCTTTTTAAATCTTTCAAAATCCGCCAAATCCATCAATTCTGTGTGGGAATAAAATATTCTTCCGGCGTTGTTCATAGCTCCCCAGGTCAGTTTAACAATATCCTTATTAACACCCTTTTTGGTTTCTGTTTTGGCAAAAAGTTTTATAGACATTTCTTAACACCTTTTATGCCCAGTATTTTCTCCCAATCAATTACATTATATCAAGAGGAGGGAGCTCTTTCATAGAATGTTATTGTTTATGTGCCTTTTTCTGTCTTCTTTTCCCGTGCCCCCTTCAAAAAGCTGTCAAGATCCACTATAAACCTCTCATGTGTCCCTCTGCCAATTTGTTCCTTATCATCCCAGGCCTCAAAGGTAAACAAAAGCTTCTTTCCTACAATACCCACCAGGGTTGAATAGACTGCCACCTTCATACCTACCGGCGTTGGTGATAGATGCTGCACCTCGAACCTTGTACCTACAGTGGTCATCCCCTCTGCCAAATAGGGCAAGACAGATTCCAGGGTGGCCTTTTCCATCAGGCCAATCATAGCCGGTGAGGCATATACATTTACCACCGTATTGCCATAAGCAATGGCCGTGTTTTGATCTGTTACCTCATCCCTGGCTACCCCCTTGACACCAACTTCCAGCAACTTGGCCATGTTTTCCCCTCCTTAAAATTGGTTTTATGTATTTAAATTCATGATTAACCTAGAAAAGCCTGCTGCCTATGGATGATTAACCCATTAAATTAATATTATATTTTTAGCAAATGGTATGTAATATTATGGGGCTGTTGGCATATCCTATCAATGTAACGGAGATGATCCGGATGAGCAATCCTTTCCTGGGCCATGAGGCTTCAGAAATAATACTAATAATTTTACTATTTTTAGGGCTCTTTGGCCGATCAAATATTATTGTCGTCTCATCCTGCATTCTGCTCTGTGTTAGATACTTCAGCCTGGATCAGATAATTCTCCCCCTGCTGGAAAAACGCGGTATAGAAATCGGGCTTTTATTTTTAATGCTGCATATCCTGACGCCGATAGCTACCGGCAAACTGGCCAAGGAGGATATATACTCATCGGTGTCTGTAAAAGGTCTACTGGCCCTCTCTGCAGGCGCGCTGGCCACGAAACTCAATGGGGACGGCCTGAACCTGATGAACACCAGTCCAGAGATTATATTCGGCCTGACTGCGGGTACTGTGACGGGGATTCTTGTCCTGCGTGGCAGACCCTGCGGGCCGGTGATGGCTGCTGCCGTAACAGCCGTATTCTATAAATTATTTAGTTTTTTCACCTAAAAATAATAACCCCGTATCACTGAAAGATACGGGATGTACCAGCACTACAAAAAAGATCATATATAAGGTGTTAAAGAAGTATCCTAAAAATTATAATCTGGATAAACATTATTATTGGTATGCCAAGGGTAAAAAGCAATTTCCTGGTTTTATGTTTAAAGGTGTGCATACCAACATAAATACCTATGGACCCACCCAGGGCAGCCAGCAAAAGCAATCTGATTTCCGGTACCCTGTATCTATGGGATTTGGCCATGACTTTGTCATAACACATGATTAGAAAACAGGTTATATTAATGATGATAATATAAATTAGCAATGATTAGACCCTCTTTTTTCGGGTTCCAGAGCCCCGTGCATAGAAGAAACACTTAATGCCCAAACTATGGACATGGGAATAATAGCCGTACACGGCGGGCTGGATACCAGCCGGGAAAAACAGTATTTAGAAATCCTCCAGGAGGCAGCTTTAAAAGGTCATGAACTGCTGCTTAAAAGCCGTGTTCAAGCGCTAGAAGCAGTGCTGCAGGTGCTGGAGGAATCCCCCAAATTTAATTGTGGCTACGGTTCTGTACTTAATTTTGACGGTATCGCTGAAATGGATGCTGCCATCATGGATGGTCCATCCAACCGTTTTGCCGCCGTTGCTGCTATCCAGGATGTCCGACATCCTATTTCAGTAGCAAGGGCATTAATGGAGAAAACATCCAATGTTATCCTGGCCGGTGCCGGGGCTGTTAAATTTGCCCGGGCACAGGGTTTCCCCATAGTAGACTGTATCGCCGATAGACAGCATGAATCCTGGCAAAAAGCCAGGGCAAGCCTGGCCCGAGGTGAAAAACCAGCCCAAAACCTGTATACCGGCCTGGTCTCGGCCTCCTATGGTGACACAGTCGGCTGCGTCCTATGGGATGGTGCGGGGCTTGCTGCAGCCTCATCCACGGGTGGCTGTTTGCTTAAAACACCGGGACGTGTTGGGGATACTCCCAACCTTGGCGGTGGTATTTTCGCCTCAAAAACGAGCGCTGTTGTATGCACAGGTATTGGTGAAGCTTTTATAGAAACCCTAACCGCAAAATATGTTGATCAAGTTATCGCCGCAGGCAATGAACCCAATCAGGCTGCCGGGCTGGCCCTGGTCAGACTGTATGAACAAAAGAGAGCAGAGGGCGGTATCCTGGCTGTTGATGCCCAGGGCAATGTTGGTTCCGCCTTCAATGCCGGCCGGTTCCCGGTAGTAGTTGTCGCCGATGGCCGGCTGATTGACAATTATCAGCCGGTCAACCTGCGCGGGGAGCAGGGCATACACTAGTATAATTTAGTATGGTTGTTTAAGCCCGGGCCTTGATAACATACAACCCATGTCTAGCCTTATAAAGACTAACACATTTAAATATTTTTAGCTAAACACTCTCTATATCCTTCTTAAAAATCATAAAAAAATTTAGGCCCCCGGCCTTTTTTGCCGGGGGTCATTTTTGCCGATCATATTTACAGGAGATTTCCTGTGGCTATGTTAAAAAAGTTTCTTCCACCATGGTAATTGTTCCTGGTCATGATTGTGTTTTCGCAGGTTGCTTTCCTTTTGATCAAACATTTGATTGTATGCTTCCCTGATACTTTGAGTTGGGTCAATCCCTGCCTTTTTTGGACTCTCCTTCTGGGGTGTATGGGGTTCCGCTGTTGATTCCGCATATTCCTCATCTATAATTTTATTGTAGGCGTCACGAATGTTCTGGATGGGTTCTTCTGCTTCTTCCTCCAGATCCTCAAGGCTGTGCTGGACATCATTTTTATAATTGGTTCGGCTGGTCAAACCCTCTCTAATTTCCCGGATTGGTTCTTCCACAAGTTCATCCTCAAGGGAACTAATGCTGCTATGGGCTTGCCCCCCATCACCCAGCCTTTTTTCGTAACCTTCCCTTATTATTTGGATTGGATCTTTTCTCTGGCCATCCGGGGGTGGGTTAATACCCAATTCGGTACCGAATTCATTATCCAGCTTTTGATGGTAGCCATCCTTGACATCCTGGGTAGGATCATTTTCCAGGGCCCCGGTCAGGGCATCCCGGAAACGCTTTGCCAGGCCGGCCCAAATTTTATTTTTTGTTTCTTTACTTCCATCCATAGCCTCAAGCCCCTTTAAAGTTATAGTCAATTCCAGGGTTCTTTATTATAATGTCAAATTCCTGCCTGTTATATACGCATCTTCAGTGGTTAGCTAGCCCGCTAAACCCCCATTTTTTTATATAAATCCCCGCAGGATAGGCATAATTTTCGTCTTTATTGGTTCTGATAAATCTTTCACCTTGACATCATCTACCTTTAAAATATCAACGGTATCCAGCTTTACCAGCTGTGCCAGTTCCCTGGCCGTTAAACCCTGGTTTTTCCGTAGTTCTTTAACCTTTTTGTTTTTTATGCCAAAACCAAACATAAAAATCCCCCCTTTTGCAGCAGCTGTACCTATCCAGCACACTTTATGCCAATTATACCAAATTCACACGAATTAAACGAAGAATTTTAGCTACCAGTTCTAGTTCTTTATCCCTGCATACCTTGCCGCCCTACTATAAAATAGAACAATTGAACCCTACAGAAAGGGTAACCTCACCAGTTAATAGAATCATAGTCTATTAGTATTTTTTATAATGGGGGGGGATAAAGAATGTCAGATATTTTTTCTATTGATGTAGTCAAAGCAGCTTTTATTCGTTCAGACGGAGAATGTGAGTGCATTGCAAATAACCATAAACATGCGGGAAGATGCAATAATATGGTTATTTACAACATGAGGGGCCTGGATCTGCCCGGCGGTTGGGAAGCCTATCACCAGTCATCTGATCGCCCCCTTGATGTGGACAACTGCCGGATACTTTGCATGAACTGTTATAAGGCCTCTAAAATACAAAACAATAGGTAGACAATAACCGGCGGGATAATTTAGGTTCCGGCATTACAGTCCATATTGTTTCTGGAAGGATTAAGGAACATCAGGTCGAATATCGAATAATGGAAAGAATAACTATTTAGCGGAGGCTTAGATGATAGCCATCGTGAAAAGCACTGCCCTTCATGGTCTTGATGGTCAGGTAGTAGAGGTTGAAGTTGATATTTCTAACGGCCTGCCTTGTTTTGA
>JABMJD010000040.1 GCA_013201395.1 Candidatus Syntrophopropionicum ammoniitolerans
CTGTCCCCCTGTCCCACCCATTTGTTTCCCTGATTCACTTTTTAGGCATTTCTTTTTTCCGAGTAGTAGCGGCCGATCCCTTTGACAATTGCTTCAGCAGCGCTGTTTTTAAAACCATCAGTGTTCATGTATTTTTCTTCCGGAATGTTGGATATAAAAGCCAACTCGCATAACACTGCCGGCATTTCCGTAGTTCGCAGCACGGCGAAGTTATCATACATCACGCCGATGTCACGCAGTCCCAGGGTCTTGACCAGCTCTGCCTGAATGTATCCAGCCAGCCTGGCACTTTCCAACACCCGGGTAGTTTTTGCGCCATTATACACATGGGTGCTGGTACCGCCGATGGCGGCGTTATTGTTAGCATTCATGTGAATACTGACAAAAATGTTTGCTCTAGCTGCATTGGCTATGTCTGTTCGCGTGTACAGCCCAATTTCCGCTTCACCGGAGCGAGTCATGATTACCTTCGCACCCCTGGCTTCCAAAAGTTTCTTGACCCTCTTGGCTATATCTATTGTGATATCTTTTTCCTTCGTGCCTAGTTTACCGATGGCACCCGGATCAGGGCTGCCGTGGCCGGCATCAACAGCGATGACTTTATTTTTATAGGAACCTTCAATATCCGGTATGTAGGTCTGGACAGTCACAGTTTTAGCGTCGCTAGAAAGCGAAACGTCATACAGGACCCCGTCTTTGAGGTCAAAAACCACCCGGGTAATATCTGGATTCCTCTGGAAATGACCGGTGCGGATCTGGTTCACTGTTTGCGAATTAACATTGGTTACTAAAGCAAGATTCCCCGGCTCAATTCCCTTCAAGTCTACAACCAGGCGGTCCGGTTTGGTCAAAACTGACTGGCTGAAGGTGCAGGATGCGCTAGTTCTAATCACAGTGTTGGTCCCGGCACCCGTGCTATTCACTGTCAGTGAAAGTCCCCGGCCCACATTACCACTATTTGGCGGTGTGGTGCCCCCATTACTACCCTGGTTTTCCGGTGGTTTCACCGGTGTTGGCTCCGGATCTACCGGTGTAGGCGTGGGTTTTTCCGGCGGTTGCACCGGAGTTGGTATGGGGATGACCGGTTCCTGGGGCGGCGTTGGATTTACTGGAGCCGTCTGCATACTGACCAACCAGCCGGCCACCCAACCAGTACCCCCGTTGGGCAATGTCACCCGCACCCAATCACTGGATTGACCCAAAACAGGTAGGGTATTACCCTGGTAGACTTGAGCCACCACGCTATTTACTGTTCCTGGCCCACCCCTTACATTAACTACACTACCAGTAACCACTGCATTCCGTCCCCCAGTGTCATCAGACCGGCTGGGCGGCGGTGGCGGTGGCGGCGGCACTGGATTAGTCGGAGTGGTAACAACGCTAACCAACCAGTTGGCAATCCAGCCCGAAGCGCCGGAAGGCAACCGCACATTGTACCAATCGTTGGCACTGCCCAGTACCGGCATGGTGGCACCGGCATAAACCTGGGTTACCAGGCCGTAGCCTGTTCCGGGGCCACTCCTGATATTCACCACACTGCCATTTACCTTGACAGTTGTGTTAACACCCGGTGCAGCCGGTGGTGTTGGCGTTGGCGCAGGTGATTTTTCGATGTTCACCAACCAACCTGCCAGCCAGCCTTTTTGTCCGGAATTCAGGGTCACACAGTACCAGTCACCGGACTTGTCCACCACAGTAAAGCGTTCGCTCCGTCCTACCTGGGTAACCATGTTGTGGTTGGTACCCGGCCCGGCGCGGACGTTAAGCACATCAGTGGCAACAACTGCAGTATCAGCAAAGGCTTTATTGGCCCCTGAAAATCCACAAAACAAGGCTAAAGCCAGCGCAATCAAAAAAATGCCGGTAAATCGGTATCTCGAGTGCATTCTCAACCCCCTCCGTCCCATATGGGATAAATTGCTGATGAAAATCAGATTTAAAATTTCTACAAACTACCCGCCAATTCCTCTTATTTCATTAAAAAGAACTGCAGGAAAATTATAGGAAGGGCTAAAATGCTGGGTTTAAAAGTCCTAATTTGGACAGCCCTGCTCTATTATGTAGAAACTTCTCTAATTGATTAGACGGCTAACAATGGAGAATGGTTCCATATTTTTTGCAGATCATTATTTTATAGTAGGAAAACACAAAAAAGGGCCGGATCCTCATCCAGCCCCCTTGTACCAATCAACGCCCGGGACATTTTTTTCCCCAACCCATTTCCCAGACGCATTTTCCCGTACAATCCTATTTTCCTCTTTCCCCTTCCACTTCCACCATAGCCCGCGTTGGTCGTCGCCGCCGCCTGGACGTAGTCCGGCGGGCCTCATGTTTCTTCTTCAAATGGGGTACGGCTGTTTTCACATAAACGAAGGCCAGTAGAAAGGCACCGGCCATATACAGCAACGCTGTGGGATCAGAGGCCAGGACAGCCACAGCCAGGATGGCAAATACCACCACAGTAACCCCCGGCACCAGGTAGCCGCCCTTAATCAGATAGGGACGTTCCCGCTCCGGTTCCCGGCGGCGCAGGCTAATCACCGCCAGGCCGGCCATCGTGTAGACAATAGATTCCATAGCGGCAGCAAGACCCACCAGTACCATATAGTTTTTGGTCAGGGAGGTCATGGCTGCTGCTAGAAGACCGATAAAAAACAGGGTGATGATGGCCACCCAGGGGGTGAAATAACGCATGCTGATTTTGCTGAAAATTGCTGGTAATACATGCTCCCGGGCAGAGGCATACATAAAGCGGGAAACACTAATTAGCCCGGCATTAAATGTTTTCATCGAGGTAAAAAGGATCACCACAATCATTACTGAGGCCCCCAGGCCGCCCAGCACCGTACGGGCCAGCACCAGTTGGGGTGCCGGCGCAACCATCAGGACATCTTTCGGCACTGCCGCCGTCATCGCTGTGGTAAAAACAGCATAAACCACGCTCAAGATGCCCAGGGCAATCATCATCCCCCGGTAGATTTGCTTGGTCTGGGTCACCTCTTCTACCAGGGGCGTCACCCATTCGAACCCCACAAAGAGGAACACACCAAGAGCCACGGCGTTAACAATCCCCACCGCCCCGCCGGGTGAAAGGGGGGCGTTTAGTTTAAAACCCGTTTTATATAGGGCGAAAATACCCAGTCCCACCAGTATGGCAATCAGGGTGTAGGTAACCAGGTCCTGAAAAACGCCGGCCATTTTTACTCCCCGCAAGTTAAGGGCCGTAACCAGGAGCAGCATGGCCACAATCCAAAAATAGGGCGGCACCAGGGGCATGGCCTCATGGAGCACCTGGGAAACAATGAAGCTTTCCACGCCAACCACCCCGACAACCACAATAAGCATGTACAGCAGGGAAACCACCAGGGACACCTGCTCGTTAAAAGCCCGGCTAAAATATAGGCGAATGCCGGCGGCGCTGGGGAGCATACCGTTCAGCTCGGAAAAACAGGCCGCAGCCAAAAAGCACAGGCCCCCGCCAATCAATATGGCTATCCAGGCGGCGTCACCCAGCACAAAATTGGCCACCATTGTGGCCGCGACAAAAGATGAGCTGGCCAATGTAAGGCCAGCGCTGGTGGCAACCACTGTACGCAGGGTAAGGACTCTTTTTAGCTGCAACTCTACTCACCCCAGATCATCAGACAGATAAAGTCCAGCCTGGTAATATCATCTTCAGAGCCGATAATGCGCAGGGTGCCGTCGTTATAGGGTTCTATGGGTGTTACATCGCCATAAAAAACGTCGGCCAGGGTTTCACTGTCGGCAGATACAGTTAGATCCGGGTCATCGAGGAACCCCTCCTGCAGTGTTAGATGACCATCCTGCAAAATCCAGCTATGTACCGAATCAACATCAGTGGCCTTAATCACCACTACCCTGTTCCAGTCCTTGTTCATCAGCTTTAAACGCTCGTTGTTATTAAAATTTTCCGTAAAATCCTCCAGGGCTTCCTTAATTTCCTCATGTGTGGCCATTTTCTGTACCTCCTTGCCTGGTTGATCATATTTCACTGGTATACCGGGGGTGCCGGCAACCTGCAGCTACCCCCAGGCTAATTGCCCAGTTCCAAGATGCGGGGGCGAAAATCCAGCTTGTGCAGCAGGTCCAGGTAATCCTGCTCTGTAATCTGGGTCAGGTCCTTATTAAGAATGGCCACCAGGGCCGCCTCCATCACGTTGGTGCCAAAGGATCTGCCCCCATACTCCGGCGTAGTGGTCACCAGGGTTCCGATGCCTTTTTCCCTGAGAAATTCGATATCGGCGCCCGTAGTGGTGTTGGTAATCATTACCTGTCCATTCATACCTGCCGGCATAAAGCGGCGGATCAGGTGAAAGTCCCCGGCAATAATGTCTGTGTCGTGATAATAGTGGGCGAATTTTTTCACCTTGTCTTCATCCTGGCTTTCCTGTTTTTTGCCCGTGGGATAGATTAAGTGAAAAGGCATTTTTGTGATTTCCGGCAGCAGTTTGTAAGCAATCTCCTCCAGTTCGGCCATCGTCTTGATGGCATAAGGAATGCCGGCGGTGAATACCAAGTCGCCAAAAGTCATGTCGCAGCCTACCTCTGCCAGAGCCTCAGCCATACCGAAACGGTCTACGGAACTAACCATCATCACCCGGGCACTTTTTTTTAACAGGTCCGTCTCCCGGGCCAGTATTCTAATCACTTCCCGCTCCAGGGTGTTTTTCAGGCCGCTGCCGTCCACCACGGGTGTCTTTTTCACCGCCTCCATCAGTTTCAAGCCGTCCTGAATGGCGTAACGTTTTTCTTTGACAAAAAGATAGACATCAATACCACCCAGGCCGATTGCATCCACCTGGCCATCCAGTTCCTGCAGTAGCTCCAGGGCCCGCTCAAAATCACCATCGGTGCCGGTGCGGGTAATTTCCATCTCCTGGCCCAGTAATTCAATATTTACTTTATGGTCCCGCCCGGACGAACCCAGGCTCACGCTGACCACTCTTTTCAAAAATAGCCCCCCAGTCTCTGGCGGCTGCCGGCCGCCTGTCTTCCATTGTATCCAAAAAAAGCCGGAAATAAAAGTGTCGGTCCTATAGCCGGCCCTGTCTGTCCCTGCCCGTTTCACCGGACAGCCTCAAACATATAAACGTTCGACATTATGTTGACAATTCCTCCTGCTTCAGGAAGAGGGACCACAAATTTATCTGGGACGGGGGGACAGGTACCTTGTCCCACTTCCCCAATCCCGGGCCAACACCCCTAACAACAAAAACCGGGCGGTTCCTTGCTTGGAACCGCCCGGGCAGTCTGGTTAGTCTAACTCAAAAGGCTACCAAAGCCTGGGAGGTGGGGCACCCGCCTCTCCTTCCCCCATAATTTGGTGGGACAAGGTACCTGTCCCCCCGTCCCAGTTATACCAGCCCGCCGTGTTGTTCGAGAATGTTCACAGCCTGATCCAGCTTTTCCTCATTGGTAATCGCTGTGACCATAAAGGCTTTCCTCCCGCCAACACCGTAGTTTGTGTCGCCAATACCACTGGCAGAGGGATCCGCCGCCAGCAGCACCTTTTTACTGTCACTGTCCCCTCTGGTGTTGGAAGAAAACATAGTGATCCCGGAAAGGGAACCGGCTGTGTTGATGGGTGTATTCACACTAGCATCAATGTCCACCCCAAAACGGGAAACCCGGTCGATTTGCACTTCCTCAATGCCTGCATTTTTCAAGGCGGTGGCAGCCCGATCTGCGGCTGTAGTGGAGGGAAAGTAAGCCAGTATGGAGCGTTCACCGGATTCTAACTGCATTTCAAGCACCTTCCTATTTTGATTTTATTATGGCCCGGCCCGAGACCTTTATTCTTTAATTTCCGGGGCCGCCGCCGGGTCAAAAGGGTTGATCCGCATGGCCAGGGAATAGAGATGGGGGTAATCCTTCCTTAAGTGACCCATGTAGCTGAGCCATTCAGAAATAAGCAGCCTGTAAGCCCTGTTCATATCCTGGGAAATATGGTTGTAGTCGACCATGGACAGCCTAGTCAGGTCCCCCCGGTGGATCAGTTCGTCTTGCAGGTGAAACACAGCCCACAAAAGGTCGGTAAAGGTCTCATGGTCCAGCAAATGAGGGTTTTCCAGCAACCGGAGGAGCAAATCCTTCTTCCCCACCAACAAAGCTCGCAAAGACCCCAGGTCTCCCAACCTGCTGTCCACCCGGCAATCATAGCTTTGGACCTTTTTGGCCGCCTGGCCGAAATCCTGCCTGGTCCAACTGCCGTTGCAAATCAAATCCCTGCCGAACTGCTCTTTGTTGCTGTTGAACAAGGACAGCTGTTTAAGGATCTCGATGCCCCCATCGCTATAAAAAACCCCCACCACCATGTTCAGTTTTTTTAGCCGGGCCTGTTTATCCCGCTTGCTGATAATCCCATCCACAATCAGGGTCACAATGAGGATGTTAATCGGCAGAAAGGCTGTGGACATCAGCAACCAGGTCACAATGGTCTGGCTGTCCCTATACAGAGCATAGTACAAAAGGTACATCACCCCGGCCAGCATGATCAGGGCTACTGCTAAAAAAATGCGCCATCGTACCCGGTTCATCCGTGTCATCCCATTTCAACATATAAATATGTAAAAAATTATAGCAGAAAAGGGTGGCCGGTGGGAATACATAAAAATGCAATTGTGCTATAATTTATTTAAAATGCAGCACCTTAATTGATTTGATAGATTTATATAGAAAGGGGAGCAAAATAATGAATGAAACGATTCGGGAGCTAGGTGCCGGCAAGGTGATCTATGTTGACCAGGATTTAGAGGTAACTGAACTAGCCTGGCAGCCCCATGCCAGCTTTGCAGGCGTCTTTTTGAAACACCTGGTCAAAGGAGGGGCCACCGGGGGCAAATTCAGTTGCCATCTAATCCGGATTCAGAACGGCTATGCCATTGGCGAGCACATTCATGAAGACAAAATGGAATTTATCCACATTGTCGCCGGGGTGGGGCAGGGCGAACTGGGCTCTAAGAAATTTGACTGCCGGCTGGGTGTTTCCATTGTGGTGCCGGAAAAGGTCAAACACTCCATTACCGCCGGTAGCGGGGACGTCTACCTGCTGGCCAAATTTGTCCCGGCTCTTTTATAATTATTTATCTGTACAGGTGAGCAAAGGTCAGGGGCAGTTGATTATTCAGCCCTTTGGAAAAGAGCAGCTGGTGAACATCCAGCCCGGAAACCCGGAAGGAAGCGGCGCATCCCTGGAGATACAAGCCCCACATGCGTACAAAACGCCGGTCAAACATTTGCTCGATTTCCTCCAGGTGCCCTTTAAAATTTTTGTACCACTGATCCAGAGTAAGGGCGTAGTGCAGGCGCAGGCTTTCGGCATGGAGCAGGTGAAAATCATATTCCGGCAACAGCCCAATGGTTTCCCGCAAGCTGGGTATATAACCGCCAGGGAAAATATATTTCTCAATCCAGGAGTTAACACCCTTTTCCACCATGCCGGTAATTGTATGCAAAAGGGACAACCCGCCGGGAACCAGCAGTTTATTCACCTTTTCCATGTATTGGGCCAGGTTTGATTTGCCTACATGTTCAAACATGCCGATGCTGACAATTTTATCAAACTGCAGTACGTTTTCATCCAGGTCCAGGTAATTTTTAAGCTGCACATCCACCCTGTCCTGCAGCCCCATGCTTTGGATTTTTTCCCGGGTACCCTGGTATTGCTCCTCGCTAAGGGTAATGCCCAGGGCCTGCACATCGTATTTTTCCGCCGCCCGGATAATCAGCCAGCCCCAACCGCTGCCAATGTCCAGCAGGCTTTGGCCGGCCGACAAATTTAATTTCTTCAGGGTATGGTCTATTTTGGCCATCTGGGCCTCAAACAAAGACATCTCCGGATTTTGGAAATAGGCGCAGGAATAATTCATGGTTCCATCCAGCCATAGGGAGAAAAAATCGTTTCCCAGGTCATAGTGGTGCTTAATATTTTCTTGCTGCTTTTTTTTGGCCACTGTTTTGTTGAGGGATTGCAAGGCAGAGATCATTTTCCCACCCAAACCTGAGTTGGGCAAACGATCCTTATTCAGTTCAGCTACCCTGATGATTTCTGCAAAATCGCCTTCGTAGTCAATGACACCATCCATATAGGCTTCACCAAAAGACATTACGGGGTCCTCTAAATTTAGATCGGGCTCTTCCCTAAAGGTAACAGTGATTTTCGGTTCACCTGTGCCATATTGTGACTCCGTGCCGTCCCAGTAGACAACCTTGAAGTCGGCCTGCCGGATGCTCTTAAAAAATGATTCCAGCACAGTTTTTTTCATGGTCTATACCCCCAGTTGATCATTTGATGTCTTTTACTCATTACCCCTTGTCTGCTGGTCAAAATTTCAGTTGCCTCCGCCCCTGGTAGGCTTTTCTACCTTGTAACCTGGCATTCTTTTGGGGAGTCAACCTGCAGCCAGCCGCCACTCCACATTTGGTGTATATGCTTACGATTTCCGTAACTGTAACTTTTTATTACAGTGGAGCAGTCCCCTAATATTATGTTAAACTTTCCCAAATAAAAAAACAAAGTCCGGGGGACTCTGCTTAAATCTATCTTCACTATTCAGCCACTTATTTAGCCCGTTTAGGGCCAGCGAACAGCGTTAATCATGATTTTTTTCCTTTTTTCGCTATTTTTCATCTGATCCGACAAACCTTTAATACCAGAGAGGCACAGCAGCCAGGGCACAACCAATCATTTCCACCCGATACTCTGCGGAAGCTATTTTAATCCCGGCCAGTTCCATACCCCGAGCCCGAAAGGCCTCTACCAGCATTTCCCTAATAGTTTTTTCCGCCTCCTCTTTACCGCATTTTCCAGTGAACTCCATGATCACCCCAAAAGTATCGGGGGACAGGCCGACTCCTACGGCCGCAGATATTATTTCCCCAGGCACGTCACTGATAATGAAGCCGAAGGCTGTGGGGATCAGGGAGCCGGGTGGTATTTCCATCTCCGGACAGTACTGGATCCCAGGCGGCAGAATACTGGATACCTTAATCAGGTTCAGATTGCCGATGCCCGCCTCCAAAAGAGCGTTATCGAAGGCCGTCAGGCGGCTCTCACCTGCAGCACTGCCGGCCGTGACGAAAAATTTTTTGGGCGTGGGTAGTTTTCTATTAACCTCCTTAACATGAGACATATTGGCCATTACTCCTTTTTCCTAATTTTTTAGATGCCACCACCATCATCTCCCCTGTAAATTATTCAGCCGCCACAGCAAGTGTGAAACAATATACTTCTGACCCAGACTGGAGCCTGTTTTCACTCATAAAAACTGTATAAAACTACAATAATAAACATGAAGAAGAGCATCAGAAAAAAATCGAAGGGATGTGGCCCGGTGACTGACAACAAAATAATCAACGAAAATAGCAAAACAGAACAGTTGGCACTTTCCAAGGCCCAGAATACCGGCCCGGACAAGAAAATGACCAGCGACACCGGCATGAAAATTTCCAATAACCAGTGGTCCTTGCGGGCCGGTAAGCGGGGGCCGACACTGCTCCAAGATTTTCATTTTTATAGAAAGCAGTCTCACTTCAGCCGGGAGAGGATCCCGGAAAAGGTGGTCCATGCCCGGGGTTTTGGTGTGCACGGTATCTTTGAATGCACCAGGTCTATGCGGGAATTTACCACCGCCGGCTTTTTGCAGGAGCCTGGGCTAATCACACCAGTTTTTGTGCGTTTTTCCAACTTTATCGGCAGTAAAGGTTCCAAAGATACAGCAGTAGATGTGCGGGGATTCGCCACCAAATTTTACACCCGGGAAGGAAATTATGATAACCTGGCCCTTTCCTTTGCCGTCTTTGCCATGATGGATGCCATGAAATTTGTCGACTTTGTCCATGCCATCAAGCCCAATCCTGTTACAGATGTGCCCCAGGCCAGCGCTGCCCACGACGGCATCTGGGACTATGTAGTCAACAACCAGGAAACAGCCCACTTCATTATGTGGTTGATGTCCGGCCGGGGCAGGCCCCGCAGCTGGCGGATGATGGAAGGCTATGCTATTAATACCTTTCGCCTAATCAATGAACAGGGTCAATCAACCTTCGTCCGTTTTGTCTGGAAACCCCTGCTAGGTGTGCACACCCTGTTAATGGAAGAAGCCAATATTATCGGCGGGGTGGATCCAGACTACTACCGCCATGATCTAGTGGAGGCTATTGAACGAGGGGCCTACCCGGAATACCTGCTCGGGGTACAGTTGATTCCGGAGCAGGATGAGTTCAAGTATGAGTTTGACCTGCTGGATGACACAAAACTGTGGCCGGAAGAGCTGGTGCCGGTGCAGGTTATCGGCAAAATGACTTTGAACAGGCTAGTAGACAATTTCTTTGCTGAGGAAGAACAGTCTTCATTTGACCCGTCCACTCTGGTCCCGGGCATTGATTTTTCCCACGATCCTGTTTTGCAGGGGCGGGCTTTTGCCTACCGGGATACGGACTATCACCGGTTGGGTACAGGAAATGTGGAGGAAATACCGATCAATCAGCCCCTCGTGGCCAGAAATTACAACCAGCGAGATGGCTATGTGCGGCAACGCATTGATGTGGATCGAGTCCATTACCATCGAAACTCTTTAGCCGGCAACACCCCGGCAGAAGCCAGCCCGGTGGAAGGGGGCCACACCCATTATCCCGACCCGGTGGCCGGACAGGTTACCCGGGAACGACCCAGCGATTCCTTTGAGGATTATTTTTCCCAGGCCCGGCTTTTTTGGAACAGCATGTCCCCGGTGGAGCAGCAGTTGCTGATGGAAACATTCAGTTATCACGTGGGTAAAGTGGAAAATCCGTCTATTCGCCAGTTGGTCGTAGATATGTTTGCCAATGTTGATCAGGGACTGGCTGTACAAATGGCTGCCAATGTTGGCGCCCAGCCGCCTCAGGGAACCCATGTTGCTGTTACGGCCGCCTCCCCCGTCCTCAGTGAAGCCAATACTATCCATAGCCCGGCCACGCAGAAGGTGGGGGTTTTGCTTGGTCATGGTTTTAATGGGCCAGAGGTAAAAAAGGTGCTGGATATGCTGGAAAAGAACAAGGTGTTTTATGATGTAATCAGCGAAAAGCTGGGCCCGGTAACTGGGGCCGACGGAACCACAATAGAGGCGAAAAAGACCACGGTTACAACATCACCAGTCCTTTACGATTCACTTTATGTGGTAGGTGGCCAGGCTGGAGATCAAGCCAAGTTTGAGCGGGATATTTCTGACTACATAAATTTGGCCTACAAACACTACAAACCAATCGGTGTCGCTGCCCCCGCCCAACCAGCGATTAAAACAGCAGGCAACCAGGCCGGGGTTATCTTTGCCGCCAACAACCCCAATTTCGAAAATGAATTTGTAGCTGCCATCGGCCAACAACGCTTCTGGAACCGCACCTAGTTCAAACCGGGACGGGGGGACAGGTACCTTGTCCCACCAAATATTAGCAAATACACCCGGCTGGTAAGTCCCCCGGGAAGGAGGTGCCGGCAAGGGGTCTGCCCCCTTTTTTCCGGGGGTTGATCCCATCAGGGACAACCCCCGGCCCTCCTATAGGCCCAATCCCAACCCGACAGAAGCTAGACGAAACGCAGGACCCATCCCCGCGTCCCACACTAGGAGTGATAAAACAAATTTATGCAGCATATTCATATATTATAAAACCTATTGCGTTCATTGACTAACAGACCCATCATATAGCGGATATATAGAAGTAAAAAAGTGATATTGCAACTGCTCTAGTGACAGTAGCTCTATCCGAAAACCAAGGATTGGAATGGATAAAAAGAAATTATCAAGGCTAATGGTGGCCATATTAATATCTGCCGTTATCATTGTTGCGATACTACTAATTGGAAGCTCTTATTATACTACACCTGCAGATATCCATAGGATGGCTAAAAATAATGACGTGAATAAAATCCACAACATTTTAACCAGAACCAATGACTACCACCTTTGGCCACACCGGGAGGGTGTTTTAAAAACTGCCTTGCAGGAATTGCAAAATGTTGATCCGACAAGATTTACAGAATTATGTTGGGATATATTAAATAATGGCAAATATCAATACATATCAACAGAGGACATCCTATCGACAATTGACAATGATAACACCAGGCACATTGCAGCTAAATTTTTGCAATTACCCTCATCTATCACTCACAACTCCATTAATCCCCCCAATTTCTCTCTAGTTATAGACCTGCTAAATGAAAGAATGCCCAATTCTGCAATAATGACAAACATAACTTCCCGGCAAAAGGAAAGCAATATTAACTTTATTAAAAATGACATTACAAGCATTCTGGAAGAAATATCATTTTCACCAGAATCCTTACAAAGAAAGGCCGTAGAAACGCTTAATAAATACAAAATTAATTCTGATCAATTAGCTTCTTTAAAGAAAAGGTATGATCAGATATTAGCAGAACAGCAGGAAATCAAGCACCGCGTTGACTCAATAGGAGGCTTTATTTATTTCCGGGAAAATGATATTGAAAAAATAGACAAGGATATCACCCTAGAAGAAGAGTGCCTTTTATATGCAAAAAAATTTCAGGGGGGAGAAACACTCACCGGATTTGTTGTCGCTGGCCTGGGCCACTCTAGTGATGGGGGTTTTTATGAGTATGAGATCATAGTAAGGGATTTTTCTCGGTTTAATACTACAGCCTATAATGGGCAACGTGCCATTCTCCAAACAAAGGATACTAATTTCCAATCGAAAGGTAATTTTCAAATATATGTCTTAAGAATGCTACCAAGATCCAGAAAAGTAACCACTATTGATGGATTCATTCAAAACTGGCCCGTTTTTACAGAAAAAACCTACTACGACATGCATGTGGCTGATGCAGAAGCAGCTACCCACCAGCAAAACATTAGAGATTTGACACAAGAGAAAAATGAATTGTTGAACCAATTATCTTCCCTGAGGGATGAGTTGAAAACAGCCACTAGTGATGCACGAGGCATAGATGCCTCTCTACAACAGATTGAAGCACAATGGAAGTCCCTGGTAAATGAAACCAGTGAAAAAATAATTCCTAACCTTGAAATGATAGCAAATAATCTTGTTCATTTCAATTTAGGTCAGGAATCATCCCCCCACCCTAACTGGTCTTCAGAATAACAATCGGGGTCTGCTGATCATCATTGCCAAAGGGATTATCAACCAGATTCTTGATTAAGCCGTCGGCATCTACCCCGCTGGAAGATGCCAGGACATCAACATTGCGTTTATAGTTCACATCTACTATGACTGCTTCTGCACCTGTGGCTTCCTTTACTGCATCAACAACCTGCTGGGGATTTTTGGGGCCGAGGATGATATGTTTGTCAAAGGGGCACATTGTCCCCGCCACATCGTCAATCAGGGCCAGATTACGCCCGGCCACTCGGTAAAAGTCTCCCCTTCGCCCCAGCAGCCGACCGATAAAAGCAGCGGCAGCACCCAGCAGGATTTTAAAGGTCCCGGCTTCCACAATGGCCAACTGCATGGCCTGTGGGGTAGCCAGGCTGCCGTCCTTACCTGGAAAACGGCACAGAAACCGGGCCAAAAAGCCCACCTTGACAATACCCGGCAATATAGCCCGGCCCTGGGCGATGGCCACCACGCTTTCTGCAACACTGATAATATCGCCTGGTTCAGCAATATCCCCCGTATATTTTTTGACAACCTTAACAATATCGTCATGCTCGGTGATTACATGTGTTCGGATGGGTATCCGCGCCTTAATCACGCTATCACCCCTATTGTGGAATTTGTTCGGCAAGGAAGTTTTTCACACCGTTAAAGATCCCCTCAGCCGCCTTCCTGTGTATGGTGGGGCTGCGCAGCAGTCCTTCCTCCACCCAGTTAGTAATTGTAACCACCTCAATTTCAACTAGTGGGACGGTCTTTATTGCGTTATAGGTTTTTATTATTTTACCGCCCCGATCTGCCAGTTTTAGCTTTCTTACTAATTCTTCCTTAACTAACAGGGCCAACATGGCGCTGATTGGGCTTTCCGCAGCATAGTTTACTGCTACCCCGCCTATTTTGCTGTCTTCATCAGCATGGGTATGGATACTAAGGAAAAGATCCGCTTCACAACGTCTGGCTACTTCCCACCTTTCCCTTTGCGTAACCATCCGGTCTTCCTGCCTGGTCAAAAAAACCCGGGCCCCCGCTTGTTTAAAGAGTTCTTGCAGATCCCGGGCAATTGGTAGCACCACATTTTTTTCCAGCAGGTTAACCGAACCACGGGCACCGGCGTCTGTACCGCCATGTCCGGGATCAATCACTATCTTTTTGTCCTGGAAAAGGCTGAGGATCGAATCCCTTTCTAAACTGACAATAAATCTAACCGGCAGTTCCCCTGTGACTTCATATTTAAATTCTGCCAGGTGTTCATTATCTATAAGAATCTTTATTTTGTCATCAGTCACCTGGTTTAGGTATATGTTGGTGACTAACCCATCGTATACCTCTACCGCTCCCACCGGCATGTTGGCCTCCACCCCGGAGCCTTCCAGTATAACCTTTCCGCATTCCTCTCTCACCATTGTTCCAAAACGGCCGGTAGATTCAATAACTACCTGGGAAGATAATTTCCCAGCCCCATTCTCTCTTATCCGGGACCAGATATTAGTTATTCTTGGCATTTTCATGAGACGATTTATCACCTCCGGTACCCCTCAAATCCCTGCCATAGAGGTGTCCACCATTGGGATTTACCTCCCCATTTTGAGGGCACTGTCACAAATACCTGCTAGCTTCAGGTTATTCATCTGCACAACCAAGTGTGCCAATTCAAGCGGGGACGGTTC
>JABMJD010000041.1 GCA_013201395.1 Candidatus Syntrophopropionicum ammoniitolerans
GAGCACCTGACTTTTAATCAGGGTGTCCCGCGTTCGAGTCGCGGATGGCTCACCAATTAGTTATAAAAATACGGGCGGAAAATAATGCCCGTATTTTTTTAGTGTTTGCCTGGTCTGGTATCTGGTTTTTCTCTGGTATGGGTGGGCCCCAATAACTTGATTTTTAAAAATGAAAAGGCTATAATGTTTAGGCGGGCGGGTGTGGCTCAATGGTAGAGCATCAGCTTCCCAAGCTGAGGGTTGCGAGTTCGATCCTCGTCACCCGCTCCAGTAATATCAAGGCTTTCAGGATCCACAGGTCTACTAAGAACAATTTTGTATGATACAGTTTCAGCTAAACATGAAAAACCCTGTTTGCATTGGCAGGGTTTTGTCTTTTTTATAGGAAATGTCCAGTGCAGCCCAAGGGCAGATGTTATTAGGAATACATATCGGCAGGGATTATTGGATAATATGTGAAAAATGGCAACCGGAACGTTTATATCTGATAAAATGGTGTTAATGTATAAAAGGGACAAACCCTATAGACATAACCACAGTGAAAGGAAGTGGGGCAGTGACTGCAAGTAGTTATGACACGCCTTCAAATTTTATACAAACCATTATAAACGAAGATTTTGATTCAAATAAATATGGCGGTAGGGTGCACACCCGGTTTCCGCCCGAACCTAACGGCTATTTACATATTGGACATGCGAAATCCATCTGTCTTAACTTTAGTATTGCTGCTAAAAACGGTGGGTTGTGCAACCTGCGCTTTGACGACACCAATCCGGTCAAGGAAGAACTGGAATATGTGAACTCAATTAAAAGGGATGTAAAATGGCTCGGCTTTGACTGGGGGGAGAGGATGTTTTATGCCTCCGACTATTTCGATCAGCTATACGAATATGCTGTGCGCCTAATCGAAAAAGGTAAGGCCTATGTCTGTGACCTGAGCGCCGAGGAAATCAGGGAATACCGTGGCACCTTAACTGAGCCTGGGCGGGAAAGCCCTTATCGGAAACGCTCTGTGGAAGAAAGTCTGGATCTGTTTCGCCGGATGAAAGACGGCGAGTATGAAGAGGGCACCCGTGTTCTGCGGGCCAAGATTGATATGGCTTCCCCCAACCTGAATATGAGGGACCCGGTTATTTATCGGATCATGAAGGTGGCCCATCATCGGACGGGTGACAGGTGGAATATCTATCCAATGTATGATTATGCCCATCCAATATCCGATTCCATTGAAAGGATAACCCATTCCATCTGCACCCTTGAATTTGAGGATCATCGGCCGCTTTATGATTGGACATTGGAGGCCCTTGATATATTTCACCCACAGCAGATTGAGTTTGCCCGGCTAAACCTTACCTATACGGTGATGAGCAAGCGCAAACTAAGGCAGTTGGTAGAAGAAGGATATGTTAGCGGCTGGGATGATCCACGCATGCCTACCATATCCGGCTTGCGCAGGCGTGGTTATACGCCGGAATCCATCCGTAGCTTTTGTGAGGAAATTGGCGTGGCCAAAGCTAACAGTACTGTGGATATTGCTATGCTCGAGCATAGCATCAGGACGGAACTAAATTCCAGTGCCTCCCGTGTGATGGCTGTGCTGCGTCCACTTAAGGTGATCATAGACAATTACCCGCAAGATCGTGTTGAAGAACTGCCTGCTGAAAATAACCCGGAAAATCCTGCTACGGGTGCACGTATGCTGCCTTTTTCCAGGGAAATCTATATCGAACAAGAAGACTTTAAGGAAAATCCACCTAAAAAATATTTCCGCCTGGCCCCCGGTGGCGAGGTAAGGCTAAAGCATGCCTACATTATAAAATGCGTGCGAGTGGTAAAAGATGAGCAAACAGGTGAGATAGTCAGGTTGCACTGCACATATGATCCGGAAACGCGTAGTGGTTCCGGTAGTCAGCGCAGGGTCAAAGGTACACTGCACTGGGTTTCGGCACCCCATGCTGTGCCGGCCGAGGTGCGTTTATACAACAACCTGTTTACCAGGGAAAACCCGGATGAAGAAGATGATTTTAAATCTTTTATAAATCCTCATTCTAGTGAGGTATTGACTTCTTGTCTTGTGGAACCAGGTTTATCAAAGGCGGTGGCGGGGAGTCGCTATCAATTTTTGCGGCAAGGATACTTTTGTGTGGATCCTGTTGATACTGCCTCCGATACTCTGGTTTTTAACCGCATTGTGCCTTTGCGGGACACATGGGCAAAAGTCATGAAGGCATCTAAAAAACAGAAATAGTTATAGAAGAAAATCAACAGGATAGTTATCTGGGAGGGAATATGAAGACTAACTATCGCTCCGAGCTTAGTTGTGGGCACTGCCACAGAAAAGGTCTGATGCAGGTGCTGTCGGAATATAGTGAAAGGGATATAGAAACCCTGACCAGCCCTTGTGGTTATCTAGTAAAGGAGAGTGAAAGGCCCTGGGGCCTGGCCTATGTCTTGGCTCGGTGCATGTGTTGCGGGGATGTGACCCTGACCAAGATAGAGTGGCATGATGATTTCAATGTGGAGGAGTATGACTATACCGTCTTGTTCCCCCCAAATATTTCATCATAGGTGGTTTTGTTGTTGTCCCAAGGAAATTTAATACATTCAACGGCTTGCGTGGCAGTTGGTAATCATTTATAATGGCTGAGAAAGGGAGGTGGTAAACCTTGGGCAAACACATAAAAACTATTAACAGCCCCGTGCCGGCGGTCAAGGGTCAGGGTTGTGGGGAATGTCAGACTTCCTGTCAGTCCGCCTGCAAGACCTCCTGTACTGTTGGTAACCAGGCATGTGTAAAAGCAAACAAATAAAACATTACCTTGTCCTTTCCGGGGCGAGGTATTTTTTTTGGGGGGGGGAATAAAAAATTTCCCAAAAGGATAAGCATAAATACTGGTAAGTGATCTGTCCACCATTACATAAACAACTAACTGGGCATATATAGCATCCTTTCACTGTTATTCCAGATTAATTCTGTTTTTTATCTGTTTTTAAGGGTAACAGCTTGTTTACTGGTTGTTTTTTACTGTGTTATAATGTATCAATGTTTCTCCCTTGTGTTTCGCCAACCTAAAATAGGGAGACTAATTAAACAATAATGTTTTGAAAGGAGCTGAAGCCCTTGCCGCCTATGGAAAAAGGCCTGCGGCGCCTAACGGGGCTGGTAGATATTGTTCAAAAATGGTTTATGAGACAAACTATACCGCACCGCATTGTGATCGGGTCTGTAGTGTCATTAATACTGGTGCTGTCACTGTATAATGCTTACGCCGGGACTGTGTGTGCAGTTAAGGCTAACGGGGAAATAATAGCCCTTGCGGCTGATAAAGCTACAGCAAAAGAAGCCCTGGCTGAGGTGGTGGACTGTAAGACCCGTGAGATGGGCAAAGATGTATATTATGAGGAAGACGTTACATATAAGGGCATAAAAGCCAGGAACGAAACTGGGGAAATTTTGGACCTTGCAGAGCTTAAGGTTCGGATGAATGATGCCTTAACATTTAAAATGCAGGGTGCGGCCATCCTTGTAAACGAGCAGGAGAGAATTCTGCTCAGGAATGAGGAGGAGGCGGAGACGCTGCTGGGTTGGCTAAGGTCAATTTATCCCCTTGAACCAACTGATCAGTTAGAATTTAAGGAAGATGTTGAAATAGCAAATGTCCCCATAGAAATTAGTAAGGCAACAAATTTCGAAACTGCTAAAAAAATGGTTTTACTGGGAACAAACAAGATTGTTCAGTACACTGTCAATGATGGTGATAATCTCTGGGATATCTCCCGTGCGGTAAATATAGATATAGATCAGATCATATCTACTAACCCGGGCTTGGATCCGGAGAATTTGCAGGTTGATCAGGTGCTTTACCTGAGCCGAAAAGCACCATTAATCACAGTTGTGACCACAAGAGAGGTTACTGTAGATGAAAGAATTCCTTATTCAGTTGAGGTTAAATACGATGATGGGCTTCTGCTGGGGGAAAAAGTTGTTGTCTGCGCCGGTGTACCCGGTGAAAGGACCGTAACATACAAAATCACACATGAAAACGGCATAGAAACCAATAGAGAAATTCTCAACCAGGTTGTTAAAAGCGAACCCAGAACGGAAGAAGTGATCAAGGGGGCCATTACCATGGTTGCTTCCAGGGGCAGCGCCTTAAGACTAGCCTGGCCCTGTGATGGTGGGGTAGTGTCTTCTTTTGGCATGCGCTGGGGGAGAATGCATCAAGGTATAGATTTGGCTGCCTGCCACGGTAGTAGAGTGGTGGCTGTTGCCGGTGGAACTGTTACTTATACCGGTTGGGATGGGGGATACGGCATGAAAATTGACATATCCCATGGTGGTGGACTGGTGACCAGATATGCCCACCTTTCCAAAATACATGTAAATGTGGGTGACTCTGTTGATCGTGGTGAGACCATCGGCCTGGTTGGTTCAACGGGGAACTCCACGGGTCCCCATCTGCATTTGGAAACTATCGTTGGGGGTGTACCCCGTGACCCATTGGATTACCTACCGTAATTAAAAAATGACATAATGCTGCCCGAGGCGTAGATTATATTGGCTTCGGGCTTTCCTATTGTCATTAAACGGGGATTGTCAATCATCTGCACAATGCTATAATAGGTGAGGGGTGGTGAGAGAATGTTTTTTAAAAGAACAAAAAGCAAATTAAGGAAAACTGTTTTTATCATAATAACAGTGCTTATTGCCATTGGCCTGGTGATCCCTCTAGCTGCCCTTTTTCAGAAGCAGCCTACCGACGGAGGGGCTCAGGCTCCGGGGGCAACCCAGCAAACCCTGCAGGAGAGACTTGCCGATCTGGAAGCCGAAGCGACAAGAAGCCCTGAAAATACAGCAGTGCTGATGGAGTTGGCGGATATGTACATTTATGGGGGGAAGCAAGAGCAGGCTGTGAAAACCTATGAACAGGTATTGGCAGTTGATCCCGGCCTCTCCGATGCCCGCTATATGATTGCCTATGTTCATTACAGTAAGGACGAAAATGATCAGGCGATAGCTACATTACAAGAACTAATCGCCAACGATCCGGGCTACGCGGAAGCACATCTTCTCTACGGTTTTGTTCTTGGGCATGACAAAAAGGATTATGCCGGGGGCATACAGGAGTTGGAACAGTTTATAGCTAAGGCCGGGGAAGGCCCCGAGGTAGAAAAAGCAAAATTAATAATTGAAGACTGGAAGGCAGAACAAGCCAAAGAATAACAGTGGGTGCAGGGGGATTTTCCCCGTGCCCAATGCCTTTCAAATATTTCCGCTAGCAAGGACCCGTCGTCAGCCTTATAATTATACTGGTCAACTAACCAATTTAGATCAGTAGAGGAGGGCTGGCCATGAATCCTTTTACAGAACAAAACAGTAATGTGGGTATTGTCAGCCGCAGTGGCGTTTTGATAAAGGCCGTGAAGATTTTAGCGGCCGCTTTTGTTTTGATCAGTGCTTTTATCTGGAAGATTCCTGTGGCTGCCAGGACCTATGGCTATTGGACTGTCCGGGAGGCTCTTAAAACATATACCGTTGTTTGTACGGTAGGTATGGAAAAATTGACATCGGATCATTTTTATGTTAAATTCAGGCCTGCAAACCGGGCTGATGCCAGGTTGGTTTTGGAAGCTGCGGAGTTCTTTTACCGCCCGGTGGTTGAGGATTTTGGTTATACTCCTCGTGGGCGGGTACCGATAATTATGCACTCATCCAGGGAAGAGCTAAATAGAAGTTTTGGCTGGGAGGCCAATGAGAGTGCCATCGGGGTTTATTATTCCGGTGTCATTAGGGCGCTGGCCCCACAATCATGGATTGATGATCAAGACCCTGAAAATGTTAAGGAGATTTTCCTCACTGCAGGGCCAATGGCTCATGAATACACCCATCTGATGATCGACTACCTCACCGGGGGCAATTATCCCCGCTGGTTTACAGAGGGAATGGCCCAGTATGAAGAATATAAACTGACTGGATTCAGGCTAAGCGAACAAACCGGGGCTGTTGGCGGTAATGGTTGTTATACCATGAAAGAGATGGCGGAAAATTTTGACGGTCTTTCTAACCAGCCCCTGGCGTATAAAGAAGCGCTTGCTGCTATAGAATATATTGCCGATGAGTATGGTGAAAAAACCTTGCATAGTCTAATAGGAGCATTGAGTAATGGTATGACATTTGAAAATGCCCTGCAAAAATATTTAGGATTGGATTACAATGGTCTGGAGAAATGCCGGCGGGGATGATTGTTGCCTAATAGCAGCTAAATAATAACGTGATTTAGATGGAACAACCCCTTTGTTGTCAAACGCGGGGAAGGAATAAAAGCCTAAGGAACGAATAATCTAGAACGAAGGTTTAAATGCAGGCTAAAATGGGGAGGAATTTATGGGCAAAATTCTAGTCAAGGGGGGGATCCCCCTCCGAGGTAGGGTGAAAATTTCCGGCGCTAAAAATGCGTCGCTTGCGCTTTTATGCGCGGCCATAATGGCCAAGAACAAAATTGTTCTTGAAAATGTCCCCAATATTAGTGATATACGGGTGATGATTGAGGTAATAAACAGCATTGGGGCTTCTGCCTCCTGGGAAGGTCAGGAAACCTTGCAAATTGTTCCGCCCCAAAAATTACATGCGGGGGCACCTTTTCATCTGGTTAAAAAATTGCGGGCCTCCAACCTTCTATTGGGACCAATGTTGGCCAGGTTTGGACAGGCCACGATAGCACTTCCCGGTGGCTGTAATATTGGGGTTCGGCCAATGGACCTGCATTTTAAAGGGTTGATTGGGCTGGGAGCCAGTCTTTCACTAGAGCATGGGTGCGTATGTGGCAGTACCGATAATCGTCTTGAAGGGGCTAGTATTTACCTGGATTTCCCAAGTGTGGGGGCCACTGAAAATATTATGATGGCTGCTTGCCTGGCCAAAGGCCAGACATTAATAGAAAACGCAGCCAAAGAACCGGAAATTGTTGATCTTTCTAATTTCCTTAATGCCATGGGGGCCAAGGTACGGGGAGCCGGTACGGATGTGATCAAAATTTCCGGTGTTAATTCCCTTGAAGGGGGGATTCGTTTCCCTGTTATACCAGATCGGATTGAGGCGGGTACCTTTATGGTTGCGGCTGCAGCCACCGGGGGGGACATTACCATAGAAAACATGATCCCCGCCCATGTTCAACCATTAAGCGCAAAACTGCGTGAGGCTAATGCCGGGGTCGTTGAGGGTGGAGATACCCTAAGGGTATTTGTGGATGGGCCATTGAAACCCATTGACATAAAAACTATGCCTTATCCCGGTTTTCCCACTGATATGCAGTCACAATTGATGGCTATGCTTTCTGTTGTACCGGGGACAAGTGTACTGGTAGAAAATATTTTTGAAAACCGTTTTATGGTGGCTGATGAGTTGAAGAGAATGGGTGCCAGAATTAAGGTGGAAGGTAGGATGGCGGTTATCGAAGGGGTAGAAGCACTAGAAGGTACCCATGTTAAAGCCACAGATTTGCGGGCCGGTGCTGCTTTAATAGTGGCCGGGCTAATTGCCTCCGGTGAGACGGAAATATGCAATGTGACTTATATTGATCGGGGTTACCATAACCTGGAGGAAAAGCTTAAGTCACTGGGGGCGGTTATTAGTAGAAAATAAACCTTGGGGGATGTTATGTATCGTATTTCCATCCTGGCGGTGGGGCGGCTTAAAGAGAAATATCTAGCTAGTGGTGCTGCCGAATACCTTAAGAGATTGACTCCCTATGCTCGAATTGAAGTCCATGAGGTAAGCGATGAAAGTTTTTCAGACAAGCCCGGTCCGGCGGAGTGTGTGAAGGTAAAGGATGTTGAAGGTAGACGTCTCTTAAAACACCTGCGCAGAAATACCTACTTGATCGCACTCGATCGGCGGGGCAGGACGTATAGTTCTAAAGAAATGGCCGGGGTTTTAGAAAAACTTGCTCTTGAAGGCAAGGGCGACATCACATTCATTATCGGTGGATCCCTGGGTTTATCCAAAGCGGTGTTGGATCGGGCGAATATTTTACTTTCCTTTTCCAGCTTTACCTTTCCCCATCAGTTAATGCGCTTAGTTTTACTGGAGCAAATATTTCGCTGGCTTAAAATTGCCAGAGGGGAGCAGTATCACAGATAATAATTGTTTCCAGGATATGGCCATAATAATTTTTATTTTAATATTGCTTTTTGCCGTAACAAGTGTTAATATGTGATCAAGCACCATCCTTATAGAGACAGTGGTTTAGTTGCTTGTTGAGTCTGAATGTATTTCGGGTGTATGACAAGGTTCGACCAGTCCGTGGATAGTGTTTTTTGTATCAGAGTGTAGTTGTAAAAAGGTTGACAATGAAAATCTGTTTAGGAACGTTTGGAGGAATTAGGTAATCCATCTCGTAGTTTCAATTGGTAAGAAAGGTATTACCCTGGAACCGCTAGATTTGTAGGGATGGTAGCTTTTAGGGAGAAGGTTTAAACCTTCTCCCTTTATTTGTTTTTAGTGATGTGTTGATAAAAATGATTTATAGATGGGGTTTTGTGGATGCAGAATTTTTATGATCTGGGGTAAATGCGTTGACTATACCAAGACAAACATGATATCTTGTTATTTGGGAATTTCCCAGAAAAAGAAGTCCCTTTTGTTCATTTGGGACTAATGCTGTGCATAGAGGGAGGTTTTGCGCATGCCGAACATCTCAATTAACGGTCTGGATGTAGAGCTGGATGAGGAAGGATTTATAATCAATCCGGAGGAATGGAGCGAGGATCTGGCTGGTGTTATGGCCGTGGCTGCAGGCATATCGGAGCTTAGCGAAGATCACTGGAAAATAATTTATTACCTGCGTGATTATTACAAGAGGTATCAAATCGCGCCCATGATCCGTAGGCTTTGCAAGGATACTGGCTGCAATTTGAAACATATATATGATTTGTTTCCCACTGGCCCGGCTAAAGGAGCCTGCAAACTGGCCGGTCTACCCAAACCGGCCGGATGTGTGTGATTAGAAAAACAACTGGATATAGAATATTTTTGACCCCGGATGGCCAATCCGGGGTTTGTTTTTTCATTGTTACATAAAAATAGTCATAAATAGAAAAAATATAAAAAAGTTATCAGGGAGTGAGCATCTATCACTGGGGAAGATTTGTTTGTAAGGAAAAGACTGGTTCCTATTATAGCCTCTCTATTGATTTTGTTTACGGCGATGATTTTACTCCATGGATTGGCATCTGCTCAGGGGGAGGTCTTATCGTGGGGCAGCAAAGGTGCTGAGGTGTCCGGTGTTCAGCAGAGGCTTAGCCAGTGGGGCTATTACAATGGTTCCATGGATGGTGTATATGGTTCTGCAACCTTCTCAGCAGTCCAAAAATTTCAGCGCAGTAATGGATTGCCTCAAAATGGTATTGTGGACCAAAAAACCAGGGAGGCCCTGGGGCTTGGTTCTTCTTCTGATGCTACCACCCTCGTATCCAGGGGGGTGGCTACCGGCGGGGGTGATACTACCCTGTTGGCTCGGGTAATTGAGGGTGAGGCTGCAGATGAGCCCCTTCAAGGTAAGGTAGCAGTAGGGGCAGTGATTATGAATCGGACCAAAAGTGCTGCTTTCCCAGGCACAGTTGGTGGTGTGATCTTCCAGGACTACGCCTTTGAATCAATATCAAATGGGCAGGCCAACCGGGCTGTGAGCCAGCAAAGCGTTCAGGCGGCCCAGATGGCTATGAGTGGATATGATCCCACCAGTGGGGCTCTTTTTTTCTGGAACCCATATAAACCTGTGAGCCCCTGGGTTTGGTCCAGGAATATTATCACTCAAATCGGTAATCATGTTTTTGCACTGTAGAGGGAGGAGTTTTCTATGAAAAGGTGGGTTGTGCCGGTTGCGATAGGATTCCTGGCATTAATATTTGTGGGTTCATGGGGCTACAATCAGCATTTAGCCAACCGTGGATTAGAAAATTTTTTAAACAATAAGTATCAAAGGGCTTTTTATGATATGACTACCCAAGTCCAGAACATTGAGGTGCTTCTATCCAAGTGCATGGTGGCGTATGACCCCCGTCTGGACACCCTGCTGTTGATGGATATCAGGCAACAGGCTGCCTTTGCTCAGTCTAATCTGGGACAGTTACCGCTAAACGATGCCCTGGCAGGTCGTACCGCTAAATTTTTTGCCCAGGTAGGTGATTATGCTGCCAGTTTGTCAAATCAGGTTGGTAGAGGAAACGCCATCGACGGTGGACACTGGGAAACCTTAAACAATCTTTATCAGCAATCTTTGGAATTGAACCAGGAATTGCAGGGAATGCAGTACAAGATGGCCCAAAACAATTTTTATTTTGCTGAGCTAATCCATCAAACACGAAAAAATTTGCAGAAAAAACCCGATACCCTGGCTCATACCGACTTTCAGGCCCTTGATCAAAGGATGCAGCAATACCCAGCTCTAATTTATGATGGTCCTTTTTCGGAACATCTAGAGAAATTTGAACCATGGAATTTGCGTGGTGTGGCTGAGATCAATCCTAACGAAGCACACGATAAAGCGCTATCTTTTATTGATAAGCAGTATGCTGTGGATTGTCAGGCTACTGTAACTGGATCTACGGGGGGGCGTATTCCGTCTTACCGGGTTGAGGTGTCGCTTGCTGGGGCTGATGATGGCCATCGGGCACTGCTGGATATATCCAAAAAAGGCGGCAAACTGGTCTGGTTGCTCAATGCTCGTCCTGTGGGGGGCCAGTCGCTGGATATAAATGCTGCCCGGCAGAAGGCGCGGGATTATCTGAGGAACAGTGGTTTTGGCGACATGCAGGCCACATACTTTCTACAGCATGAAAACTTAGTAACTTTTAATTTTGCAGCATTGCAGGATGGCGTTACATTATATCCTGATTTGATTAAAGTGACAGTAGCTTTAGACAACGGTGAGGTTACGGGGGTAGAAACGTCCGGCTACCTGATGTCTCACCGAAAACGTGATTTGCCGACGGCCGGAATTTCCCGGGAACAAGCTCAGGCCGGCTTAAACCCGCGCCTTCAGGTCGTCAAGGGAGGAAGCCTGGTGTTGATACCTCTAGGAGCAGAAGATGAAAAACTGGTCTATGAATTCCAGGGTAAACTAGGTGAGGATAACTATCTGGTATATGTTAATGCTCTTGACGGTAGGGAAGAAAACGTACTTAAATTGATTGAAGGCCCCGATGGGATACTGACCATGTGATCTATTATCAGGAAATGATTTTTTATTGACTCGAAATAATACACCATGCTATAATGGCCTAAATTTATTGACAAGGCCATGATGGGGA
>JABMJD010000010.1 GCA_013201395.1 Candidatus Syntrophopropionicum ammoniitolerans
TGGTGAGGATGTAATACACTTCTGGGCCAAACAATAGGGTATTTCCATCATCTATAACATGCCTCATACAAGGGGCATCAATATTTGCTGTTGTATCTTCCAGGATACAAATGTTTGTATTTTTTTCTTGCAAATATGATTGGATTATTTTGGCCAACAGGCTATCTGCTTTAGATTCGGTTGGCAAATAGCTTACTATCCGACCAATGTCCAGGTTACAGTTTTTTAACATGCAATGGGATAATGTTTTGCCGTTATTTAGTACATAATTAATATAGTTAACGGCTTGCTGCCTTAAATGAGGCTTTTCAACGATATTCATTCAAGGTAGATCCTTTCATATAAATAAAAACCCCATCTGCACTAACTCTGTAAAAGTGTTAGTTTTTGGGGTTAATATAGTGGGTTCTTTCATCCTGCCTTTATTTAAACAACCTTTTTCATAAATTCATTGGCTTTCATTAGATCCCCGCGAACCATTTTACGAGGATTGGTTACCAATATACGATGTCCCAACTGTTCACCGAGCAGATTTTTTACCTCCCTCAATGCCGGCCTGAATTGTGCAAGTTGACCACTCCGATTGTGTGCGTCAGAAGCAACAAATTGCACATAACCTTTTTCCAAAAATGCCCTGGAAGCCTCTTTAATTTCCTCACCAAAGTAGCCGGTTATACCACCGGATGTTAACTGTGCCAGAGCACCATTGGCCAGTAACTCGTAAAGCCTACTGTGATCCTCGATGAAAACTGAGTTTCTTTCCGGGTGGGCAATAATCGGTATTACGCCCTGTTCTATTATTTCGTCGAAGAGTTCTACTGTATAATCAGGCACAGCTACATCAGAGAATTCAATTAATAGGTAGCGTCCTTTATCGTTTATAGTTAGTAACTCCCCCTTTGCTAACTGTCGAGACAATTCCGGATCTATTCTGTATTCTCCACCACCTAAAAGTACGAGATCAATCCCCTTTTCCTGCAATACACCCTGCAGGTTGGCCATTGTATTTAAAATTGTTTGTTTACTGGGATATGTTCTTGTTTTTACATGTGGTGTTACCACCATTTGTTTAGTTCCATCCCTAATAGCACAACTAGCCATGGCAATAGCCTCTTCTATAGTAGCTGCCCCATCATCCAAACCCGGTAGGATGTGGCTGTGGATATCAATCATTTTTTTGTTACCTCCCATTAGGCCTATTATACAATTATATTTCAAAATATTATGTTAATAAAGGGTTTTATTGATAGCTAATAATTATAGGTGCAATCGGTTACACGTATTATATAATCCCTACCATGGATGTTAATATAAAGATGATGAGAAAAATGTATACTGAGTGGAGTGATATTAATTGAAAAATGGTGTCATAGATGTTCATGTTCACCTTTCAGAATACGAGACCTTCGGTGAAGATGCCTTTAATTTTTTTAGCAGTGCTTTTCCTTCTAAAGAAGAATATGTGGCTTTCTGCAGAAAACATATCGATCCCCATGCATTTTTGGAGTTAATGGATTACAATGGAGTCGACTATTCTGTAGTATTAGCAGAAATATCACCTTTATCAACAGGCATTTGTACCAATGAAGCGGTAGAAAAATTTTGCCGGGTCAGTCCAAGATTAATACCCTTTTGTACGGTAAATCCCTATATGGATCCCAAGATGGGCAAAATGCTTGAAGATTTTATATTAAATCGTGGTTTCAAGGGGTTAAAGCTTGTCCCCTCCTATAACTATTACTACCCCAACGATCACTTCATGTACCCTATATATGCTGTTGCTGAGAGGCTGGGCATACCCGTTCTTTTCCACACCGGAACCTCAATTTACTATGGAACACGATTAAAATATGCGAATCCAATCTTTTTTGATGATGTAGCCGTGGATTTTCCAGATATGAAAATCATCATGGCCCATGGTGGGCGGGGTTGTTGGTACAATGAAGCCATGACCATGGCGCGTCTGCACAAAAATATTTATATAGATGTTTCTGGTTTACCGCCCAAAAAACTCCTCGAATATTTCCCTGATATGGGACGATTTGCGCATAAATTTATGTTTGGCACCGACTGGCCCAGTGTAGATGTAAAAAAGAACGCTGAATCTATTAGAAATTTGGATATTCCTGAAGAGGCGATTAGGAAAATACTGAGGGAAAACGCCAGGCAATTATTAGACCTGGAATAAACAGGCATTTTATGTAATAAATTTATCCTTATAGGCAGCGTCATTTTTCGCCGCCTTCTTTTTAGAAATAATTTCAGGCCACAGGTTTCGTTGATCGAATGTTTGCAGTGAGGTTAAAAAGCGGGATTTAAAGTCAGGAAATTGCTTGGCCAGGCTAGCTATCAATTTTTTAGCCACTTCCCTTTGGGTAAAGCCGTTAACAGGGCAGGGGTTGGACACAAAAGGAAGGCCCTCTTTTTCCACAAAGGAGATTACCTCTTCAGAGGGGAGGTAAACCAGCGGCCTGATCATAGTCAGACCAGTCCGATCCAGGAAGGTAGCAGGTGAAAAAACACGCAACTGGCCGGTGTAAATCAGACTCATAAAAAACGTCTCAATAACATCATCGAGGTGATGACCAAGGGTAACTTTGTTGGCACCCAGTTCTAGAACCTTGCCGTGCAAAGCGCCCCGGCGTAGATGTGAACAAATAGCGCAAGGATTGTTGCCACCTCTTTTTTCGAAAACAATTTCAGAAATTTCCGTTTCCACCACGTGAAAAGGTACCTTTATGGAACTGCAGAAATTTTCAAGTACTTGCAGATCTACCGGCCAGCCGATTTTAACAAATACAGCTGCAACTAATTCGAATCTTATCGGCAGTATCCTTTTTAGAAGGGCCAGCGAATATAGTGTTGCTGCACTATCTTTACCGCCTGAAAAGGCCACAGTAACTCGATCGCCACCCTGTAGCATATTAAAATCATAGATGGCACGTTTGACTCTTGCCAAAAACCATTGGCGATAATTCTTGGCCAAAATACCCTCTCCTATTTACAACGTTCAAACTATAGAATTACCTAAAACAATACTAGATATATAATATATTTTATACAAGTGTAAAAAAAGCCCCGGCATAACACACCGGGACTTTTTTGATTACTTGATCTTGAACTAGTTTATCAAACGGCAGGCACCCAAATATCTTTCGCTATAATAGTTCTTTGATAAAGATGTTATTATAACCCCCCCAGCAGCCGAGCTGCTATGGATAAAATTATTATCGCCTATGTATATGCCCGCGTGGGAAGGACCTGGTTCATAGGTGGTGAAAAAGACCATATCACCTGGTATTAGCTGGCTTACCCTGGCTCCGCAATAAAATTGTTCATCGGCCGTACGTGGAACCTGAATGCCGAAGTTTTTATACACATAGCTGGTGAACCCTGAGCAATCAAAACCACCAGGTGAATTGCCGCCCCAGGCATATGGGGTACCTAAAAATTGCTTTGCAAAGGAAGCAATCGCCTGTGATCTACGATCACCTGATGTGCCACGACTGGCACTTATCGGGGAACCATGCAACATTCCTAATGTTTGGTGACCGGCAACACCATCAGCATTAAGCCCATTTGTGGCCTGAAATTCAATTACAGCTAAAAGTGTACCCGAACCAAAAATCCCATCTAGGCTACCCTGGTAATACCCAAGTGTCGTGAGCTTTTTCTGTAGATTTAATACATTATCGCCTCTCATGCCTTTTTTTAAAGCTTCCGGCTGTGTGCCTGTTGTTTGTGGTTTACTTACTGCTAACTCTTCATTCATTGCAGCTAATGTTGCCGGGCCTACTATGCCATCCCCAGAAAGGCCATGTTTTCTCTGCAATTCAACAACAGCGGACATTGTTAATGTACCGAAAATACCATCTGCATTACCTGGCATCAGATAACCAAGTGAACAAAGTGTTGTTTGCAGAGCAGATACATCCTCCCCCGACACCCCTGTCTTCAGTATACGTCCCTCGGCTCTGGCGTCTGACACCTGAAAAATGAGCAACATCATTATTATGAGCACTCCGGACGCTATATATTTATATCTCAATGCACCCCTCCTTTTGTTATTTTAAACCATCAAAAACATTTGCAGAAAAACCACAATATGGCACATTGTATTTGTTTTCGACATTGGAGCCTTTATACCTTTTTTCTAGAGCTATTCTTTCTTAAAAAAAATACCCATTTGAAATTAGGGTTTTTTGGGAATAATATAGAATTATTATCTCGTTCTTTCAATCATTGTTTTTATCTTTTTCCAATGCCGCTTTCAACAGTTCCCCTACATTACTGCCGATAGAATCCTGTTGGCTGTAACGGGCAATTAGCCGTTGATTCATTTGGCTGTTCCTTTTGGAACTCCGGTGGCCGGAATAATCCTGTTTCTCCGGCTGCCTAAAACCACAAGCCCTATCCGGGCAAGAAAGCATTTTTCCTCTTCTGCCGTTCACCAGCAGCATATATTTACCGCATATAGGACATTTTGTTTTGCTTATATTATCCGCTTTATACGTGGCTGTGCTGGTACTAACACTTTTAACCAGCTCTGTCGCGTTCTTGCGGATATCGTGCATAAATTTTTTTTTGCTCCCTTTACCCCTGGCGACATCGGACAGCTTTTGTTCCCACTGGGCCGTTAGCTCCGGAGTTTTTAGGGCTGGGTCAACCAGACTGATTAGCTGGATCCCTTTTGATGTAGGGACCAACTCTCGACCATGGCGCTCTATATAACTGGTTTTAAGCAATTTTTCAATTATTTCAGCCCTGGTAGCCGGTGTTCCCAAACCGCTGTCCTTCATAGTCTCACGCAATTCTTCATCTTCAAGAAACTTGCCGGGATATTCCATGGCGGTCAAAAGGGTGGCTTCCGTGTAACGTAAAGGTGGCCTGGTTTTGGATTTGCTGATCTTATAGCTCTCAATATTTTTGATAGCGCCTTTTTTTTGCTGGGCCAGGTTCTGATCGGGGAGTGTTTCCTCCTCCATCTGATCATTTTCTCTTGTAATGGAGGTCACAGCACGCCACCCTTTGTCTTTTACCACGCGGCCCCGGGAGTGAAAATATTCATTATTAACGACAGTAACTATTGTTGTTCTGTTATAGCGATAAGGGGGATATAAAACAGCAATGAACCGCCTCACAATCAAATCATACAGTTTTCTTTCCTCTTCTTTCAATGATGATAGGACCAAAGGCTGTTCGGTAGGAATGATAGCATGGTGATCAGTGACCTTATTGTCATCAACAAAACGTTTAGTTGGTTTTAATGGTTTTTGTAAAATTGGCCTGGTTAGTGCTGCATATGGTGCCACAGAGATGCTTTTTAATCTGGCAGTAAGGGTAGACACAATATCTGTGGTGATATAGCGGGAATCTGTCCGGGGGTAGGTAACCAGTTTATGCTGTTCATACAGGTTTTGCAAGACAGAAAGAGTTTTCTGTGCAGAATATCCCAGCCGTTTATTGGCATCTCTTTGCAATTCAGTGAGGTCGTAAGCCAAAGGTGCTCCCTCACTTTTGCTGGTATGCTGAATATCCTTCACCACTGCCTGGTGTCCTTTGATTTTAGCAGCTATTTTTTCAGCCTGAAGCCGATTGAAAATTCGGCTACTACCGGATTTGTTTGTCCAGTTAGCATAATAATCCCCAAAATCCACCTGAATTGTCCAGTAGTCAATGGGCACAAATTGTTTTATTTCGGACTCTCGATTAACTATCATGGCCAGGGTAGGTGTCTGCACCCGACCCGCATTTAACTGAGCATTAAACCGGCAGGTCAAAGCCCTGGTAACATTGAGCCCAATCAACCAATCGGCTTCTGCCCTGCATACGGCAGCATCATACAAATTGTTGTAGGCGGTACCGGCCTTAAGGTTTGCAAATCCCTCCCTGATGGCTTCATCCGTCTGTGAAGATATCCAAAGACGTCTGAATGGTTTTTTCCAATTTGCCAGGACCATAATCCAGCGAGCTACTAGTTCACCTTCTCGGCCGGCGTCAGTGGCAATAATAAGCTCCCTAATATCCTTCCTGTTCATTAAACCTTTAACTATTCGAAATTGATGGGATGTTTGTCTGATCACTTTTAATTTCATACTAAACGGCAACATGGGCAGATCTTCCAGTCGCCACTCTCTATATTTCTGATCATAGTCCTCTGGTTCTGCTAGTGTTACCAGATGACCAAGTGACCATGTGACAACAAATTGCGGCCCTTCTATGTAACCCTTGGTTTTTCGGCTGCATTGCAAAATCCTGGCTAATTCTCTACCAACACTAGGCTTTTCCGCCAGCACAAGCGTTTTCATCTTACCCTCCTATTTGGACTAATAAAATCCTTGCAGATCGTTATTCGGAAACATTATTAAGCACACTACGGAACGAATCGAACTGGACACACTTCAGGGGTTGCCGAGCAATATGGAAATAGCATTTATTACATGAGGTGCATTTGGACCGTCTTTTGTCGGGGCTGTGCAGCAACCGGTTAGGCAAACCCGGTTCGCAGATTAAAGGACGACAGATACCGATTAAATCAATTCCACTTTTCAATAAATTTTCCATTGCCTTTAGTGAGCGGATACCACCTGTAATAGCCAGTGCGGTTTCTGTCCCCGCAATAGCCTCCTTCATGGTATCAATAGCCCAGTAAAAATATGCTTCATGTTCCCCTGCCTCTTGACCAAGCCTGGCGCGCAACTTTGTCTGTCTTTCCATACCACCGGTCAACTCAACCAGGTTCACACCCATTTGTGCCAGTGTTTTCACAACCCTGGCATATTGTTCAATACCATTGCCACCGTCAATATAGTCAGAAGTATTTATTTTCCACAATATAGGGAAATCGTCACCTACCTGTTCACGTATAGCAGAATACACCTCCTGGGTGAAGTGCATTCTATTCTCCAAACTGCCGCCCCACTTGTCAGTACGGTTGTTTGCAGCCGGGCAAAGAAACTGGTTTAAAAGATAGCCATGGGCTCCGTGTACAGCAACTGCATCAAAGCCGGCTTCCTTCACCCTCCGGGCAGCAAGGCCAAAGGATTTTATTGTTACTGTGATCTCTTCCGGCCTAATATCTTTGAGGCCGAATACCTTGCCGGGAGTGTTACTGTCACCAGAGGGGGAATAACCAGCCATACCCTGGTGAAAAATCTGTACTGCACATTTGCAGCCTTTACCGTACCTGTGCACCACATCTGCTAGTTTTTTTAAACCAGGCAGATATTTGTCATCATAGACACACAACTGCTGCCCAAAGCATTTTCCTGCTGGTTCAACAGCAGCAGCTCCTGTTATTAAAAAACCTGCCCCTCCCCTGGCGAGGTGGTAGTAAAGTTCAAGCAGATCATCAGTAACAAAGCCTTCAATGTCGGCCTTGCTCTCGAGTGTTGCGGAACGTAGTAATCTGTTTTCAACTTCTACATTTTTAATTCTAAAAGGAGTGTTCAGAAGAAGCATATTGTCCCCCCCGTTGATTTGTTTTATTGCTTAGTCGGGTTTTTTAAAATCCAGGATTTTGCCCATTTTTGGCGTTGACTCAAAGCTCTCAGGCGAAATATGCTCAATTTCCGGGAAATACCTTTTAATTTGTTTTATGATCGAGTTGGTTATTGACAAGGTTTCCTTATCCGCATTTTCACTGGCCAGATTTAAGGCTAGCCCAAAAAGCAGCATCTCATCATGTGAAAGGTTAAGCTCGTAACCACAAGTAGGCAGTTCATTTATTTTGGCCAGTGCCATCAAGCAAACACCAGAAAACATGGAGTAGGACTCAATGTTTTCCGGCAACAGGGTTTCATGGTTTTTTTTGTAGGCTGAAATAACGGCATTTAATAAGGCCTTCGTCTCCTCCGGCTTTATCGAAAGTTTAAAAAGAGGTGATAAAACAAAGCTGTCCAGCCCCGTTCTAAGAATTAACTCCCCCCGGGTTCCGAACAGGCATACAATACGGTTATTATGTATTTCTATTTCAATCGAACCATTAATAAAAAAACTAGTAGCAAAATTATTTCTCAAAAAAAACGAAAACTCCTCATCATTTGTATCCTTCTGTAAACATTTTTGCTCAAAGTATCTGATTGCATCGCCCGGATCATATTCAACCTCAATATCTTCCAAGTATACAATACTGGATTCAATTAGCTGATCCTCAAAATAATGTTCCAGTAATATGTATTCCTCAATGTATTCCTCAATGATTTCCAGCATTTCATCAATGTCAAATACAATATGGTTGCTTACCAATGAGTAGTCCAAAAAAAAGCTCCTTCCTGCTAAAGACCCTTGCTAGTGCGGATTTAGTATTAAATTATCATAGACCGGTTTTTTGGGCAACCGTATTTTGTTTATTATTGTCACCTTTAACCTATAATACTGTCGTCCCTGGGTAATATTTTTACAGGGTTATTTTTTATAACAATGGGAAGTTTAATGTTCTGGAGGGATGGCTAATGACTGTAAAGGCAGGCGCCGGTAGGTCGCCGAAAAACTACTGGCTAGTAGTGGCAGCATTGTCCGGGGTGCCGTTGATTATGGTTCTGGGCAATTCAATGTTAATTCCAGTTCTGCCCGATATTAGGGAAGCACTTAATTTATCACCAGTACAGGTAAGTTTGATTATCACACTATTTTCACTACCAGCAGGTTTGATCATACCGATAACAGGTTTTCTTTCAGATCGTTACGGGAGAAAAAAGGTTATCATCCCAGCCTTAATAGTCTACGGTGCCGGTGGGATTATTGCCGCCCTGGCAGCTATTTTTCTTAAACAAAACGCTTTCTCATTGGTTCTAGCCGGTAGGGTGATCCAGGGAATCGGGGCCGCCGGTACAGCACCCATAGCTATGGCTCTTTGCGGCGATTTGTTTAAGGATCAGGATCGCAGCCGTTCATTAGGTTCAATTGAAGCCTCAAACGGGTTGGGCAAGGTAATTAGCCCGGTACTTGGTGCAGCAATCGGGGTACTGGCCTGGTATGCAGCTTTTGTTTTTTTCCCGTTGATAGTAGTGCCAGTGGTTATTGGAATGTGGCTTTTGGTCAAAGAGCCCGAGGGGCGTAACAAACAAAAGCTACAGAAATATCTAGAATCATTTACAAAAATATTTAGGCAACAAAAAGGGTTACTGCTTTCATCCTATTTGGCGGGGGCCATAGCCCTGTTGGTACTATTTGGTGTGTTATTTTATCTTTCTGATTTTTTGGAACAACAATTTGGTTTGGATGGTATCCCTAAAGGGCTGGTTCTGGCTATCCCAGTGTTGTTTATGAGTTCAACCTCTTTTATTACCGGGTTTGTTATCAAAAAGAAAGAAGCACTGATGAAAGCACTGGTAGTAACCGGACTTGGTGTCATGACTGCATCATTGGCCTTTTTGCCGCTAACAAAAAATGTTATCCCCTTTTTCGTAGGTATTTCGTTAACCGGGCTAGGTGCAGGGCTGATACTGCCCTGCTTAAATATGCTAATAACCAGCGCTGCCTCAATTAAAGAGCGTGGGTTGATTACCTCCCTTTATGGCAGTGTGAGGTTTTTCGGGGCAGCAGCCGGCCCCCCCCTCTATGGTTTTCTTATGGAAAAAGGTACTGGGCTCATGTTTTGGGGCTCGGCGGGTCTAGCACTGACAAGTGGCATACTCTTTTTCATATTTGGCAAGGCAAAAGGTTCCTCACCCGAAAAAAACCCATCGTCTTTCGTTTTTAAACCAGTGCCCGCAAGCAAACCAGGCAGGTAAAAAACGGTGGGAGAGAGAATTATTTGATGCCTTGTAGTTTTTCCTTCTGTTTTTTGAGCACCTGGTCGTACTGGGTATCGATGCTGCCTATTACTTTAGACCATTCCTCCCAAAAACCTGGCTGTTTTTCAGGATTTATTTTTAGCTTTACCCCCACCTTTTTCTCCAGAGATTTCATGGATTCTGCCATCTGAACTGAAAATCTTTCTTTAAATTGTTCAAAAGCTTGTTTAGTAGCACTTTCATAATAATGCAAAAGTTGTTCGAGCTGACCTGCTACCTCACTATAGGCTTTTTTATCAGTTTTAAGAAGCCCAATCCCGTTCATAGCCTGCTGGTTGGTTTCAAAGGTTGTTTTGTCTGCCGGCAACCGGATATTACTTATAAAGGTTTTCATAGCACCTTCCACTATATATTCCCTTATTTTGTTCTGATACTGATCAATTGCTGCTAATAAGTCCAGGTCTTTATTATTTAAATATTTAGCTGCCAGCGTTTTTCCGGTAAGAAGATATTCCATTTCTCTAATATCCTCCTCAGACACAGCCTTCCTTTGTTGGTAGCGTTCCATAGCCTTTTCATACGCCGATTTAATTCTACCCAAAATATTACCTCCCATACATTACCTTTTTACCCCATTATTATAACTTTCCCCTCCTATATAGGTCAAACACTCTAAATTCAGCAGTAAAAAAACTTTTTGCTGGAAGAGAGCCCCTCACAAAGGAATAGCTGGCTTGCCCGTCGAAAATAATGTTTACTTATAAATCATCAGGGGGTATGCGGCTGTGAACATACATTACATACATAGGATTAATAACCAAAACATAACCCGTACGGCACTACTATTTAATAATACTACTATTACTTACGGAGAGATGGAAAAAAACATAGACAAATATGCCGGCTATTTGGGCCGAATGGGCCTTTTGGCGGGGGATCGGGTGGCCATCGCACTGCCCAACTGCCCGGAATTTATATACTCTTATTTTGGTATAATCCGTGCCGGTGGAACTGTAGTACCCTTAAATCTACTACAGACACCCCTTGAATTAGCTTTTATGCTAAAGGATTCTGGTGTAAGTTATCTGATCACAAATGAGGCCATCGGCCAGGCACTTTCCCAGTTGCCATCCAGGCAGTCTATCCGGGTGGTTATACTAAATGAGCAATGCAGTAAAGAGATATTAAATACCCCTTCGACACATTTTGAAAAAAGGGATCCGGAATCAGTATGCACATTATTATACACCTCCGGCACTACAGGAGATCCCAAAGCTGTTATGCTGACACACAACAATTTGATTGGCAACGTTAAATCGATGGATGCTGTATCGGGTTTTGACCCTGACGATAATTTTCTGGCCGTACTGCCCATGTTTCACAGTTTTGGCTGGGCGACAAGCGTTTTGCTGCCGCTATATGTCGGCTGTACCATCACTATCCTCGAATCCTTTCGGCCCAAAGAAGTACTGCATGCTCTTTCCCAGAAGGGAATTACAGTATTTTGCGGTGTACCAAGCATGTTCGCAGTATTACTCAAATTACGACGTCAAGCTTCCTTCCCCACCTTAAAATATGCTATTTCCGGTGGTGACTCCATCTCTGAAGAACACATGCTATCCTTTGAACAGACCTTCAAATTTCCCATAATCGAAGGCTATGGGCTCTCGGAGGCCTCTCCTGTGGTAAGCCTGAACCCACTGGAGGGAACTCGTAAAATTAGGTCTGTTGGCTTGCCGCTGACCGGTGTGGAAGTTAGAATAGTTGGCGAAGAAGATCAGGAGCTCCCCCCCGGTAACGTGGGTGAGCTGCTTGTAAAAGGACCTAATATTATGAAAGGTTATTATAATAGAGAAGAAGACACCAGAGCAGTCCTTAAAAAAGGCTGGCTTTATACCGGTGATCTGGCATACCGGGATCATGAAGGCTACATATATATTGTGGGGCGGAAAAAAGAACTGATTATCACAGCCGGCTACAACATATATCCCGGTGAGATCGAAGAAGCCCTTAAAGCCCACCCCTCGGTAGAAGAGGCTGCTGTGATTGGTATTCCACATCCGGTCAAGGGTGAAGTTATCAAAGCATTTATAATTCCAGTGGAAGGTTTCACACCGAAAAAACATGAGCTCATGCAGTTTTTAAAAGGAAAACTATCCATATATAAAATTCCGGAAATATTTGTGACAAAAAAAGAATTACCCCGGGGTGCTAACGGAAAGGTACTCAAGCGGATGCTAAAATAATGATTTAAGCCCTTATTCCACTGCAAAACTTTGCAGGTAGCGCTCACCCTGTAAGGTTTGTGGATTGCTTATTTGCCCCGTTACCTTCTCGTTTTTCTTTCCTTTATTCCCTTGTTCTCTAGCCAGGGGATTTTTTTCTGCGTTTTTTATAGCATTTATTATTTCAATAAATTGCTCCGCGGTTACTTCTTTTTGCAATCGCAAGCATTCTGCAATTTTTTCTAACATCAGGCAGAGATCCCGTTGGAATTTTATATGTTTACGCAGCTGATTTATGTGCAGGTTGATCACTTCACCAGAAGAATAGTCTATGTCCTGCAAAAGCCCCTTGATATTATCCAATGAATAACCCAGGTATTTTAAAGCTATTATTTGCTGCAACCTTACTATATCCGTTTCTGTATAGAGACGATGCCCATTGTCCTTATTCCTTGAAGGGACCAGGAGCCCGACCTGATCATAATAATGTAACGTCCGTACGGAAAGACCAGTCTGCTTGGCCAATTCACCGACTTTCCAGTTTGTTTTTTCCTTCATCATTTGCCCCCATTTTCATTGATTTTATGGTTTTTATTATTTTGGCGCCACTTTATCTTGTATCATGCGCCCCGTATCTCGTCCCGGCATGTTCTCTTTTACATGACCTACATGTCCACCTTTTATTCCGCCCAGATGCAGTCCCGGTTCCCTACCCCGTGGCGTATAATAGGTATGCAACAGTTTTTTTGACACGTCACTAAGGGGGTGGTGCAAAAATTCTTCATATATTTTTTGGACGGCCGGGTTTTCATGAGCCCGTCTCAATTCTTTGGAAAAATCGATGCGATCCAGGGCATCAGCCCGGTTATGTCGATAATCCAGGGATATCTCCTTGTGTTCCCTGGTACCAAAAATAGGCTGGCCACCTCCTCCGACACAGCCACCGGGACAGGCCATAATTTCCACGTAATCGAATTTTTCTCCCGCCTTAAGCCGTTCCATTATTTTTTTGGCATTGCCGGTGCCATGGGCAACCGCTACCTTGATTTTTCGCCCCTTCAATTCCACAAAAACCTCTTTTATCCCGCTAAATCCACGCAATTCTTCATAATCGAGAAGATCCATTTCCTGCCCCGTCGTTAAATAATGTGCTGTTCTTACTGCTGCTTCAATAACTCCACCTGTTGAACCGAAAATAGCGCCCGCCCCGCTGGCAATTCCCATTGGGGTATCGTACTCTTTATCCGGCAAGTCATGAAAGTTAATTCCGGCCTGTCTAATCATACGGGCCAGTTCCCTGGTTGTTAGGACCCAATCTACATCCTTAAAATTGTCTGTACCCATTTCCGGCCGGCTGGCCTCAAATTTTTTCGCTGTACAGGGCATAATTGCCACAACCACAATTTTTTTGGGATCCAAACCTTCTTTTGCCGCGAAATAGGTTTTCGTAAGCGCCCCGAACATTTCATGAGGTGATTTACAGGTTGACAGGTTTTCAAGGAATTCGGGATAAAAATGTTCCGCATATTTAACCCAACCTGGGCTGCAGGAAGAAAGCAATGGTAATTTACCGTGACCATCCAGCCGTTCCAGCAACTCATGGGCTTCTTCCATAATAGTTAGATCTGCTGAAAAATCCGTGGCAAAAACCTTGTCAAAACCTAACCTGCGCAGAGCAGCCACCAGTTTACCGGTCACCACCGTACCCACCTCAAAGCCGAATACCTCACCCAGAGTAACCTGGATGGAAGGCGCTGTTTGCACCACAACATATTTGTCCGGGTCCTCCAGGGCTTCCCAAACGGACTCCACACACTCCTTCTCAGTCAAGGAAGCTGTGGGGCAGGCAATCACGCACTGCCCGCAGGTAATGCATGCTACCGCGGAAAGGTCCTGCATGAATGCAGGGGCAATAACAGTGTCAAAGCCCCTGTTCAAGGCCGAATAGACATTTACCTCTTGTACCTTACTGCAGATGGCTTCACAACGCCGGCATTTGATGCACTTATTATAATCACGGATAATAAATGGGTTTTCACTCTGGATCGGTAATGGCTTCATTTCACCTGTGTATTTAATATTTCTTATACCCAGGTTATCAGCCAGATTTTGCAGCTCGCAGTTCAGATTACGAATACAGGTGGTGCATTCACGATGGTGATCAGATAGAAGCAGTTCCACCATAGTTTTACGCACCCGTCTCACCCGTGGTGATGAGGTATGAACAACCAATCCCTCGGAAACCGGGTAAACACAAGAAGCCTGTAGTGTTTTAGCCCCCTTTATTTCAACCTCCACCAGGCACACCCGGCAAGAACCTACCTCATTAATATGCCGTAAATAACATAGACTGGGGATTTCAATGCCGGCCTGGCGGGCTGCCTCCAGGATGTTCATACCTTTTTCCGCCTCTACCTCTCTGCCATCTATGGTTAGTTTTATTTTTTCTACATCTTTTCCCGGATGATTGCAATGATCATGATCATAGAGCTGCCCTTTCTTCTCTACTACCGGCCCCGGGTTGTACTCCTCTTTCTGCAATATTAGCAGCCTCCTTCCTGATACCTTTGCTAATAGCATCTTTCGGACATTTAGCCACACATGCTGCACATCTAATACATTTATCCGGATCAATCCGGTATGGTTCTCCCTTTGCACCGCTAATTGCACCTGCAGCACAGGCTTTTACACAAAGTCCACAAGCAGCGCACTTAGCCTCATCTATGGTATAGTCGAGAAGTGCCTTGCACACCCCGGCGGGGCAGATTTTATCCCTGATATGGGCCACATACTCCCCTCTAAAATAACGAAGTGTAGAAATAACCGGGTTGGGCGCCGTTTGACCCAGGCCGCATAGTGAAGCATCTCGAATGTCATAGGCTAGTTCCTCCAACAGCTCCAGATCTTCCATTTCCCCTTTTCCTTCTGTAATTCTCTTCAATATTTCTAAAAGCCTTTTGGTGCCCACCCGGCAGGGTGTACATCGCCCGCAGGACTCGTCCTGAGTAAATTCAACATAAAATCTGGCTATATCAACCATGCAATTATCCTCATCCATCACGATCATCCCGCCTGAACCCATCATGGAACCAATTTCCTTCAAGGATTCATAATCTATCGGCAGATCAAGGTATTTGGCCGGTATACAGCCCCCTGAAGGTCCACCCGTTTGTACTGCCTTAAAGTTTTTCCCATTGGCTATGCCGCCCCCGATATCAAATATAATTGTACGCAGGCTGGTACCCATGGGCACTTCAATTAGACCGGTGTTGTTAATCTTACCGGCCAGTGAGAATACCTTGGAGCCTTTACTGGTAGCACTCCCCTGCCCACTGTACCACTCCCAGCCTCTTCTTAGAATAACCGGCACATTGGCGTAGGTTTCCACATTGCTAATTAATGTTGGTTTACCCCAGAGGCCTTCTTGGGCCGGATAGGGTGGTCTGGGATGTGGTTCTCCACGCTGACCCATAACAGAATGAAGCAACGCAGTTTCTTCCCCACATACAAAGGCCCCGGCACCAAAGCGTAGATCGATATCAAAGTCAAAATCGGCATCAAAAAGATTTTTACCCAGCAAGCCATATTCTCTAGCCTGATCAATGGCGATTTCCAGTCTTTCCACTGCAACAGGGTATTCAGCTCTAATATAAATGTAACCCTGGGCCGCACCAATGCAATATCCGGCCACAGTCATGGCCTCCAGAATACTATGGGGGTCACCCTCCAAGATACTGCGATCCATAAAAGCCCCCGGATCCCCTTCATCCGCGTTGCACAAAATATATTTGGGATTGGCTTCTTGCATGGCCGCCATTTCCCACTTCCTGCCGGTTGGGAACCCGGCCCCTCCCCTACCCCGCAACCCGGATTTTTTTATTCGATCAATTATCTCCGCTGGTTTTTTATTCAAGATAATATCCGCCAGGGCGTAATAACCATCCCTGGCGATATATTCACCAATTTCCTCCGGGTCTATAACGCCGCAGTTTTGTAATACGATACGTTTTTGGGCTTTAAAAAAATGTATATCTTCAATATTATTTACTTTTTCACTTTTGTTTTGATACTGTAACTCCTCTACAACCTGACTGTTCACCAGATGGGTTTCTACAAGTTTTTTTACGTCTTGTGGCTTCACCCGGCAATAAAAATGCTCACCGGGATGGATCATTACAATGGGGCCATGCTGGCAGAAACCAAAACAACCGGTTTTAATCACCTGTACACTGTTTTGCAAATTACGACGTTCCAGCTCCCGTTCTAGTTCTCTGCGGACATCCTGACTTTCACCTGAAATACAGGATGTACCTGAGCAAACCATCACCTGAGAAATACCTATACCATTACTGTGGCCCAGCCGCTGTTTAACCAGGGGTAAATATTTTTCCTTTACTATGTTAAGACCATCAATGGTTTTTATCTGCAATTTCTTCACCTTTCCGGCACTTTCGTATTATTTTTTTGATCTCATCAGGGCTGGTGTTTCCGTGCACATTACCGTTTACAATTACTATTGGTGCCAACCCACAGGCACCGATGCAGCGTGTAGTATTGATTGTAAAAAGGTTATCTGGGGTGGTTTCACCTGCATCTATCTGCAAACTATCTTTCAGTATTTCCATCAGTTCCTGAGCACCCTTGATGTAACAGGCTGTACCTGTGCATAGATCAAGGGTATATTTTCCCTGGGGTTCGGTTAAAAAAAACGAATAAAATGTAACCACACCATTAACCTCACTAACAGGTGTGCTGGTTTTTTCTGCTATATAGGCTTGCACCTGCTCCGATAGATAGCCAAAAATATCTTGGGCCTTTTTTAGAATTATAATCAACTGCCCGGGTTCTTTCGTATAAATATCAATATAGCGGTCTAGTTCCAAAAATTTATTTTTTGTTTTTTCTTTGTCTGCTTTTTCCTCTATGGGTCCTTCCTGCATAAATGCGGCAGGAATTTTACCTTCCTGTGTTTTCTGACCCCCATAGGCCTCTTGTGTCATTGCAACATCTCCCGTTCTAGATCCTTACTATCATGTATTGTTTATGCTTTGGTCGCCTTTTATGCCACAAATAAAAAAGCCGCCCTACGAGACAGCAAGGATGTTCCCGGGAGTAGTTTTACATTCCCTTTCTTGACCATGGTTATTTACAGACAACCTAGGTAAATCTAGGTTTCAATGGCAGGGTAATCAGGTAGAATAAGGCAGCAACTAAAGCAATTGTCGCTCCAGTAGCTGTTGACCAGTAATATGATAGCAAAAGCCCAATTATGCCGGAGAATATTGTTATTGTTACAGAAATCGTGTGGTAATTTCTCATGTTGATGCTCACATTGCGGGCTGCGGCAGCAGGGAGAATCAAAAAAGAGTTGATCACCAGGATGCCTACCCACTGTATTGATATGGTCACAATAACTGCAATCACAATACAGAACAGTGTTTCCACCAGGCGCACAGGTATACCTCGACTGCGGGCTAATGTGGTATTAACACTAAGCAAGAGAAATTTATTGAACATGACTGTCCAGAGAATAATTATGATGGTCAGGGCGAACAGAAGTAGATAGATTTCCTTGGGTGTAATACTCAACAGATCCCCGATGAGGAAGCGGGAAAATTTAGCAAATCCTCCACCCCGCGAGAGTATAACAATGCCCAGTGCCACCATTGTTGCCGACACGGCACCGATGACAGTATCTGTAGAGGCTGTTGTGTAATGTTTTAGCAATGAGATGGCTATCGCCAGGAAAATTGAGAAAAACACCATTATCCAAAGAGGGTCCTGGAAACCAAAGAGTATGCCTATGGCTATACCGGTAAGGGCAGAATGTCCAATGGTATCGGAAAAGAAAGCCATTTTGTTGTTAACAACCATTGTCCCCATAATACCGAACATCGGACCAACCAACAGCACAGCTAAAAGGGCGTTTTTCATAAAAATATGATGTGTCCAGGCAAAAGGCAGCAGTTTATCAATTAAAAAATACCAGGACTCCATTAGGCGCCAACCCCTTTAATTTTATGTTCAGTTAAAAAGGAATCCTGATCATTGATACCTCCCTGGAATACATAGCCGTAGGTTCTTCTGATGTTTTCACTGCTAAAAACCTCTTGCGGTGTACCGGAACACAATAGTGTGTGATCTATAAACAGCACCCTGTCGGCATGACGTGCAACCATAACCAGATCGTGTGACACAAGGATAATTGATAAATCGTAGTCCTGCCGCAAGCTGGAGACCATATTATAAAATAGTTCCCGGCCATGGGCATCAACCCCTGATACAGGCTCATCCATAAGCAGCAGATCTGGACATGGTTCAAGAGCCAAAGCTAGCAACACCCTCTGCAATTCCCCACCGGATAAATCTCCAAGACGTCTGTCTAACAAGTGTTCTGCCTGCACAACAGATAATATCTTTGCGGTATGTTCACGCTGTCTGGTTGTATGTCCCAAAAAAACCGGCCTTGCAGTGAGCCCCGCTGAAAAAAGATCTAGAACACTAGTTGGGGAACCAGAATCGAACTCCAGCTTTTGCGGCACATAACCTACCAATGGTTTTCTGGTTTGGCAGTTTTTAATATCTAGAAATCGCAAAGTACCGGTGTAGGGAACCTCACCCATAATTGCTTTAAGCAGCGTTGTTTTACCGGCTCCATTAGGTCCAATCAGTGCTGTTAATTCGCCGCAATGTATATGAAGGTTAATATCCCTGAGGATTTCAGTCTTGCCTATTGTTACACCAAAAGATTCCAGCTTGGTGCAGCAAAGGCCACAGGCTTTCGATTGGGCCCTGGCAATTGCTTTGTCATTCATTTTTATTAAGTGCATCTCCCAATATATCCATATTTTTTTCCATAATATTTAAATATGCATCTGTCTCCAATTTACCTGTTACTGCCGTATCAAATGTATACAGTTTTGCACCCGTTTCCCGAGCCACGGTTTCTGCAGACCTAGCCCCATATTGGGGCTCAGTAAAAATAACCTTAGTGCCTGTTTCATTAACAATTCTAATCGTCTCGGACAACTCAGCTGCACTTGGTTCAGCACCCGGTTCTGATTCTATGACAGCGATTATATTTATTTTAAATTCCTGCGCGAAATAAGGAAATGCATCATGGAAGGTAATAATGTCCCTTCTGCCTACATTATCTATTACCTGGTGCATCTTAACGCGCAGATTTGCCAGTTTTGTGGTATATATTTCAGTATTGGCAGCATAGTGATCCGCGCGGATAGGATCAAGTGCGGCCAGCTGTTCCCCAATATTCTCCACCTGCTTGATAGCGTTAGTGATGCTCACCCAGACGTGTGGGTTATATGTGCCACCTTCGTCTTTTATTAAATGTATATCTCTGCTAGCATCAACAACTTTCAGGTTAGGTAATTGACTGATTATTTTGTCCATAAAATCTTCCATCCCGGCTCCATTTATAATTAGAATATCCGCCTCGTCTAGTTTTTTTAAATCCTCCGGGTTCAACTGGTAGTTATGAAGGCAACCTGCTGTAGGAGGTGCCAAATTGATCAGTTTGATGCCGGGTATGTTTTTTGTAACATTTGCCGCCTCTATATATATTGGATAAAATGTTGTGGCTATAACAACGTCATCTAGACCAGTAGTTTTTTCTTTTTCACCTTTCACAGTTTGGTTACCACATGCGGACAAAAATAAAAGCATTAAAATAAGAATCAAAAATTTAATTATAAAACTATTTCTCATTTTAGACACGATTTCACCCCATTTTTATTTTTTGCCATCTTTATTTTCTACCGCATTACAGCAGGATGGGCAGTAACCATATATTTCAAAAGCATGCCCAACAATTTTGTAACCCTTGTTTTTTAAAACATCTGTGTGCATATCCAACAAACATTTTTCAAGACAAACTGCCTCACCGCAACCAAGACATATTAAATGATGATGGTAATGGTGATGATGCTTGAGAATTTCAAAACGGCTTTTTTCGCTATTCTTCAGGTTGTACTTGACCAAACATCCTATTTCAGCCAGTAAATTTAAATTACGATACACAGTGTCCAAACTAACACTGGGATATTTGTTCCTTACTTCTCTGTGCACATCTTTTGCTACCGGCGGTTTGTCAGCTGTCACTAAGGCATTAATGATCGCCCTGCGTTGCGGGGTGATTTTAAATCCTTTTGCCCTTATTTTTTCGATTATTTCTGTTTCCGTCATTGTGCCTCCAAATAGGAACGTTCTTATTTACTACTTAATATATTAATACCCAGCCTAATATATGTCAAACAAAAACCAGCATTTTTCAGCTGGTTTTTGTTTGACATATAATTTAAATTTTTTGTCTTTATTTCGCTTCTTTTAAACCATGATAACAATTTAAAAGCATTGTGGTACAGTTTACAGAATCAAGAGCAGCAGCGTTCCTCTCGGCATTTTTCCCCATCTGGGACCTATGCTCATCGTTGTTTAGCAGGCTAATAATCCTTTCTGCAAACTCTTCCGTGCTTGGGCTGGTAAGATAACCATCAACACCATCTTCAACCATTTCCGCGGCTCCGTTTGCCCGGATAGCAACCACCGGCAGCCCGGCAGCCTTGGCTTCTGTGAGCACTATTCCCTGCGTCTCGGACAAGGATGAGAATACAAATATGTTTGAACCTGCGTAGCAATTGATTACATCCTGGGGTGATAGAGTGCCTGTAAAAACAATGCTGTCACCGAGATCCAAGTCAGCAGCAATTTTTTTAAGCTCTGCTTCTTCCGGCCCCCCCCCGACAACTAGTAAAACTACATTGTTAACCCTATTTTTTACCTTCTTAAAACTTTTCAACATAAAGGGGATGTTTTTCTCCTGGCCCAACCTACCAACGAATATCAGCACCTTGTCATCTGGAGAGATTTTGTATTTTTTGCGCAGCCATTCATTCTCTCCTTTTTTATATTCAGCTGTCTTAATACCCGTTGGCACCTTTTTCAGATCAGTTTTCACACCAATTTCGTGCAAATAATCCCCCACCACACCGGTGGGCACTATTACCAGATCACACAGGTTACAAAAATCACGACTAACTTTTTGCGCCAGATCCTTGGAAACAGACTGGGCAATTTGCGCAATATCTTTGGAACCTGACTTTGTAAAGGGCATGTAATGTACATAATGTTCATATAAGGTATGGTAGGTAAATACCAGTGGCACATTAATTTTTCGTGCATACCTGGCACCAAGTCTGCCCAGTAGGAATGGTGAATGAACATGTATTAAATCAAGATTTAGCTGTTTAATAGTCGGCCTCAATTTTAGAGAAAAGGGTAACGCCACCGTAAAATCACGGTTGGTAGGGGATGGAATGGAAGCAAAGCGAAATATTTTGCTGTCCTCACTGCAGTTTTTATAGTTTGGGGCAAAAATATAGACATCGTGACCCAATTTGGTCAGTTCCTCGTTAAAGGTCTGAATGGAACGAACGACGCCGCTTGTATATGGCAAATAACTGTCGGTGAATATACCTACTCGCACTCAGTATTCCTCCATGATGATTTTGTGGTTTATTTTAACACAAGCAACTAGCTTGCAGCAAGTTAGCCATCTGTGCAACCTATTTGTAAGCGAACCTCTTCATACTGAAAATACTTCATATTTGCTACCGATCCTGGCCCCTGTATTACACATTATAACCACAACAAGGATTATTTCTAACATTTAAGCACCCCTTTTTAAATTATTAAATACAGGGTGCTTATGTTAATATCACTATAAATGTTGGCAAATGATGATCTGGCCTCCCAACACAGTTTAGTTCCCCAGGCAAATGCCTACGTGTCTGGCAGCGTGCACCATATCGTTATCTATAGGCACCATCCGGATTTCCCCCACCGCCTCTGCTAGTGGTACTGATTCTATATTAGGGGTACGCAGACAGACCATTTCACCAAACCTGCCCTCCATAACCAGGTTTACCGCACCGGCACCGTAACGCGTGGCTAGAATCCGGTCAAAGGCTGTGGGCACCCCGCCCCGTTGCAAATGACCTAATACTATTGATCTAGATTCCATCCCTGTTTCATCTTCAATTTGCCTGGCCACTATATTGCCAATTCCACCCAGGCGAATGGGATCAAAACTTTCTTTTATTTTTCTCTGGACGGTCATTTCCCCGCCCATTGGTTTAGCCCCTTCCGCTACCACCACGATGCTAAACATTTTCCCAACATCCCGCCTGCTGTAAATTTTCTCATATACCTTTTCAATGGAGTAAGGGATTTCGGGTATCAAAATAGCATCAGCCCCGCCCGCTATACCGGATTGCAGAGCAATCCACCCGGCATAACGTCCCATAACCTCAAGTACCATTACCCGGTGGTGGGACTCGGCAGTAGTGTGCAGTTTATCTATAGCCTCAGTGGCGGTGTTTAAGGCTGTATCAAAGCCAAAGGTCTGATCGGTGGCCGAAAGGTCGTTATCTATAGTTTTGGGCACACCCACAACAGGTAGCCCTTTATCCTCATATAGTTCCTTGCCGATGCTCAGACTTCCATCCCCGCCAATGATAATTAAGGCATCTATGCCATGGATGTTGATATTTTCTACAACGCGGTCGGAAACATCTCTAAATACCTGTTCCCCCTTGATTACCATTTGATATTTAAAGGGGTTGTCCCTATTGGTAGTACCCAATATGGTCCCACCACGGGGTAAAATACCAACTACATCATTTACAGTTAACTCTCTCGCCCGGTTTTGGATCAAACCGCCAAAGCCATTTTCGAAACCAACAACAGATAATCTGTGACTGTTAATGGCTGTCTTGACTACCGCCCGGATTACAGCATTTAGGCCCGGGCAATCTCCACCACCGGTAAGTACACCAATACGTCTGACCTTGCTTCCCAATATCATACAAATATAACCTCCTATTTGCTAAAAATAATATGCACCACATTACCGCTACAAAAATGTAGCTAACACAGGGCCGGCGGTTATTTTGTAATTTATGAAAGGTTTTTAGTGACCTAGAACGCCGACAATATACTGGTATTTTTAGACCTCAGGAATTCCTGCTCCGGTTAATAGTTCCGACAGGGTCTGTTTTAGTTTACCCTGGGTTTCCCCGTAACCGGCCCAATCACCATTTTTGAGTCTGTCTTGTGCTTCTTCATAAAGACTGTTAGCTCTTTGTGCCAGCTCGGCAATACTTGCAGCAGGGGCCGCCGGATCGGCTGGGGACTGGTGGTCTTGCGTCATAGGTATCCCCACACCTGCACCAAAAATTTTCTCCAGGGCGATTTCCAGCGTTGGTTCCATAACAATCTTATCCCCGTGTGCCAGTATTACCCGGCGCAGTTCCGGCATTTTGCTTTGCTCAGCCTGCAGATAGATAGGCGCAACATAAATGAGGGCGTCCTTGATCGGTATAACCAATAGGTTTCCCCTGATCACGCTGGATCCCCTCTGGTTCCAGAGTGATAACTGCTGTGAAATAAGGGTGTCCTGGTTGAGCCGAGCCTCAATCTGTGTCGGCCCATAAACAAGCTCTTGCTTGGGGAAATTGTACGATAAAAGCGTACCATAGTTATCACCATCAGATCTGGCTGCCATCCAGGCAATCATGTTCTTTTTTTTCTGCGGGGTAAAGGGCAGGATTAGAACAAATTCCGGCTCACTCTCCCCGGGCATTTTAATGATGGTATAGTATGGTTCAATCTGTTTTTCTTCACTACCCAGAGTCTCATTGGCTATATTCCACTTGTCTTCCCGATTATAAAACACCAGGGGATCCTCCATATGATAAACGGCATATATTTCCGCCTGCACCTGGAAATAATCAACCGGGTAGCGAATATGCTTGTGTAAATCCTCCGGCATCTCTGCCAAAGATTTAAACATACCGGGAAAGATCATGCTATAGGTCTGAATAAGGGGATCATCTTGGTCACTAATGTAGAAATCAGCCTGTCCGGTATAGGCATCAACCACAATTTTAGCAGAGTTTCGGATATAATTATTGACCCCATCGAAAGGCTCCGAATAGGGAAATTTGCTTGTTGTTGTGTAAGCATCCCACATCCAGTACAGCTTGCCCTCACTGAGGATCATATAGGGATCAGTGTCATATTTGAGAAAGGGCGCTATTTTGGGCACTCTTTCCTTGATATTGCGGTAATATAAAACTCTACTGTTATTATCAATTTCACCAGAAAGCAGGATCTTGTAATCTCCCAGGGCCAACGCAAATATGGCCCTGTTCAAGAAATTATTTAGCTTAACACCGGCCTCGCCTTCATATGTGGAAAGGACATTAACATCCCCCTCGGGATAGTTAAATTCCTGTGACTTTGTGTTCACCAAAATATCCTGGTCCGTTTTTTCACCAAAATATATTTCCGGTCGTTCTACCTTCAGATTAGTATCACCCATGGGGGGGATGTCCTTTAAGAAAAATCTGGGCAACCCCTCTGTGGTCAACTCATTGACCGGACTCATAGCAATCCCATAACCATGAGTAAAGAACAGCCTCTCATTAACCCATGTTTTGGCCTGAGGAGTCAAATGATCCTGGTTTAGCTCTCTAGGGGCCAGCATAACCTGGCGATATTGGCCATTTATTGTATAGCGGTCAATATCAATATCAGAGAATTCATAGTAGAGCCTAATCTCCTGCAGCTGGCCATAGGTCTGTTTCAATGGTTCCCAATCCCAGAGCCGGATATTGCCGATCGTCTCCTGGTTAGCCCGAATATCATCTGCCGTCAAGGTTTTGCCGGCGGGAAATTTTTCTTTCACAATTTTATCCAAATTATAGGCCATCCTGGTAAATTTAATGTTTCTTTCCAGGTACGGCCTTTCTATAGCCGCTTCGTTAGGTGTCACCACAAATTTTTGGATAAATGCCGGGTAAAGCCCGCCCAGTGCTATAGACGCCACCAAAAGAAAACCAATGGTGTATACAACCAGCCTGAACTTACGAAGAAATAAGTTAATTAGAATGGCCAGAGCACATAAAAGGGCAATGACAACCAGGACCTTGTAGGCCATCAGGGTAGCGTGGGTAGTTGTGTAACCCGGTCCCCATACAGCACCATGGTGGGAAAAAAGCAATGCATATTGTTCCAGCCGGTACCCGATAGCCTTAACAATAAAGAAAACTGCGGCCAGAAAGGAAAGATGATAGCGTGCGGATATATCATGCAGTAACTTGCCTGGATCCCCTTGTAGAAAATTAGCCGATAGATATGCAACCAGCACCCAAAATGCCGTGGCCAAAACAGCCATGCTGGCCACACTGTAGAGAAAAATATAAAAAGGCAACTTAAACACATAAAACCCTACATCCTTTTGAAAAATAGGGTCAACAATGCCATAAGCACTTGGGTGCAGGAATTTTTGCAGCACAATCCAGTCTTTGGCCACTGAAACATTAAAAAGGATGGCCATTACCAGACTGATTAAAATAAACAGTGCCAGCAGAAATCGTGGTGTCACTAGCTGGTTAAGTGAAGCATTTTGGATGGTAATTAGATCGTCTTCCTGAATGACCTTGGCTTTTTGGGTAGCCCTCAAAAGTGGCCCACGGGTTAAATATAAGTTGACAAAAAGGAATATAAAAAGGGCAAAGCCAACTGCAAACCTGAGACCTGCTTTAGATAAGAGAATAGTCGTAAAAACCTGTTGGTAATTTAAAGACTGGAACCAGAGCCAATCAGTATATAGCCTGGCCCCATAAAGACCAAGCACGACTACAATGAGCACAATCGCAAGTATAATATAGTTAATTATTCTACTAAGTCTAATCTGCAAATACTCTACCTCCTGATTATAATGGTCTTGTTACATCGGTTTGGGTATCTTTTGCTGGTTATCCGCCTCGTGCTTCAATTTAGCCTGACATCTTAAACATACCGACATTGGTTTCTTTTTGGGAATATCATCATCATCTTCATCCTCATCTTCAAAAGGATCGGCACTTGCTAGTATTTCATCATCAATAGGCCTTCCACACAACATACATCGCATTTTCAAACCCATCACCCCTGCTGTTTTTTGTAACCCATATGTAGGTCCCTAAACCATACTAGGACATTTCGCTGCGGGTCCTAGCAATTCCTGCTCAAATAAAAAATAACAAGGGTATCAAACAGTATGAAAAGCAGTATAGCCACCAACCAATTATCCCGGTTAAACTATGATAAACATAAAAAAAACCCGGCTCATAAAGCCGGTTTTTCCCTGTAACCTTTTCATAATTCATTTACTATGGCCGGTCCGCTGCTGGTGCCAATTCTGTCCGCTCCTGCCGCCAGCATATTCCTGATGGCAGCCAGGTCTCTGATGCCACCCGACGCTTTTACACCAACCTTGTTATCGGTAGCCTTCTTTAATAGGGCTACATCGGCTACAGTGGCACCGCTCCTTCCCCAGCCTGTTGAGGTTTTTACAAAATTTGCGCCGGTCTCAATCGCCAGCCGGCTGGCTTCTATTTTTTCGCTGTTGGTTAATAGACATGTTTCTAATATCACTTTTATTAATGTGTCCTTGTTTTCACTCCTGGCACTGGCCACAACATCCATCAGATCCGATTTGACCTGTTTCAATAGGCCCCCTTTTAAAAAACCTACATTTATAACCACATCCAGTTCAGCGGCGCCGTTTCTAACAGCCTCCGCAGCTTCAAAGGCCTTAGTTGCTGACGTGGCAGCCCCCAGGGGAAACCCAACAACAGTGCAGACCTTTACCGGTGAACTAGCTAGTTCTTTAGCTGCTCTGGAAACATAACAAGGATTCACACATACGGTAGCAAAACCATACGCTTTAGCCTCCACACACAGCCTTATAATATCATCTGTTGCAGCATCAGATCTGAGTAAGGTATGATCTATTAATGCTGCCAGTTCCAATTTGTTGTTGCACACATTATACTCCACAATTTATACCCCACAATTTCACTGTTATTTTTCCCGGGACAATTTAACCAGCCGGTCGATGAGATCGGGAAACTCAATCCCGGCAGCCCTGGCTGCATCTGGGAAAAGACTGGTCTCTGTCATGCCGGGCATAGTGTTTATCTCCAGGATATATGGTAAAGCATCATTTCCCAATATAAAGTCGATCCGGGCCAGCCCCCGGCAACCAATTGCTTTATAGGTACTAGTAGCCAGATCCTTTATCTGTTCCTGACTGTCTACGGAAATTCGCGGTGGGATAATATGTTCGCTCATGCCCACGGTGTATTTAGCATTATAGTCATAAACACCTGTAGCAGAGACTATCTCTATCAGTGGCAAGGCAACAGGCTCCTCGTTGCCCAGCACTGAAGCAGTAAGTTCAATTCCCTCAATAAATTGCTCCACCATGGCAACGGGATCATATTTAAAAGCCAGGGTAAATGCCTCTGCCAGTTCGCTCCTTTGTCTGACAAATGAGATACCGATTGTCGATCCCTGGGTCGGTGCCTTCACCACTAGAGGCAAGTCCATTTCTCCCAACACCTGTTCACAGATGTTTTTTAAGCCTGCTGCCATGGCTGTGGACTTACTTATTGTTAAAAAACGAGGTGTGGGCAAACCCGCAAAAAGCAGCATTTTTTTGCTGGCGATCTTATCCATGGCCAATGCGCTGGCCAGCACCCCTGAACCTGTATAGGGAATATCCAGCATTTCAAGCATACCCTGGACAGCACCATCTTCCCCGTATCTGCCATGCAGAGCCAGGAAAGCCAGATTTACACCTGCAGCCTTTATTTTTTCAACAATATCGAAACCTACATCTATTTCTATAGTATCATAACCCTTGGTTTTAAGAGCATCATTAATGGCTGCGCCCGTTCTCAAGGAAACCTCCCGTTCTGATGAGCGCCCACCCATTAAAACACCAATTTTTAGTGCCATTGTACCTACCTCCACGAATATATTTAATCAGGACTGATTTCATTATATTCGTTCCCGGGCAAGAAAATCCTTCGGTCACAGTGTTTTCCCTTGACTCAAAAGGCATGAATTAATATAATAATGTTTGGATCAAGTAAGTTACTTTCATTCATTATTATACAGGGGAGTAGCTCAATGGTAGAGCACTGGTCTCCAAAACCAGGTGCTGCAGGTTCGAGTCCTGTCTCCCCTGCCAGTAAATATAGACCCCGTGGGGGTCTTTTTTGTTTAGCTTTTATTATGTAGATAATTATTATCGAGCAATAGAAAACCCCATGTGTAAAATCCAGGGGCCGAATGATAATAACTTATTCGTATTATTCTTTTTTTCTTATTTCTGTTTATTCTCGTGGTGGAAAACAACCGGGACACTGGGGCCTGGTGCTATCCTGGCCAATTTCCTCCAGCACAATATCAATTGCCCTGGCCAGTATACCATTGAACATACTAAAAAGTTCATGTACCGTTGTGTCTTTTGTAACATTAATTGAAAGGTCATTCATTGCCCTCTCGATATATTCTGCCCCTTTGCTTTTGTTCTGCAAAAAATAACTTAAGTCCATATCCACCCTGACACATCCTTTCAATTTAATTATAGTAAAAAAAGCGGGGTTATACACCCGCTTTTTTTACTTTTCAGCCTCAGCTTCGGCTTTTGTCTTTTTAATAATGTCTTCAGCCTGGCGGGCAGGTACTTCTTCATAACTGCTAAATTCCATGGTAAATGAACCACGGCCCTGGGTCATTGATTTAAGGTCGATGGCATAACGATACATTTGTGAAAGGGGAACTGTAGCCATAATTTTTGTTAGCCGTCCAATCTGATCAGTGCCCAGCACCCGGCCACGCTTAGTATTAAAGTCACCGATAATATCACCCATAAAGTTTTCCGGCACCATAACCGCCACATTCATAATTGGCTCCAGTATGATCGGTTTGGCTTGTAGTGCTCCTTTTTTAAAAGCCAGGGATGCCGCTATCTTAAAGGCTAGCTCGGAAGAGTCTACGGTATGGTATGAACCGTCATACAATGTAGCCTTGATCCCAGTTGTTGGGAAGCCGGCCAGAACCCCTTCTTGAAGGGCCTCACGCAGTCCTTTTTCCACAGCCGGAAAATATTGCTTGGGAACTGAACCGCCGAATATTTCTTCCTCAAATACAAAATCCTCTTCCGGATAGGGCTCAAAGCGCATCCAAACATGGCCGTATTGTCCCCTACCACCTGATTGTTTTTTGTGTTTTCCCTCTACCTCTACCTTGGCTCTGATAGTCTCCCGGTAAGGCACTTTCGGGTCCTCTATTTCCACGTCAACCCCAAATTTACGCTTGAGTTTTTCGATCATCGTATTGATATGCAGTTCACCCATACCGGTTAGCAGGGTCTGCTTGATTTCACTATTTTTTTCCACCCGCATGGATGGATCCTCCTCTAAAAGCCTGGACAGGCCATCCCCCAATTTATCTTCGTCATTTTTACTCTTGGGAGCAATAGCCACAGTTAAAGTGGGCGTTGGGAAATCAATGCCCTCCAGCGTCACAGGGTGATCCTTATCACACAAGGTATCACCTGTTCCAGTATCTTGCAGTTTGACCACAACAGCCAGATCCCCGGTGGGAACAACTTCTGTGGTTGTCGTGTTTTTGCCACGGACAAAGAGCACATTGCCAATCTTTTCGGTTTTTTCTTTGCTGCTGTTAAAGGTAGTTGTATCACTCTTGAAGCTGCCGCCGTATACACGCAGAAAATTCATTTTGCCCACGTAAGGGTCAGCAATGGTCTTGAATACCAGGGTTGACATGCTGTCTCCATTTTCCTCCGGTGCCGGCATAAAGTCTGCTACAAAGTCCATCAACTGAGCAGCGCCAATATTTTTGGTGGCCGATCCGGTCAGAACAGGGACTACATTGCGCAGGGCGATACTCTTTTTTAATCCGTCTTTTATCTCTTCAGTACTCAGTTCTTCACCCTCGAGATATTTCATGGTCAGGTCGTCATCACCTTCGGCGGCGGCTTCAATCAACTGTTCCCGGTAGATATCTACATCATCGGCAAGGTTAGCAGGTATGGGTATTTGTTTTCCTTTGCCTTCCCCTTCATAAGCATTACCGCTAATCATATCTACCACACCGCTAAAGGTATCAAAAGATCCGAGAGGAATCTGCACCGGCACAAAATTAGCCTTGAACTTTGACTTAAGATCACCCAGCACCTTTTCAAAATTTGCATTTTCCCGGTCCATTTTATTTATGAAAACAATTCTAGGCAGGTTGTATTCATCTGCTATGTCCCATATAACCTCATGCTGGACCTCAACACCGTCCACAGCCGATAACACGAACATAGCTGAATCCGATACCCTTAGTGCACCTTTAACCTCGCCTATGAAGTCTGAAAAACCAGGTGTATCCAACAGGTTGATCTTAATACCGTTCCATTCACATGGAACCAAACTGGTGTGAATAGTAATTTGTTTTGCTATTTCTTCCGGGTGGTAATCAGAAACTGTTGTGCCGTCTTCCACCCTACCCAGGCGGGATAGAATCCCGGTATTAAAGAGCATTGCCTCTACCAGGGAGGTTTTACCGGCTCCACCGTGTGCTACCACCCCCAGGTTGCGTATTTGCCCGGTTTGATAATTCCTCAAAATATGTGCCTCCTTTTGTAAATAATGGTTCCCCTAAATAGACTTTATATACTTATTAAAAACCAAAACTGGGCCAATATGGATAAAAACAAAAAAGAAGAACCCTCTGGAAGTTCAACTGTTGTTAAAATTAGCTGCCCAAGTCTTAACCCAATTAAAGTTCCTTAGTATTTTACAGATGATATTTCTACAGTAAATCTTTAAAATCCTTGTTTTTTTAGAAATTGAATTTATTTTTTATAAAAATACCAGCCAATTAGAATATCAATCATTCATAGGAAAAATGAGGTTGAATAGGTATAATAAGGAACCACCTCCCGGCCAAATTTCATTGATCACAAAAGGGTAATGGTAAAGGAAAGGTTTTACTATGGCTAAACAATCATTTGTTTATGGTGCTCTATTTCTTGTATTGTCCGCCTCTTTTAACAAAATTCTAGGTTTTGCCTATCAAATATTGATGATTAGGCTCATCCTTCCTGAAGGCATGGGACTTGTGGCCATGGTTTACCCTATATACGTCCTGATTATTGTTTTGGCTACAGCCGGTATACCTGTGGCTATTGCCAAGCTGGTAGCAGAAGAGATGGCAATGAATAACCCACGTGGTGCCTATAAAATATTTTTTACCTGTTTTATGCTCTTAATTCTTACAAGTGTCTCACTCAGTATCATTTGTTTACTGTCCACACCATTTTTACTTAAATATGTTTTTCCCAACCCAAAGGTTTATTATATTTTCTTAAGTCTATTACCAGGGGTAACAATTGTAGCCCTATGTTCGGCTATTCGAGGGTTCTTCCAGGGTCTGCAAAAAATGAAGCCGATTGCCGTAAGTCAGTCTTTTGAACAACTAATCAGGGTTATATCCGGCCTTTTTTTTGCTCGTCTGTTTTTACCGAAAGGGGTGGAATATGCCGCAATCGGGGCCTCACTGGGCGTAGTTATCGGTGAACTATCAGGATTTCTACTAATCAGTATTTTATATTTTAGGTGTCGTTCCAGGTTACCTGCACAGGCATCTATCGATCCGGCTGAACGTAGTACCGGTAGCCTGGCGGCAAGAATATCCAACCTGGCGGTTCCGGTCACATTGACACGGTTTGTTTCTACATTTTTTTTATCCCTTGATGCCATACTGATACCCCACCGCCTACAGGTTAGCGGCATCAGTTTAGCCGGCGCTACCGCTATATACGGACAGTTTGTAGGCATAGCCCAAAGCCTTCTATTCGTGCCGGGCATAATTACTATATCCCTGGCCACTGCTTTAGTCCCTGCCATATCCGACGCCATTTCTATAAACAAATTCCACCTGGTACGTTCCAGGTGTGAGACTGCAATTAGAATGACCATCCTGGCCGGTATACCCTTTGTAGTTATATTTATTCTTCTTGGCAATAGAATCTGCGGCTATGTTTTCGGTTACCCGGAGGCTGGCAATATTTTAAGAATTCTTGCTCTGGGTGGACCCTTCCTTTATCTACAGCAAACCACCACCGGCATCCTGCACGGAATGGGAAAAGCTGTCCTCCCCTTTAAAAACCTTTTTATAGCCTCAATTTTTAAGCTATGTGCCCTTTACTATCTAACCGGGTTGCCACATCTGGGCATTTATGGCGCTGCTGCCGCCACAGCCGCAAGCTTTGCCTTAATGGCTATTTTGAACATGATCGATATTAGAAATCAAACCGGCCTAGCTATTGACGTTAAAAGAATCATATTAAAACCGCTGGCGGCGGCCACTGCAATGGCTATAGTGCTTTTCTTCTCATATGAAACCCTTTCCGGTCAGGCAGGCTCGGAAATGTTTGTCATGTTCAGCTCCATGGCAGCAGGTGTTTTGGGGTATATGCTGTTGTTGATCATTAACGGAGGGATTGATAAAAAAGATTTATCAATGCTAAGGGGATTATAGATCAGGCGCCTGGCCGCCTATTTTTTTGCAGATATTTTCCAACCTATTCATAAAATTATAATCCGTCAGGTCAAATTGGATCGGGGTCATTGATATATACCCTTCCCTAATGGCCCAAACATCCGTCTCCGGGTCATCTTTGTCTAGATCAAAAGGTTCACCACCCATCCAAAAATAGACCCTACCCCTGGGATCAATCCTTTTGTCGAATATATTTACATACCTTCTATCACCCAACCTGGTCACTTTTATACCGCGAGGAGCACAGGGAGGCGTATTTATGTTTAGCAGGGTACGCGGTGAAAGCTCGCCTTCTATAACAGAAACCACCTCTTTAATTATTTTAGATGAAAAGGAAAAATCACTAAACTCAAAGCTGGCCAGGGATATGGCTATAGATGGAATGTCATTAATCATCCCTTCCACTGCCGCCGAAACGGTGCCTGAATAGAGTACATCCGTACCCAGGTTGGGTCCGAAATTAATCCCTGATACAACCAGGTCGGGTGGTTCCGGCAGTAGTGCTTCTAGTCCCAATTTAACACAATCGGCCGGGGTGCCGTCAACCTCCCAACCGATAGCGCTGGAACCGGGGTAAGTCCATTCCTTAACCCGTAGTGGTCTGTCTAACGTGATCTTATGACCGGTGGCGCTTCTTTCACGATCCGGTGCCACAACATAGACCTGATGCTGATCCTGCAATGATTCCCTCAATGCATTTAAGCCGGTGGCCCGGATACCATCGTCGTTGCTAATTAATATTTTCATAATCTGTCTCCATTAGATTTCATAGATGGAAATACTCATAGTTTCATTTAATTTGTTTTTTGTTAGCCCAAAAATGACTCCTTTGTCCTTTAAGGTTTTGTTTAAAAAATCAACTACCTTGTACATATCATCATATGTCTTGAAGCTCTTTATGGCAATAAGGTCAAGTCTTGCTCCCCCAGAATACTTTATTTCTTTCATGTCTAGAAATGGCCACCTCCACTAGGGATATTCAATACATGTATGTGAACAAGTCACCAATTTGGACTCAATTATCCCTTGATTAGAGAGAATGCCTCAGCCCTGGTAGCTTCATTCTTTTGAAAACCACCTCTTACAGCTGAGGTTATGGTTTTTGATCCCGGCTTTTTCACACCCCGGAATGTCATGCACATATGCTCCGCCTCAATTACAACCAGAACACCGTATGCATTTAATGTGTTCATGATACTGTCTGCGATTTGGGTTGTCAGACGCTCCTGTAGCTGGGGCCGCCGGGCATAACCGTCCACTACCCGGGCTAATTTTGAAAGACCGGTAACATTTCCTTTGCGGGGTATATAGGCCACGTGCGCTTTACCGTAAAATGGCAGTAAGTGATGCTCGCACATGGAGTACAATGGGATATCCTTTACGATTACCATTTCATTATGCTGTTCAGAAAATATTTTTTCTAAATGTTTTTCAGGGTCTTCGTGCAGTCCTTTGAATATTTCTGCGTACATTCTGGCCACCCGGGCCGGTGTTTCCCTGAGACCCTCCCGCTCAGGGTTTTCACCAATAGCCTCGAGAATTAATCTAACAGCGTGTTTAATTTTTTTTTCATCAAACATTTTCGGCTCTCCCCGTTAAAATATTACTACATATATTTCTTGCATCTGGTTTTCTTAGAATACATTCCCCTTTCATCATTATAATTTTCCCCTGATTAAAATTGATATTCTTACAAACAATAAACACCAACAACAACATTTTTACAGGAGGTATTTAAATGGGTAAGTTTACAAAGGGAAACAACTTTGTCCATAAAAAAATCGGTTCGGCTACAATGATCAACCAAGATGGCAGGGAACATGATTTTGTTGATAGTGATACAATAGCCGACAAAAAGAACAGGATAAAACCAAAAAAACAAACAAGGCTAGCCAGCCGTCCTAAAAACAAATAAACCGCCGGACCATGGCCTGATCCAATTATGGTTGCATCAGCTTTTTTCCACTATGGTTCAGCATGAAATGAAAAAATCCCGGATGGTATTGCAGTGAATACTATAAGCAAGAAAACCCGGACCTTTATTAGGTTTTAATGTCATATTTAATAACTGGTTACATAAAGATAATTATAAATAGTTTCTGGGGGTGATGCAATGTCTTTGGTAAATAGGGATAATATTATATCAGGGGTTAAACCAAATGCCATTGTACTGGGGACAGTAATAACTCTGGTATTATCACTTGTCTTCAGTATTGCTGCCGGTCTAATCTATCATTTTTCCTCTGTAACCGAGCTTGCTCTACCATGGTTTGCTATCGGGGTTCTGGCTGTGAGTTCATTTATAGGCTCCGCCGCCGCCGGAAGGAATGCCGGCACCATGGGAATTTATCATGGCGCTATTGTAGGTGTAGCCTTTTTTTTGATTGTTTGTCTGGTCGGTAGTTTTATTTTAACCAGTTTAGCTGCTACAGGAACTGTATATAAATTTATAGTCGCCACAACTTCCGGAGCATTAGGCGGTATGGTTGGGGTCGGTATGTCATAATAACAACTAAAAAACATCAACATTGCATAACCACTGTGTTCACATTTTACCCGATAGTTTTTTTATCACAATAAATAAAATACTTTGTCCATTGTGAACAAAGTATTTTATTTATTTCCTATACCGGACATCCATCAACTACCATTAGAGCAAATGATTCTTTCTTTATGGCTGTAAATATTAAATTGTTCCCCCCGGGCAAAACCAATCACGGTCACACCAAACCTGTCGGCTAGTTCCAGGGCCAGTTGCGTAGGCGCTGAACGAGAAACCACCACAGGTACTCCTCTTCGGACAGCCTTAATCAGTATTTCCGAGGATACCCGTCCACTCAATAAAAGAATTTTATCGGCATTATCTATTTGGTTTAAAAAGGAATAACCGAGGGCTCGATCAACTGCATTGTGGCGACCAATATCTTCATACATGGCAAACATGTTTTGACTATCTGCCAGCGCCGCACCATGCACTCCACCAGTAAGACGGAAGGTGGAGGACTTTTCCTCCAGCAAATTGATCAGCCTCGGTATCATATCGGCTAAAAAGCTCGATGAAGATTTAACCAGAGGCAATTGGTCTACATCATTGACAGGTGGTGCAGACCCTTCCTCTTTTTGGGTTGTCGATATGGTTGTCTCAACATGCACCCATTTTTCTTTATCATTGCAGTTAATATTTTTTATATCCGCCAGATCCGGCAAAAGTCCCTCGCTGAGCAAAAAACCCACAGCTAGTTCTTTATAGGCAATGGGTGAGCAAACCAGGGTAGCAATTTCTAGGCCGTTTAGGAATACCTTTAAAAACGTTTCATTTACAATCATGGCATTCCCTTGTTGCATTACACCCTCTTTATATAAAACAATATTTTGTTTTTGATATATTGGCAATTGGATCCCAGACATGACATCTCCTCCTGTTCAACAGCCCTTTGCTTTTTAAAAAATAATATGCCCCTGAACATGGTTTATCATGATTAGCATTTTCCATGAAGCGCCTAGTACCTCGAAGGGTAGTACCTCCTATCCCCATTAAAACAGCAACCCCCAGACGTTTTTTATGCTGGAGGCTGCATGTATTATACTATCTATCAGTTGTTTACTGTTCTTTAGTACTCTTTGGGCATACCCTTCAGTTCGGCCTGGCTGAAAACAGGCCCATCCACACAAACAAATTTGGACCCAATGTTGCAACGGCCACATTTACCCAAGCAGCATTTCATCCTCATTTCCAGGGTGGTGATAATCTGTTCATCCTTAAAGCCCAGCTTCGCAAAGACAGGCAAGGTAAACTTAATCATGATTGGCGGCCCGGCAATGATCGCTACCTTGTTTTTTGGTGAAGGCGCAACCTCTTCTACATAGTTTGGTACAAAACCCACATGGCCCTTCCAGTCATCTTGCGGGCGGTCAATGGTTGTATATATACCAGTGTTGTGTAGTTTGGGCCAACGCTCGGCCAGATCACCCTTAAAGCACATATCATCTACTGATCGTGCACCGTAAAGAACCTCCACCTTGCCGTAGTCACTGCGATACTGATCAGAAAGAGCAAAGTCAATCAATGAACGAATGGGCGCCAGAGCAAAACCGCCACCCACGAAAAACAAATCCTTACCTTTCATAGCCTCATAAGGAAACCAGTTTCCATATGGGCCCCGCACACCAAATTTTTGGCCTACTTCCATCTGATGTAGGACCTCAGTTAATCTGCCGACTCGTTTAACAGTGAACTCAAGAAACTTCCCCCTGGTAGGAGATGATGTGATGGAGATGGTGGATTCACCCTCACCAAACACAGATAGCATACATACCTGACCCGGCTTATTACCAAAGTTATCCATGACTTCCGGGTCATCAAATTCTACCGTAAAAGTCTTAACATCACTGGTTTCGTCAACGATTTTGGTAATTGTCACGGGATATGGCGTCAGAGCAGTAGGATTAGGCATTCTGCGCCACCTCCTTCAAGTCATTGATAATTTTAGTAATGTCGATATTGACCGGACATTTCCTAATACAGCGGCCACAACCCACACAGCCAACCATATTGTACCTGTCCAGATGGTACTTCAACTTGTGCATGAAGCGGTTACGGATGCGCTCCTTCCTGGTCGGACGCGGGTTATGTCCACCCGCCATGAGCGTATATTCCGGATACATGCAGGAGTCCCAGCAGCGGATGCGATCACCTGTAATATCACCGGTAGTAAAGTCAAAGATATCGAAGCAGTGACAGGTTGGGCATACATAGGTGCATGTTCCGCAACCGATACATTTTTTGTATGGATCCTCGTCCCAATAGGCCAATTCAAAATCGCTGTCCAACAGCTCCTTCACACCAGTCAGATCAACCTTTTTGACAAATTCACCAGCAAGTTTTTTAGCCAGTTCCTCTTTGTCTTTGGCCAGTTGGTCCGTACTTTCGCTGCTGAAAAACTGGCTGTTTGCGTCTACCAAAGCCTGGCCTTTGTCGGTATTAATTTCCACATAATACTTGTCACCAATTTCAGTAAACAAAAGATCCGAGCCCGTCCCATCACATGGCCCACCTCCAAAAGCATAGCAGAAGCAGGTGCTGAGGACCTTTGAACAACTCAAACCGATGATTACTGTGTTTTCACGTTTGCTGGAGTAAAATTCGTCACCAAATTTTTCTCCTTCGAAAACCGGATCCAAGGTTGTTATCGCTTTGATGTCGCATGGGCGCGCTCCAAAAAGTACTGTTTTCTTCGCGCTTTCAGGTTTTACAATCTCCAGTGAATCCCCTGTGTATGTGTAAGAAAAAATCTTTTCACTCTGGGGTAGAAAACACCCTTTGGGAGATACATCCGAATTGGTGTAATCCAGAAATGCATCTTGGGCAGAAGATATTTTTTTAAATAACGTTATTGTTTCTTCTTTTACAGGTGCAACCAGATCATAATCCTTCGCTAGTTTATCCAACAGCCCAGACAGTTGCCCTTTATTAACAATTTTTGCCTTCAATCTCAGCACCTCCTTTTACATAAACTCCTCGGGATCGCCAAGGGAGAATTCACCCAGCGCCGAAAGCAATCCCTCTTTTGAACCTGGTGTTGGAGAATCAAATAAATCCTTGAGATCCTTGTGGATCTTCTGGTTCAGCTTGCGAATCGGAATATCCATGGGACAGACGCGGTCGCATTCACCGCAGTCCACGCAGCGTCCAGCCACGTGAAAAGCCCTGGTAATATGGAATACAGTATTCTCCGAGAGGTTGGTCCGCTTGGAAACCCACATTGGCTTCATCTGATCAAATACACAGAGTTCGCAGGTACAAACACTGCATACGTTACGGCAGGCATAGCACCGCAGGCAGCGGCTAAATTGCTTGTCCCAGTAGGCACTCTTTTCTTCAAGCCCCAGCTGTTCCAGCTCTTCAACCTCAGCAAATCTTTCTGCATAATTCTTTACCGGCAGCTCTTCACCAATAGTGAAGTCTGCTATTACGGGATTGGGGTTTTCACAAACCAGGCACCTGTGCAGCATATAGTCCTTTTTGTTAAAGGTATGATCACCGGTGCTGGTTTTTACCACAAAACTATCCCCATTGTCAACTGTTTCTTTCAGGGTAGCGTCGGGCTTAACTTCATCTGCAACCTTTTGCCATTCAAGCTGTCCGGCGCAGGGCACCCCGATTACTACTATTTTGTCCCGGCTAATCTGGTTATCGTCCAGGAGCCTAATGACAGACCTGGAATCACAACCCTTAACCACAATGGCCACATTTCCCGGCGCGTTTTTGTAGTCAACCAGGTATTTAGCCAGGTTGTTGGCGCAGAACGGTCCCCAGGTCAGTGCGGACACACCTTCAGGGCTATCAATGAACACGGGTGTGGTCCGGGCTAACTCCGTTCCTTGGCCAAAGCCTATCACCAGATCAACCTTTTTCTCTTCCAGGAGCTTTTTTGCTTGCTCTCTGATTTGCTTGGTTAGATTCATCATAATATCTCATCCCTCATCTTTGTATTCGGACCCAGGGATTTTATTTTATCAGTTACTTCATCCATCGTACTAGCAAATTTAGCCCCCTCAGAAGCGGATATCCAGCGCGCCGTTAGACGGCCGGGCTCAAAACCAACATACTCCAACAGGCGCTTGAGCAACAGATAACGCCTGCGGGTGAAATAATTGCCACTAGAATAGTGGCAGTCTCCGGGGTGTCACCCAGAAACCAAAACACCGTCTGCACCCTTTTGAAAAGCCCTTAGTACAAAAGCCGGGTTAACCCGTCCGGAGCACGGTACACGGATTACCTTAACATTAGGTTTATATTTCATCCGGCTTACTCCAGCCAGGTCAGCGCCGGTATAACTGCACCAATTGCAGGTAAAACCAACTATGTTCGGATAAAACTCCTTATTCTCAGTATCTATCGACACAGGGCGTCCACCTCCGAAAGCAGTTGTAGGTTAGTATACCCTTTCAGGTTCGCCGCACCAGCCCGGCAGGCCACCGTACAGTTGCCGCATCCCTGACAAAGACCTGTGTTTACACTGGCCACCATTCGTTCTACCGGCTGGCCCGCAATCCTTTCGGTAATGGTCTTTTCTGAAATCGCCTTGTAAGGGCATACCTCTTTACATACAAGGCAGCCGGAACACATTTTTTCATCTATATGGCAAATCATCGGGTCAGTAGCCATTTCCTCATTGCTTAACAGTGCGGCCACCTTGGCAGCGGCCCCGCTAGCTTGAGATACAGTGTCCGGTATGTCTTTGGGACCCTGGCAGGCACCGGCTAAAAACACACCGCCGGTCATTGTTTCCACAGGTCTTAGTTTGGGGTGAGCTTCTATAAAGAAACCATCCTTGTCAATATTGACCCCTGCTAACTGTGCAATTTTTTCCGAACCTTCTGTTGGCACCATAGCCGTGGCCAGAACAACAAGATCTGCTTCTATATGGACAGCGCTTCCCAGTAGGGTATCCGCCCCCATCACAACAAGCTTGTCTCCCGACTGGTATATTTTAGAGACCCTGCCCCTGATGTACTGTGCCCCTTCATCGACAGTACGGCGGTAGAATTCATCGTAGGCTTTGCCCGGTGTACGCACGTCCATGTAAAAGATATAAGCGTGGCCGCCCTCAATCTTTTCTATCACCTGGTGGGCATGCTTGGCTGTGTACATACAACAAGCGCGGGAACAATATTCCTTTGCTTTGGCTTCGTCTCTTGAACCAACACATTTAATAAACACAACTGTTTTCGGTTCTTTCCCGTCCGAGGGACGTTGGATCAATCCGTTTGTAGGGCCGGAAGCATTCACTAAACGTTCAAATTGAAGGCCCGTGATAACATCCTTAAAGCGGCCATAACCGTACTCCCCATAAATCTCTTCCCATTTAATCAGGTCGTAACCAGTAGCAATTACAATAGCTCCTACCTTTTCTTCTATTAATTCATCCTTTTGTTCAAAGTCTACAGCGCCTACAGGGCAGAGTTTTTTGCAAATACCACACTTGCCATTTTTCAGATAACGACAGTTATCAGGGTCAATTACCGGTTTGTTGGGGACCGCCTGCGGAAACTCGATGTATATCGCTTTTCTTTTGCCCATCCCCAGTTCAAAGGAACTGAGTACCTTTGTGGGACATTTTTCAGTGCACAGTCCACAACCCGTACATATCGTATGATCTACATAACGGGCTTTTTGTTTTATTGTTATTTCAAAATTACCAATATAGCCCTGCACATCAACCAATTCAGCATAAGTCATTATAGTAATGTTCGGATGCTGTGCAGCCTGGACCATTTTAGGCGTACTGATACAAGCAGAGCAGTCCATAGTGGGGAAGGTTTTGTCCAGTTTAACCATATTACCGCCTATTGTTGATTCACGTTCCAACAAAATAACCTCATGGCCACTGTCTGCTATGTCAAGGGCAACCTGTATTCCCGCAATGCCCGCGCCGACTACCAGTGCCTTTTTTGTAATTGGAATTGAGGATTCAAATAGGGGTTCCACCTGAGATACCTTCGCCAGGGCTCTCTTTACAAGTGCTATAGCCTTTTGAGTAGCTGCTTCTTTATCATTTGAGTGCACCCATGAACATTGCTCACGAATGTTTGCCATATCAAACATATAAGGGTTCAGTCCGGCCCGGGCAATTGCCTTGCGAAATGTAGGTTCGTGAAGCATGGGCGTGCAGGACGCCACAACCACCCTGTCTAAATTATGTTCCTTAACCTTACTGATGATTAGGTTTTGGCCGGGTTCAGAACACATATATTTGTAATCAGTTGCAAAGGCAACCCCTGGATAATTTTTAGTCTCCTCCACAACCCTTGGTACATCAACCACTCCACCAATATTGGAGCCGCACCAGCAGATGAAGAGACCAATCCTTTTAGCCATATTTCATCGCTCCCGTAAGGAATTAATTAACCAACCACACTCAGTACCTTCTTGGTATCTGTAAAGTGTGTTTTAAACCCAAGTTCATCCGGGCTAATACCCATTGACAAGCCCAAGAGCTCGGTAAAATAAAATACCGGTATATCGTAGGACTTTCCAAGCTTCCTATTAACACTCTTCTGGTGCCAATCAAGGTTGAGATGGCAGAATGGGCAAGCCACCGCTATACAATCAGCATCACTTTCTACCGCTGCTGCAAGAATCCTGTCAATCATTCTCACTGCGACATCCAGATTGGAAACACCTAGAGAAGCCCCGCAACATTCTGTTTTATGGGCCCAGTCCAGCACCTCTGCGCCGGCCAACTTCATGATGTTATCTATGAACATGGGGTTTTCCGGATCGTCGAAGCCTGTTATTTCAGGCGGCCTGACCAGCAAGCAACCATAATAACAGGCCACCTTAAGGCCTGTCAAAGGTTTGACAACTTGTGATTTAATGGTCTCTGGATCTACTATCCCGATTGCTTCTACTATTGACTTTACCTTCAGTGTCCCCTTGTATGGCTTACCGGTTATACTATTTACCTTATTTCTAAGGTCTTCATTTTCAATCATTTTTTTGTTGGCATTGGCCAGCTGCTGATAGCATGCTGCACACCCAGTGGTTACTTCACCAATTCCCATGCCTTCCGCTATGCCCAGGTTACGGGATGGCAAGGCGATGTTTAATAGATGGCTTTTGCCATGGGACGCAGTAGCTCCGCAACAACTCCAGTCCGGTATCGTAACCAGTTCCATACCTAGTTTTTTAGCTACTGCATGGGTTGACAACTCGTATTCTTTGCCGGTCCCATGATAACTGCATCCCGGAAAGTAAGCGTACCTCATTTCACACCACCTTCCATTTTGCGCACTTCGGCAAATATACGGGCAACTTCCGCCGCACCCTGTACCTTTGTCGGCAGCAACTTCAATTTGCCTCTCTGGAACATAGGCATTCCCATATCGGCATTATTAAACAATTTTCCGCTTTTTAAGTTGTTTTGCATAACCAACCCGACTTCATAAGTTCTCCCAAATCTTTCAACTGTGCCCAACAAGGCGTCGTACATAACCTCCACATATTTGGCCTTTCCCGGGGGTGTAGTACCACTTTTTCCAGCCATGATCCGGAGAGCTCCCATCACCTCGGCAACCTCCACGTTGCATGGGCAGCGGGTTGTGCAGGTAGAGCAGTTTGAGCAGATCCAGATTGTCTGGCATTTAAGCAATTCATCTTTCATGCCCAACTGGACCATGCGAATAACCTGGTTCGGTTTGTAATCCATGGCGAATGTCAAAGGGCAACCGGCAGTACATTTGCCACACTGATAACACTTTTGTACAGGTTGTCCGCTCTCAATACCGATCTCTTCGGTAAAATCCGCATTTTTTACAATTGATTCATTTACATTAATGGATTCCATAACAGACCCCTCTTTGCAGAAAAATCTTAACCAAAAGGGCAAATCCTCGCTCGATCACTTTGGCCGCATTAAAATGTCTATTCATTTTTTTATTAAGTGATGTCACTCACCTGCCATTCCCCAAAAAAATAATATATTCTGCATAATACAACACCTGCAGTTTAGTAAAACCAAAGGTGCACGAAAACCATTTTTTAATTGACTAATAAATCAGATTAATTAAAGACCTGCTGATATTATAAAACGTTTGAGACGATGTGTCTAGGGTAGTATTCCTAGGAATATGTATGGTTATCGTAATATGTTCGGGGGATTGCGGCAAGACAGTGTGGCTGTAAACTTTTACAATTATAATACTCATTATAAGAAATGTAAATTCTTTAAACTACAAATCAATCAATTTTACTTAATATGTTAAGAGGGCAGACCATAATAGTCTGCCATGTAATATTATTTCCATATTTTCAGCAGCCATGATCTTAAAAATGCGGGAAGCTTAACAAAATATACACGCAAGGATACTCACATCCCTTCATTAGGTTAGCTGCTAATATATTATTTTAAACATAGATTAAATGTGCTATCTATTTGATTATAACCTTTGCCATATATTAACTTTGTAGTTGACGATCCCGGTTGTCTTTAAGCCAGGCATAAATTTTTTTAGCGATAAAATCCACATCCCCCCTCAGGTGTCGCTTAATGGGAAGGGAAACAAGAAATTGCCTACCATAGTTTCTGCTCAGAAGCCTCCCATCGAGGACAACCACACAGCCATCGTCTCTGCTGCTCCTAATCAACCGGCCAAACCCCTGTTTAAAACGTATAATAGCCTGGGGTATACTTAGTAGTCTAAAACCATCCTGGCCCCGACTGGCCAAATCCTCCAGACGAGCCTCAATAATGGGCTGGGCGGGGGAGGAGAAAGGCAGCTTAACGATGATGACACAGGTTAGGGCCTCACCCGGTACATCAATTCCCTCCCAAAAACTTAGTGAACCAAATAAAACCAGTCTGCCTCCTGCTTTAAACTCGCCCAGTAAACGGGACCTGCTGCCGTCTATGCCATGGCCCAGCAAACAAATATCGTGGGGCTCTAAAAGAGGTTTTAATCGCCTGTAGGCCTCACGCAGGATTCTATGTGATGTGAATAATACTAGCGTTCGGCCACCGGCGGCCAAAATAAATTTATAAAGAGCATTTTTGATCTTATCCAAATAAATATCATCATCCACTGCACCTTGCACAGGCAAATCACGGTTAATACACAGCATCACCTTGTGATCATAAGAAAAGGGGGAATCAAAGCTGGCCTTTAATATTCTTTCCTCATTAAGATATTTAAGACCGGTTCGATCTATAATATGGCTAAATCCTCTGTTTACTGTTAACGTTGCAGAGGTGAGGATAACTGTATCTTTATTTTTGAATAGTAGGTCAAATAAAAGTGTCCCTACATCAATGGGAGCAGCGTTTAAGGAACAATTTCTACCAGTGGCACGGGCATTGACTTCAATATCTACCCAGTAAACAGACCTCTGATCACTACACTGTAATATAAAACACAGATCCTCTGCCCAGGTCACACCGGCCACACTCAAACCGGAAACATCCCGTTGTTCACCGGCCCATGCTTCATCGGTAATTGACCAAATCTCCATAAGAGCAGCGCAATCCTTGATTTCATCAGCAAATCTGCGTAACAGTTGGACACATTTTTCACCATTTTCCAGAAGCGGCCCCTGGTATTCATTGGCCAAAGGTAGCCTGAGAGATATATTGTTATAGGCATATTCTTGGCCTAAGTTTACATCATAAAGAGATTCAAAAAACCTACGAAAACCTTCTAACAATTCCAACCTTGTTTCCTGTGCTATCTTGATCAGCTCAAACCATTTAACACCATCTGTAGGCGGCGCCTTTTCCGCCAACTTGGCCAGGTCCTTACCTGCAGACCATAGCCACCTGTTAAATGTTTTTCTATTAATCTGTACTCCCAGGTGGGTTGTAGCCGATTCTTCAATGTGATGGGCTTCATCAACGATTAAAGGCCCAAATGAAGGCAATACTCTGTTATCTGCCTTAATATCAGAAAAAAGCAATGAATGATTCGTGATAATTAAATCAGCATTTTCAGCGTTTCTTCTGGCTCGATTAACAAAACAATCCTTTTGGTAGGGACAGCGCAGCCCGAGACAACCATCAGCCTCCCCGCAAATAGTCAACCAGATCTCGTTTTCCGTTGGGTTGGTATTCAATTCTCCCCGATCGCCTGTTTCAGTAATGTTGAGCCATAACAACACTCTGGCAAAAAAGGCTGCTTCATCAGGCTGGTGCATACCCGTCAACACATTAAACCACCTGCGCAGGCAGATGTAATTTTGCCGCCCTTTAACCAGCGCGGCATGAAAAGGTTCCCTAATCATTTTGGTGAGCATGGGTATATCTTTCAACCATAGCTGTTCTTGCAGGTTAATGGTGTGGGTAGCAACTAAAACCCTTTCCTTGTTTTTAATACTCCATAGTATGGCCGGAATTAAATAGGCAATGGTTTTGCCCACTCCCGTCCCGGCTTCCATCAGCAAAAATTTGCCCTCATTTAAGGCTCGGGTAATTTCGCATACCATTGCTTCCTGCTGGGGGCGGTATTCATATTCCGGCAGCACATCCGACATCAGGCCATCTTTTTTTAGCAGTGAAACCACTTCATTTTGGGTAAGTATCAGTCTTTCTGCAGGCGGAGCACCTATAAACCTGGGGGACTGGTTATCATTTTTATCATTGTAATGTAGATAAGAGGCACGAGTTATTTTCCGGTCAGGGAATTCTTTTAAAAATTCTTTTATATAATTACTGACAGGAACATTCCATGCCGAACGGGCATCATGAAGCAATCTATTCAACTGAATCAAAACACCAGGATCCAGGCTACGTAATTTCTCCAACAGTACAACCATCAGTGTGGCGGTGGCCATCGCATCCTTAAGGGCCCTATGGCTACCATCAAAGCTAATTCCCAGCCCGGCACAAAGGGATTCCAGGCGGTAACCTAGAGCATCGGGCACCAAAAGACGTGCTAGTTCGATTGTGTCATAATGGGGGTTATCAAGAGGAAGCCCATGAGCAGCTGATAGAAAATCAAGATCAAAACGAATGTTGTGCCCTACTATGGAGCTATTGCCTATATAATCAACCACATCATTAATCACTTCAGATATTGGCGGTGCATTAACTAGAACCTCATCATCAAGACCGGTAAGCCTTTTGATTCTTAAGGGCAGCACCATACCAGGATTGACCAAGGCATGATACTTATCTGCAATCTGACCCTGTTGGATCCGAACCAGGCCTATTTCTATGATTCTGTCCGATATTGGGTTAAGACCTGTGGTTTCCAGGTCGCAAACAACATAATTTCTCTTCATTTTTATAGCTCCGCATGCAAAATATAGGTAAAAACCCGGCGCGAGCCGGGGTGAATTTGGAACATCCGCGATAGAAACACAACCCTTATAGGGTTAGAAATATCATGTTTTACTCCTCATCAGTAGTAATTACTTTGATCATTTTGTCACCCTGTTGGATCTTGTCCACCACTTCCATTCCCTTGGTAACCCGGCCAAAAACGGTATGTACACCGTCCAGATGGGGAAAGGCATCATAACAGATAAAAAACTGGCTGCCACCCGTGTCCTTGCCGGCATGAGCCATTGAAAGTGAGCCGCGCAGGTGTTTGTTGGGGTTTATTTCACATTTTATTTTATAACCTGGCCCACCTGTTCCACGACCTTCCGGACATCCACCCTGGGCCACAAATCCAGGTATCACTCTGTGAAAAATGAGACCGTCATAGAATCCTTTGTTAATTAAAGATATGAAATTATTCACTGTATTTGGGGCGTCCTGTGCAAATAATTCAATTTCAATGGTTCCCTTTTCTGTATCTATTACTGCCTTTTTCAAAGAAACACCTCATCTTTTATATTTCCAGGCTCTCACCCGGAGCCATGATTGCCACCTTACTTGTGGTATCCTTTTCCACATCTGATTTGAATTTAAAGGGATCCTGTTCGATGAGCGGAAAGGTATTATAATGCATAGGTATAACCAAACCCGGCTTGAGCATTTTTACCGCCACGAGGGCATCCTCGGGACCCATTGTGTAATTATCCCCGATGGGGATCATGGCTATATCGATCTTGTTCAGCCTGCTGATTAGCTCCATATCCCCAAAAAGACCAGTATCGCCACTATGGTAAATGGTTTGGCCGTCTAAATTGAAGACAAAACCACAGGGTGTCCCCAGGTATTCCAGTGGGCTTTCTTCACCGTATCCGGAACCATGCCAGGCCGGTGTCAGTTTAATTTTTACACCGTCAAAAATATGGCTGCCGCCTATATGCATACCATGGGCATTTACCCCTTTGTTCGAGCAAAAAACAGCCAGTTCATGAACAGAAACGACTGTTCCCCCAGACTGTTTGGCGATTGACAGTGTATCACCAAAATGATCCCCATGTCCATGGCTAACCATAATCAAGTCAGCATTTATATCTTCTGGTTTATGTTTTGCTGTTGAGTTACCGGTCAAAAAGGGGTCAATAACTATCTTTTTACTTCCTTCAATTAAAAAACCAGCGTGACCTAAAAATATTATTTTCACCACTTCATCTCCTCTCTATATTTTCATATAATCTATTATCTCTAAATTATACCCAATAATTATTTACATTTCACTTCTTTTCCATGAATACTTAATAAAACAAAAATTGCGCCACTGGAGACGCAATTAGAAAACATCAAAACCGTAGTAAATTATACCTTTTTTAAATCTTCAATAACCCAATTAATTATACTTTCTGAAGCAGTATAGGGATCAACCTCCCGCTCTGCCACCTTCTCCAGCAGATCGTGTACCCGGCCCGGCCTCTCTACCTCTTCTCGGACCAGCTCCTGCCACTGATGGTTTACTATATCCAGTGTTTCACTTTTGGTCCTTTCTCTACGCCTTTCGCTAAAAAGTCCTTTTTCATTGAGATAGTTGCGGTGGACTTCTATAGCCTCAAGAAGTTCAGCTATTCCTTCACCTTTGTTCAAGTTGGATGTTGGTTTGACTGGTGGCCGCCATTTTATATGGTCGTCCTGCATATCAAGCATTAAATTTACTTCTAATATAAGCGTGTCCGTACCGGGCATATCGCATTTATTTATGGCAAAAATATCGGCTATCTCCATTATGCCTGCCTTCATGGATTGAATGCTGTCACCCGCACCAGGGGTCAGTACCACCACAGTAGTATCGGCAATGTACATAATATCAAGCTCAGATTGGCCCACACCTACTGTCTCAATAATTACCCAATCCACCCCAAAGGCATCCATTACCTTAACTGCCTCTTTTGTGGTTTTGGCCAAACCCCCGAGGCTGCCCCTGGTGGCCATACTGCGCACAAAAACTCCATCATCCATAGCATGTTCATTCATGCGGATACGGTCTCCAAGAAAAGCGCCGCCGGAAAAGGGGCTTGATGGGTCGACCGCTATCACCCCTACTGTTTGATTGCGCTTTCTAATTTCACGTACTACGCTGTCTACAAGAGAACTTTTTCCCGCACCGGGTGAACCAGTCAAACCTAGTATATAGGCCTGCCCCGTATGTGGATGTAACTTGCGCAGAACATCCTCCTTACCCGGCAGACTATCCTCTACCAACGAAATGAGTCTGGCCAACATCCGGTGCTCCCCGTCCCAAAAACCTTGTGGTATTTCCGCCAAAAATACACCCCCCAGAACAAATAATTATAACGCACTCTCCAAAAAATTAAAATAAGAGGTCTTTTTTATATATCTTCTTCATAAAACATTATTTTCCTCTATAGTAAATTGGCTTTTGCTAATAAAAGACATAAATTAAAAAGCTTTATCGCTGTAAAGGGCTGCAAAATTGGACTTATTATTTTAATTCGGTCAAATGTTTTTCCGCAGCAAAGGCAGCAGTAGCACCATCTGCAACAGCGGTTACTACCTGGCGGAGCAGCTTTTGGCGAACATCTCCGGCAGCAAAAACACCTTTTATTGTGGTTTGCATATTCTCATCCGTCACTATATAACCCTTCTCATCAGTTTTAACTAGATCCTGTAGCAAAAGCGAATTGGGTTTGTTACCCACATAGATAAACACACCATTGACCTTTAATGTTTTTTTGCTGCTATCACGTACATCCCTGACCCTGATCCCTTCAACTAACTTCTGGCCCAGTATTTCATCTGCCACACTATGCCAGATAAATTCAATTTTTGGGTTTTCAAAGGCTCTTTGCTGTAATATTTTTATCGCCCGCAGTTCTCCTCTACGGTGAATCACAAAAACCTTTTCTGCAAATCTGGTCAAAAAAATAGCCTCTTCTACAGCCGCATCACCACCGCCAATAACGGCTACACTCTTGTTTCGATAAAAGGGCCCATCACAGGTGGCACAGTAAGAAACCCCACGGCCGATAAGTTCTTTTTCCCCTGTTACGCCCAGCATCTGGGGCTGCACACCTGAAGCCAATATCACTGCCCGGGTGATGATTTCCCCACTATCAGTTCTTAAGTGAAATTCTTGATCACCGGTTTCTATTTTTTCTACATGAGCAGACATAATTTGACAGCCGAAACGTTTCGCCTGTTTTTCCATTTGGATCATCAAATCCGGCCCGCTTACACCTTCACTGAAACCAGGGTAGTTTTCTATCAAATTGGTGCTGATCACAAGACCACCAGGGACGCCACGCTCCAGTATAACTGTATCAATGGATGCCCTGGATGCGTATATCCCCGCGGTAAGCCCTGCTGGTCCACCGCCAATGATTACTAGATCTCTTTTATCCATATTTTCACCCTCCGACAAATATGTCCTTCAGTTATTATTGCATTCTTCCCTTACTGTTATTAACCAAGAAAGCGAAATGTTTTACCCCTGCCCATTAGCAGCATATAGCCGATAATAAAAAAAGTCCCTTAAACAGATTTTAAAAATCATGAAGGGCTAGAATCTACAGCAACTACAACCTGTGATGCCACTGCTCCATCCGGTTGACAATACCATAATTTAACATACCTATTGATCTGGCTGGGGCGGCTGGATTCGAACCAACGAAATGCCGGAGTCAGAGTCCGGTGCCTTACCGCTTGGCGACGCCCCAGTATTAACATCTTATGATCTAGCGCTACATCTACCTATCCGGGTACATCGAGCTCTAAATATTTAGTCGCATATATTTTTCAGTATATCTTCCATAACTTTGTCAATATCTTGATCCCCGTCAATATTCAACAAGAGCCCTTTTGCCCCGTAATAATCGATCAGGGGGTTGGCATTTGCTTCATATATATAAAGGCGGTTATTAACTGCGGTTTCATTATCATCACTGCGCTGATACAGTTCGCCACCGCAATTGTCGCAGATCCCCTCTGTTTGTGGTTTCTTAAACATTATATGAAAGCTTGCTCCACAAGAACGGCAAATGCGACGTCCTGTGGTTCGTTCTACCAATTTTTCACGGGGTACCACAATGTTAATAACAGCATTAAGACTGAGCCCAGCCGACTTCAGCATTTCATCAAGCTCTTCTGCTTGAACAACATTACGGGGAAACCCGTCCAGCAAAAAACCGCGCACACTATCAGGCTGATAGATTCTCTCTCTCACCATGCCTACAACCACGTAATCCGGCACCAGCTCACCTTTATCCATATACTCCTTGGCTTTTAACCCCATTTCAGTACCTTTTTTAATAGCAGACCTGAACATGTCACCCGTTGAGATATGTATTATGCCCAATTTTTGTACGAGCGCTTCAGCCTGGGTCCCTTTTCCTGCCCCGGGGGGGCCCATAATTAAAAGATTCACTAGCCATCCCTCACAAAATATTTTGATTGTTCTGTAAAACTAAACTAGTTTATTATAACATGTAAACATTTTCTCTAACAGTAAAAGGGACACATCTTGTCAAAAAAAGCAACATCACATGCAATTTTTTTTAAATTGACACCTGCTTTAAAAAAACCCGCGGCTAGAATGTCCCCGCAGGTGGAATTGGTATCAATGGTCGGGGCAACACGACTTGAACGTGCGACCTCACGGTCCCGAACCGTGCGCTCTACCAAACTGAGCTATGCCCCGCCAAACATATATAACGCAAAAATAATTTTGTCATAGTCCAATGAAAAAGTCAAGCATTTAAAGCAGTCGGTGTACTTTTAAAGGTTTAAACTAAAAAATGTCGAATGCATATTGTTATTATCGGCATTAAAGGGGGAAATAGCTTGCCTGAATCTCAATCCAGTGTAGCCTCAAGCGTATTTCTAGTCTTGTATATTATTATCTCGTGTAGTGCAGTAATCTGGGTCTATCTGGACACACGCAGAAAAGGCCGGCCTTTATCAGAAACTATAGGCTGGGCTATCTTTATGACGCCACCCCTATTCCCAATTGCTATTGTGACATATCTTTTTTTCCGCAAGAAAAATTTTTTTGACTAGGTAGCCGGAATAATACTATCCCTGGACCTGCCCCTTCACTAAAAGACTACCACCAGTGGCAGTATCATAGCTGTCCAGGATAACCTTTCCAACCTCTTTGCATATCATATTCAAAAATGGTGTATATTGTCAGGCTGCCGGAATATAATAATTTTAATTACTACCCTCCCAACATCGGCAGCTATGATGCCGGACCCGGATATGTTATGATAAAAATGGAAATAATATTAAATAAGTAGGTGCCATGACTTGCAAACTATAGCTCTGGTTGGGCCAAGCGGCACTGGCAAAAGCCATCGGGCAGCAGGTATTGCCCATCAGCTTGGGGCCCAGGCAATAATTGACGACGGTCTTTTAATTCAGGGAAACCGCATTCTGGCAGGCTCGTCAGCCAAACGACAGCCTACCAGGATAGGGGCAATCAAATCTGCCATCTTCTTGGAAGAGGACAAGGTTAATGAAATAAAAAAAGCTATTTCTGAACTGGCCCCTGTAAAAATATTGATCCTGGGCACATCTAAAGAAATGGTCCTAAAAATAGCCTCACGGCTTGGATTGCCCCACCCATCTAAATTTTTAAATATTGAAGATGTGGCCAGCGAAAAGGAAATTAGGAAGGCGAAGTATATCCGGACACATTTCAGCAAACATGTTATACCGGCCCCAACGCTGGAGGTTAAGAAGAGCTTCCCCGGCACACTTGTTGACCCATTACAAGTGTTTTTAAAAAAAAGAGGTGCCTCAGGGAAAAAGGACTGGCTGGAACAATCAATTATTCGCCCCACATTTACTTTTCACGGCAAATTGTCCATATCTAACCACGCCCTTGAAGCTATTGCCGGCTATGCTGCTAAGTCGATTGATGGAGTAAGCCAGCCGGGAAAAATAAATATATATGTTGAGCAAGAAGGTATTGTAACAATTGATATTGCACCGGTACTGACTTATGGTTATCCCCTACACATAATAGCTGCTGAAATTCAAAAAAGAATTATAGTTGCTGTGGAGGAGATGACTGGGCTGCAGGTGCAAATGGTAAATGTTCAGGTAAAAGGGCTAAGCCTGGATAAAAAATTCGTTTCTAAGGCGACCGTTTAGGCCGCCTTTTTTTTTAATAACTGGTAGCAAAGACATGGTTGCCAATTGTGGTTATCACCGGCAGTGTCTTGATCCACTTGTCAGAGCTAATATTGGGATTATAAAAAAAGAGAGCTCCTTTGCTGGGATCTTCCCCAGACATGGCCTGTAACGCCGCCTGCACTGCCCTTTCATCAGGTTCCAGATTAATGGAACCATCACCAACAGGGGAAAACTGATAAACACGTTTGTTCTTTTGAAAAACTATATCATGTATAGTTTTAGGAAAATGTGGACTGGTCAGCCTGTTTAAAACAACAGCGCCCACTGCCACCTGTCCTTCAAAACTTTCACCCCTGGCCTCAGCGTGGATTACCCGGGCCAGAAGCATAACTTCCTCTCTAGACATTTTCCCCAGGGTAGTAGCCGCGGCGGGCAACTGCAAGGTTTCACCTGCTAAAATCAAGCTGTTTTTTAATTTATTAGCCTTCATTAGTTCATCAAGCGCAACATGATACTCTGTGGCAATACTATATAATGTGTCGCCACTTTGCACGGTATATTTCGCCACAGAAGGATCAGTACTGCTTAAATATGTGTTTTCTAATGTCTGAGAACATTCACCCCATGCTGTGGCTGTATTTATAATATACACTGCTAATATTAACAATATCGGGGTTAAAATATACCTTCGAAATATGTTTTTCATTGTTTTCTCCTTTCCTGATTCCAGAAGGTATTTTTGCTCATAGAAAATGTTTATATACATAAATTTTTATCTTTATGGTGTAGTATCTGCATATAAAAGAATAAAATACCACCCGAAACGGGTGGTATTTCTTAAAAACATGGCACAGTTACCAGCAACTCAGTAGTCTCTGCGATCCTTTTCTTTTCGCTGCACAGCTCGGATATCAATATCAACCGTCATACGATAGGGACTGCACATTTCCAGTAGTCTTGATGTGGTTCTTTCCCCCAAATACTCTGTAATTTCATCCAGTTTAATATTTGTGGTAACAATAACAGGCAGCCTTTCGTTTAGGCGATAGTTGATAATAGAATATATTTTATTTCTGGTCCACTCTGTGTAATTATGTGCACCCAAATCATCAAAAACCAGCAGGGGTACCTGTCTGGCAGTGTCCAACAGTTGATACTCGGTAGTCTGCTCCGGTCCCCCACCTGGGCTGTAGGTAGATCGAATCCTGTCCAACAAGTCGGGCACTTCAACAAATAGCACTAAACACCCATGTTTATTTATTAATTCATTTGCAATACTGCAAGCCAGGTATGTTTTACCACTTCCCACTTTCCCTGTAAATAACAGCCCATCTGTGCGCGGATCTTTTAAAAATCTTTCAATAAAGTTTTTTGCAGCCTTATGGGCAATTTTTGCCAGTGCATAACTTGTTAACCCTGTTTCAGGATCTGTAAAATTTTTGGTGTAATATCTAAACTGGAACTTTTCAAACGAACAATTAATAAAGTTTTTCGGCAGGCTGACATGCCGGTCTTTTTTCACACAACTGCAGGGTACAGCCGTTTCGTTATTAAGAATAATAATGCCCCGATCTCCACAAATTTTACAGGTCACACTAGTAATACCTACCTTTCCCCAAATGATCGCTGCCGGTGCGGCAAATATATATTATTATGTTTTATTGTAAAGCGATCTAATAAAAGCCTTTTCCTTGGATTCCTTTTCTTTACCCACGGTGTTTCCCGGCCCACTGCGCTGATATTTTCGCACCCCGGCGGCAGAACGGCGTTTCAGAAAATCCTTGTCGTGTTCAGCTATTTCATCAAGGGTTTGCAGGTTATTTTTTTTCCATTCCATTAAGATACTATTAATATATTTAAAATTGTGTTTACCTCTTAGTACTGCCCTTTTTAAAGCCTCCATCACCAGCAGTGGAGCTGCTTCCCTGGACCATAGAACAATCTGATCCACCTCAATAGGGGAAAGGGGCCGGCCAAACTCTTTTTCAAAAGTAGAAATCAATTCCGTTGGTGGATCAAATTTATTATCTGCGGCCACCTTTATCAGGTCTTCAGATTTCATAATTTCTTCGGCTCTAATGGTAGCCCACACGTCCGAAACCCTTAAAAAAAGTGGTTCATAATCATACCCCTGAAATATCACATTGTTTTCCTGATCATAGAATTCACTAACCGAAACAATATCTTTTTCCAGTAGCTCAGCCAGTTCTTTTTTTATTTTTGACGGATTTGCCTCCATCACTGTTGCGATATCCTCAGGCGTGGGACAATAATTCTTTTCCTCTATTTTAAATCTAATTAAATGGACTAGAAGCATCATTTGAAAATCAGTAATACCCATACGGCTATATATCTTAATCAGCAAACTGGGAACAAAGGTAATCCCCTCCAGCACCAGATCTGCACCAAAAGTTGCAGTTATGTTAACCTTTTGATCACATTTAATAATGTTTTCACGCAAATTTCTAAACATTTAATCCTGCCTCATCCTTTTATCATACTGTATTTAACGTCATTACTGCTATTTGTTACTCGATTTAATTGGTAAAAATAACGGTAGGAGCCTATGATAAACAATAATTCAACCTTATCCCTCCTTCTTCCTGCCCGCCGTTAAAAACAAAAATGGCCTTGACGGCCATGCAATGTTAAGAAACGATGTTTTTCTTTATATATCAAAGTTATTTTATGGCATTGATTATTTCTTTTTTTAATCCCGTATATTTATTAAGCCAGCCAATTCTCTCTGCGCGTAGCTTTGCCACCCGTTCACGGTAATCTGCCTCCTCAAAGTAATTTATTGGGTTATATTCGGCTATATTAATCCCGGGCATCTCCACCGGTACCTGATAGTGCCAGTCCGGATCAAAAGCCCATCTGATGTTACCTTTGGCTATTTGTTTCATAAGTTCTGTGGAAATTTTGATGGTAATTTTTTCACCGGGTTTTTTGCCCCCCATGCCGATGCTTCCGGTGTTCAATAAGTAACATTCCATATCCGGGTTTTTCCTTAGAATGCTTAGCAACCTGTTTCCCTCATCGGACTCCTTGCCGACTATGAACGGGTTTGTCCCCACCTCACGCTTGGATTCACCTGCACGTGTCGGATCCCCGGCTGAGGTTTCGATTGATTCACCAAGCATAAAATATGCTGCTGCTTGTTCCGGATTTAATTTTGCCACTGCGGGGATAATATCCTCTCTTCTAGTAATAAAAATGATCTTGTTTGCTTTATCCAGGTCTACCCTATTATCTGTGTTGGCCACCTCAGATCTTCTAATAACTGTTCTCCCGTTTGTGGTCAGTTCAGAGTTGGTAAAGTCAATACTGCCATCTTCGTAAACCTTAACATTTTCCAGGATAGCGTTAGGGGATACAGCAGCATCGTATAATACCTTCTGGGTAGGCTCCAGACCTTCTGTTTTTATATAAAAGCCATTTTCAGTGCCGTTGCAATAGCCATCCTCATCCATCATCACCATATCGTCCTGTCTGATAAAAACCCGTTCCTCACCAGTTAACCCATGATCGTGAATGGTTAGGGTTGTCTTGCCTGTCCCGCTTAAGCCAAACATAATAAAGCCAACATCCTCCAGGGCACCTTTAGCGGTGCGGACTCTTAAAACCTTGCCCCCCGCATGAAAGCCCAGGCCACCCTTTTTCTTCCACACATAGAGGGCCATTCTTAGAAAAGATTTTTTTATTTCACCAAAATAATCAGAACCTAGAGCAAAAGTTATTCCCAGTTCCGGGTGCACAAAAATCAGCCGCTCCGGCCATTCCGGCACCATCACGGTAGTTAAATCCGGCTCCAATTTAGCAGGGTTTGGTTCAAAAAGCATGTTGTGCCACATGAAGGGGATGCGGGCATATTCTTTTGTTATATACAACCTGCAATTAAGTTGAAATTGAGGGCTATTGCCCAGTTTCCGGTCAATACATATGACTTCTTTTTCCCTTAGATACTCCCAAACCTTAGATGCAATCTCCTTTTCTTTTGCCAGTGATATTCCCTTTTGATCTACCCCCAGGTAGTCACCCTCCAGTATATAGGTGTACTTTGCGCTCCTGCTTCTTACCCGAGTAATGTAGCTGGCACTGCCATAACATGTTGTTTTTTCTTCTACAGCAGCCATATTCCTCAACTGTTCTGATCCGGGATTAATGATCAGTTTTGAGGCCTGAAGCGGCTGAATAAACGAATGCATAATGATGTACTCCCCCCAGATAATAATACAAAATGGATCTAGTGCTTTTATTTCTCTATTTATGGATTCAGTATACAACATTTCTAAAAAAATACAATGCTCTTTAAAACGCAAAAACCCCATTTAGATGTGTTTTTTGACCGTTCAAAAAATGAAAAGCAATAAATATACATTTATTGCTAATTACAAGTATTTAATAACTGTTATTGGTTCTAACAGCAGACTTCACATGCACGTGTGTTTTCCATATAATTTCAATGTTATATCTTAATTTCTATGGGCACTATAGGTACAGAGATGACAGGAGGTATTTTGCTTATGGTGCTAAAGGTAGGAATTAATGGATTTGGTCGGATAGGAAGGAATGTGTTTAGGGCCGCAATGGACAGCGATGAAATAGAAGTTGTTGCTGTGAACGATCTAACTAACGCTTGTACCCTCGCTCATCTTCTGGAGTATGACTCAGTACATGGAACCCTCGATGCTGACATTTATGCCAATGAAGAACGCGAATTCAGGGTAAACGGCAAAGATATTGAGGCTTTCGCCATAGAAGATCCCGGCGCCATACCATGGAGTGAATATGACGTCCAGATAGTGATCGAATCCACCGGCCTTTTTACCAGACGTGAAGAGGCCATTAAACATATGAATGGCGGTGCAAAAAAGGTACTGATTAGCGCACCGGCCAAAAATGAAGATATCACAATAGTGATGGGCGTTAACGAAAACAAGTATGATCCGGCAAAACATCACATTATATCAAATGCATCATGCACTACAAACGGCCTGGCCCCCGTAGTCAAGGTGATCCACAAAAAATTTGGCATAGCCCGGGGCCTGATAACAACTGTACACTCATACACCAATGATCAGCAAATACTGGATCTCCCACACAAAGACTTACGGCGGGCCAGAGCAGCCGCCCTTTCTATTATCCCCACAACTACAGGCGCAGCAAAGGCGGTAGCTCTGGTCATCCCGGAGCTGGAGGGGAAACTAAATGGGCTTTCCATACGTGTGCCTACCCCTAATGTATCTGTTGTGGATTTGGTGGTGGAACTGGACAGGCAGGCCTCAGTTAGAGAAATAAATCGTGAATTAAAAAATGCTGCAGCGGGACCACTAAGGGGCATCCTGCAGTTTTGTGAAAAACCACTTGTGTCTCGAGACTTCAACGGCAACTACCATTCCTCTGTTGTGGACAGCATGTCAACAATGGTTGTGGACGGCGCTTTGGCTAAGGTTTTAGCCTGGTATGACAATGAGTGGGGGTATTCCAACAGAATCGTGGATCTGGCCGCCTATATCGGTAAATTTGCCCTATAAATCATGCTGATTTAAGAGCATTGGCAAATGCCGGCCCCTTTCATGATTTCAGGAATGATTTCCTCCCAGGAAATAGCCATAATATGGAACCCCGCCAGGCCTTTAACATTTTCTTTCATGTATTTTATTTGTTCGATACAAATAGAAATACCCTCGGTTTTCTGATCCTCTGCTTTCGTCAGACGTCTGACAATTTCTTCCGGCACTGAGATACCAGGCACCCGGTTCTGCATAAATTTAGCAGCCCGTGAACTTTTGAGCGGGGTAACTCCCGCCAGTATATGAGCCCTTTCGTGCAGCCCGCGCTCCACACACATTTCCATGAACCGGGCAAACCTTTCTAAATCATAAATACATTGGGTTTGAATGAATTCTGCACCGGCGTTAATTTTTTTCTCTAAACGATCCACCTGGTATTCGAATGGGTCGGCGAAAGGGTTGGCCACCGCCCCAATGAAAAATTTAGGTTCAAATTCCTTTATTGCTGCCCCAGAAAAAAATAGTTTTTCGTCACACATTCTTCTGGTGAGCTGAATTAGCTGTATGGAATCTATGTCGTAAACGTTTTTTGCAGTAGGGTGATTGCCGAACATTTGGTGATCGCCAGATAGGCATAGTACATTTTTTAATCCCATACTATAAGCGCCAAGCAAATCACTTTGAATAGCGATCCTATTTCTGTCCCGGCAGGTTACCTGAACAACTGGTTCGATACCGTTGTTCATAATATGAAACGCCGCACTAATGCTGGACATATGGACAACAGCAGACTGGCAGTCCGTAACATTGGCCGCATCTATGTACCCTTTGAGCGTTTTTGTGTGACGGATAATATTGTGAGGTGATGAATGTTTGGGCGGCCCTAGTTCTGCTGTCACCACATGGCGACCGCTTTTTAATACCCTTTCCAGATTGCTGCCTGCTGAAGTCAACATTTTTTATATGCCCTCCTTGATCATCCTGCGCGGCCCACCATCACGTGATTCAGACCAATCCTTGGGGGGAATGATTCTTTTCAGCAGATCGAGACGACCCTGTGCCGCCAGACGTTTATAGATTAAATGCCATACACAGTCAAGTTCATTATTAATTTCGCACTTACCGTTTTGAGCCCCACCACATGGGCCATTTAAAATACTTTTCGGGCATCGTGCTATCGGGCAGATACCAGCAGTGAGATGAATCATGCAGTCACCACAAAGACTACACCGCTCTTCCCATATCCCCTGCTGTATGGATCCCCCGACAAATTTTGTATTCATCGCCGGTATGACGTATTTATCACTATACCTCTCAGCCAGGTACTGGGGCCCTACCCCACAGGCCATAGATACAATGGCCTCAACGTCCTCTACCATATCCTGTAACTCATCAATAAATTCCGGATCACACTGGCGGGTGACAGTATGGGTTTTTATTTCAACAGGCTTACCCGCTAGACGACGCTTAATACGCAGGGCACTGGCCAGTATTTCACATTCCTTTTCACCACCGGTGAGACACACCGTCACACAGCTACCACATCCAAGCAAAAGCAGCTTATTATAGCCCTCAATAAGATGTAATATTTCCGCTAGTGGTTTTTGTTCTGCTACAATCACTGGCCCACCTTCCTCTCCTTATTCAATGAATAACACTGGTTAATTGATAAACGGATGAAAATACCGACCATTTATTATAACATGGATATGCCCCTAAAACAGCCGGGCAAAAATATGCTTGCCCCATTTTTGCCCACAACAGGTTTATTCCCCCTCGCCTCAACCATTTATCCAAAATGGTTTTATATTATTATTTTTTTTACATATTGTATAATTTGCATTCTAATAGCGCATAATATGGTTACTCCGCTTTGGTGAGTTCTATCTCTCCCCGTCCAGCGCAAGCTGGACATTTTTTTGTCTACCTCCCAGGGTTATAGCTTGACGCGTTTTTCCGGGTAGGCTATAATTCTATTTGTAAGATTTAGCGGGATGTAGCGCAGTTTGGCTAGCGCGCTTGCCTTGGGAGCAAGAGGCCGGGGGTTCGAATCCCTCCATCCCGACCATCGGCCCCATGGTCAAGTGGTCTAAGACACCGCCCTTTCACGGCGGTAACCCGGGTTCGAATCCCGGTGGGGTCACCAATAGTATAAAACAGCATGGTTTGATGAGAAACCATGCTGTTCTTATTATTATCTACATACCATACTAAACACTGGGTCTATTAATACCTCTGGTTTTATTTTTTATTTTTTTATTATGTGCCTGACCGGTGTTCCATAGTTCCTGGTATCCGGTTTTTGTAGTACCGCCTTTTGCACATGGTTTAACGACCTCTTCTATTTTTTCACTCACCTGTATACCCCCTTTGTATTAATAATATTTCCGATGTTATTGTGAATTATTTTGCCAAGCCCATTTATTTAGGTATGAACCCTACCTGGCTTGGCTTTCAGGAATAAGAAAAATTTTAGTTGTCGGTCTTGTTGACAGAGGGTATCCCGGTATGCTATATTTATGTGTGCAATTCACTCACAGGACTGAGGATAATTTCACTAGCGGCAGTGGCGGAATTGGCAGACGCGCAAGATTCAGGTTCTTGTGCCCGCAAGGGTGTGGAGGTTCAAGTCCTCTCTGCCGCACCAGTATTTTCAAGGGCTAGCGGGTTTTACGTTAGCATAGCAAAAGGAAAAAATATTTTTACTGCAACTTTTACTGCACCAGTAAAAAAGGCTTCCGATCGGAAGCCTTTTCCTTTATCACCCGATTTCTAATTGCAATTGCAAACATGTTCCCATTAGCCTCTGTCTTAAAATCTTGCCTGGTAGAAAGCTGAGGACCCTTTATATTTCTTTCACTCTTCTAAAACAGGTGGTTCATTACCTTGGAATGATTCTCCCTGGCAGCTATTATGCTCCCCCTTTACCGCTTCGCTTCCATCACCGCCAAATTCAGTGGTAAAGTCATTACCAAACCCGTCCATTACTGAACGTGCCCTGTCTGCCAATCCCATGCCGCTTTCCATCGACTGCACTGCCACTGAGTGCAGGCCTTGCCTGACTGTAGGCCAAAGCATGGCAGCCAAAATAGCTGCACCAATGCCATAGGCAAAACCTTTGCGTTGCCCCAATCCCAGCGTTTCTAACACACGCTGGAACCAACCGGATCCAACTGTGCCATTGCTGCCCAAGAGCCTTTGTTTAACTTCGTTAATACTGACCCCCTGCCCTCGTGCTTCAGTCACAATAGAACGCGCTATATCCTGAATTTGCGGATCAATATTGACACCTGCCCTGTTCTCAATAGCTTGAATGGTATCTAATTCTTTGGCCAGGTCTCTCTTGATATCTTGTAGCGTCCTGTGGCGTTGCCGGATCATCCTGCCTATATTTTGATCAGAGACAATATCGCCATAGCCGTGTAAATCAGCTTGACGCAGGGCCTCTCTGGCTCTCATATCGGCAAGCAACTCTTTTTTTACACTATCTGCAATAGTTTGATCATAGGGATTTATAGGGCTAGTATCAGATACGGTTTCGTTCCCTCGGTTCACCGGCAATTCCCCCCGAAGATCAGTTAGAACCTCTTTTTTTATCCGTTCCAGATCTATCTGTCCATACTGGTTGTTGGCTTTTCTGTTGTTATTATACCTACCTTGCCCCAATGCCTCATTAAAAACCGGATCAGACAGTATTTCTTGCTTGATCGACTCCACTAGTACCCGATTTGTTTCCTGCATGTAGGTTCCTCCTTTATAGTTCACTCCTGGACTTTAAAGCTTCTAACATCAGTCTTTACAGTTGGAGTAATAGCCATTATCTGGGGATAGCCGCAAATCCTTTAAAATATCCCTCTTTATTCTTTCTGCTTCTGCCCGTGAAAACTGTTCCCTGTTTCTGTTATCCATTTCCTTTCGTTGCTGTCTAAAACTATTACCGGAAGGTTCCCGTCCTTTTTCCCAGGCTTCTCCTTGTGCTTCTAACTCAGCTAACACTTCTTTTTTTATAGACGCGGCCAAAAGGGAATTGTCCCGTTTGGATTTATCCAATATTGTAGCCTGCAGTTCATTTAGTATATCTTTTTTTATTTTTTCTCTTTCTTCCGGGCTAAACCCCCGGTCTGGGCTTTCCCCTTTCCCAGAGGTAAGGGGTAATCCTCTGCCAATTTTCCTCTCAACAAAACCTTCTACTGATCCCACACCAACTAAAATATCCTGCCATATGGCCTCAACAAGATCATGGTAGGCTTGTCTGGTAGATTTTCGGCTATAAGAACGGCCGGTATTAAGTAGATTGTCTCCGTGCCTGTCATCCTCGGATATTTGAGTATTCCTGAGCTGTAGATCGGCCAAAATTTGCTGTTTAACACTTTCGGTTAATGCTTTTCTAGTTTCTGGGTTCATTAGGATTCCTCCTATTGATATTTTTAGCAAGGGTGGCCCTACCAATTTCAATTAGTTTTCATAAAATTGCTCCTTCATGTCACCTGCTTCCGGAATTGTTTTTTTCCCCCGCTTTATCGGGGTAATAAGACTCCTTCTGAAGACTTTTAAATCTTGCTTCAGCCACAATATCCTCAA
>JABMJD010000042.1 GCA_013201395.1 Candidatus Syntrophopropionicum ammoniitolerans
GAAATACTAAGAAATACAAAGCTATCAAGAGAAAACCTTAGGTTATAGAGGGAGGTGGCTTCAAGGTAATTTGTCGGCTGGATAAACGGATAAAACGCGAAAATCATGAAAAGTGATCATTCCTATAGGACATATAATGGAGTCCTATTTTTATTTCTGCCTATGGCCCATTGCAAAAACCTATTAGGCCCCATGCCTGCATAGAAAAGAACTATTTCCACTGCCCAATAAATAGCATTATACTGATTAATGTGCACACTTTTGACAAATTATGTACAGGTGGTGACCATTAATCAATGAGGAATGTATTTGCAACCAGGTGGGGAATAATCATTGTTGGGATTGCAATTGGCATAATGGCTTCCTTGCTGCAGTTTTGGGGTAATCCCGCGAACATGGGTATCTGTGTGGCCTGCTTTTTGCGTGATATTACGGGAGCGCTGGGTTTACACAGGGCGCCTGTGGTGCAGTATTTGCGTCCGGAAATCATCGGCTTTATTTTGGGTTCTTTTGGCGCTGCATACATGTTTAAAGAATTCAGGCCCCGGCTGGGTTCTGCGCCAATAGTTAGATTTGTCCTCGGTGCTTTCGCCATGATTGGCGCTCTTTTGTTCCTTGGCTGCCCCTGGCGGGCCCTGTTGCGCCTGGCCGGCGGCGACGGGAATGCTATCCTGGGTCTGCTGGGACTTGTTGCCGGAATCTGGGTAGGTACACAGTTTCTCAAAAACGGTTATAATTTAGGACCCAGCCATAAGACATATAAGGCAGCGGGGTGGATTTTCCCTATAATTGCTGCTGGTTTTCTAGTTTTAATGCTTCTTAATCCAATTATCCCCGGAGAAGCCCAGAGTGGAGTCCTCTTCTACAGTGTAGAAGGCCCGGGTTCCATGCATGCCTCTCTAATCATATCCCTTGCTATCGGTCTGGTAATAGGTTTTATAGCCCAAAAAAGTAGATTTTGCACAATGGGTGCTATTCGGGACCTGGTTTTATTTAGGCAGATCCATCTATTTACCGGCATCCTCGGCCTGGCTGTTGCTGCTTTTGTTACTAACCTGGTACTCAATCAGTTTAACCCCGGCTTTGTGGGACAGCCTGTGGCCCATACCATGCATATTTGGAATTTTGCCGGCATGGGTCTATCCGGGCTGGCTTTTGCTCTGGCCGGCGGCTGCCCCGGGCGCCAACTCTTTTTGTCCGGTGAAGGTGACGGCGATGCGGCAGTATTTGTAGTTGGCATGATAGCGGGAGCAGCCTTTGCTCACAATTTCGGGCTGGCCAGTTCTGCCGCCGGGGCCACCCCCGCCGGAAAGATTGCCTTTGTTATTGGGTTGGTGGTTTGTCTGTTAATCGGCTTTACTATGCGAGAAAAATCATAGGAGGTATGCGGATATGAGTAACATCATAGATGCCAGAGGGCTTTCTTGCCCCCAACCGGTGATCATGACCTTAAATGAAATTAAAAAAACCCAAAAAGGCGACATCATCATTATGGTTGACACAGACACAGCCAAAGAGAATGTAAGCCGTGCTTCTAAAACACAGGGCTGGACAGTTGCTGATGTTCAACCGGAGGATGATGGTTACAGGATCACTATCAGAAGGGAAAGCTGAAATGTTAAAAATCTTTCGGAAGAAGAGGGCAAAATCTGGTCAGTCGAAACAGGATCGAGGCATTCTAGTTTTTGAAAATACCACTGAAGTCATTAAGGCGGAAAACATATTAACGGCAGGGGGATGGAGCATCGAGGTAAAGGGGCCGCCACCGGAAATACGCAGCGGCTGCGACCTGGTAATAGAATTTCCCCTCATTGAGGAATTATCCATCATCAGGGAGCTTTCAGAGGTGAACATAAAGCCGGTCCAGGTTGTGCCTGTTACCAGTGTTTTGCTGGAACCTGTCGATCTTCTCCACGAAAAGGAATATGGAAAATATCTTATGGTCCGGGCCGCGAATATGAAAATCACTGTGGATAAGGAAACCCAGTTAATCGTCAATGTTTCCGGGGGTGGCTGCCCCGATGTTCCTTACCTGGCGGAACAGATGGTGAATAAGCATTTGGACAGTGCCCCCCATCCCCGGGATGTGGGTTACACCCTCTGCGCCTATGCCTTACAGATTGCTTATGAACGGGTGGTAAAGTTATGCTTGGTATAGTGGGCACAATTCCGGAACAAAATTTTCCGCTCCATTGTGGCACAGCTCATCTAGATGGAGACCACATTCTAATAGAAGATGAAAGCATTGCTATCAACCGGGGGACACCGGCTATGATAGCAGCGGCAGCGGAGACTTTAAGCTATATGGGCAAGCCGCACCCTTTTTGTTATTTGGTTGGAGATATCGGCAACGGGGTAGGTTGTAAAAATCTTTATAAATATCTGACGGATCATATCGCGGATACTGCCCTGAAAACCCTGGCGCTGCATTACTTTCAGCCGGATTTGGGTTTGTTTAAGCAGATGCTGACGGCGATTAAGGCTATGCCTGGGCCGCCAATATTAATTGCTGATGCCGGATTTATGTATGTGGCCAAAATGGGCGGGGATGCGTCATCCTTTGATTTGTTTACCCCCGATGCCGGTGAGCTTGCCTATCTGGCTGATGAAAAAGCGCCCCATCCTTTTTATACCCGCGGTTTTATATTACATGAAGAAAACCTGGTGCCGGATCTGATTCAAAAGGCCTATCAACATAATAATGCCGCCAATTATTTGCTTGTTAAGGGGGCAACCGACTACATCGCCAGCAAAAGTGGCATAATTGCGCAGATAGATAGCCCTAGTGAAGAGGTGCTGGAAGCTATTGGGGGTACTGGGGATACTTTGACCGGGATTGTCTCCGCCCTGATTGCTTCGGGTATGGATATAGAGTCCGCATCTGCTAAGGCGGCCAAGGTTAATCGTATCGCAGGTTTTCTGGCTAAACCTACGGCCGCGACCCAGGTATATGATATTATCAAGGAAATCCCACGTGCCCTGGATGAGGTATTAAGATCCGGGGAGGAGGGTAAAGGCTGGTAGTGAACCAGTTTCATGTGGACATGGAATGCCTCAATTAAGAACAGAACCCCAATCACCTGACTGGCATTGACCGGCAGGCTAGCAGGGGTTCTTTTTCTGTTTGGCATCAAGCGCGAAATGTTTGGTGCAATGTGTTAGGAAGGCTTTATCCAGGGGCGAAAATATGCGGTTTTTACGGTAGATTAGATAAAAATCTCGTTCCATCTGCAGGGCCGGCAGGGTGTACCCTTTCATTAACCCGGCAGCTAACTCCCCTTTTACAGCCTTGTAGGAAATAACTGTTACCCCCAGCCCTATTTTGACAGCTTCCTTGATCGCTTCCTGGCTTTCCAGGTAGGCCACTATGTTCAGGTTAACTTCTTTCTTGCCATAGAACTGCCGTAGAGCATTTTCAAAAACTACCCGGGTAGCAGAGCCAGGTTCCCGCATAATGAAAGGAACCTCTAGAAATTTTTCCAGATTTGCATCGGATTCTAAATCAATTTTGAAAAGCTCCTTTTGGGGAGGTTTTTCACCGGGCAAACGGGTTCCCGGGGCTGCCACCAGCACCAGCTTGTCTTTTGTCAGCTTAATCTGACCCAGTTCATCAAAACAGGCCTGTTCTCCCACAAACCCCAGGTTGTAGGTGTAGTCCCTGATACTTTCATAAACCTGACGTGTGTCGCGGAGCATCACTGCAAAGGTGGTCCCAGGATATTTATCCATAAAACCCTTCATCAAACCGGGTAGGATATATGTGCCCGGCACGCTGCTGGCGGCTATTTCCAGGTGACCTTTGACCAGCCGGTATTCCTGTTGAACGGCGGAAATCACCTCTTCTAATGTGCCTATTAGCTGCTGCGCATATTGGAAGAGGATTTTCCCAGCACCGGTTAATTGCAGTTCCCGCGGATTACGGTCCAGCAGGGGCACGCCGATTTCGTTTTCCAGCGCTTTAATGTGGCTGCTTACAGTGGGCTGACTGAGAAAAATTCTTTCTGCGGCCCGGGAAAAGCTCTTCTGCCGAGCAACCTCAACGAAGACCCTCAACTGGTGAAAATCCATTAATACAACTCCTCGCTTTAACCCAGTATAACATGGCTGGTTAACTAAACCCTTACAAAATGACCAGTCATAGTCATAAATGTTAAACCTCTGTGCTTTGGACAGAAGAGAAAAGGGGAGGATCACTTGTTATACATTTAATATGATAAAATTGATTTTAGTTGACGGTATATTGTTTGTACAGGAGAAGGTGGGATTGCGATCAAAGAGATAAATAAATTCATTGCAGAACTGGAGGCATACAAATCAGCGGGGCAGGTTTTTAATCCCTGGCGGGATTATGATCCGGTTTGTGATATAGGCGCAGAGGCGCCGGGGATCAGGCTAAAACAAATGGCGCAGTTTTTATATTCTAGAATAGCCAGGGCCAAATATCTACTGGTAGCGGAGGCTATCGGCTACCAGGGGGGCAGATTTACCGGTATCGCCCTGGTATCGGAGCGAATACTCCTGGGCCACCACAAAAGCATAAAACCCAATGTCATTCTGCCAAATTATCAGGGGCAAAGAACCAGTAACCCGGGCCATGATGGGCTAAAAAACACGCAAAAGCATCTGGGGTTTACCGAGCCCACAGCGACAATTGTCTGGGGGGAAGTAATAAAGAGCAGTGTGTCACCTGAGCAGGTGATGACCTGGAATATGTTTCCCTTTCATCCCTTTGCGCAAAATAGGGGGCCGCTGACCAATCGTACACCCACTACTGTGGAGCTGGAAGTGGGTGCCTCCTATACAAAAATGTTATTAACCTTATTGCCGAAGGTTAAAGTTGTAGCCATTGGCAGGAAGGCCGGCAGGACCCTGGACACAATGGGGATAAAGAATACCCCTGTCCCTCACCCGGCCAATGGCGGTGCCGGCAGGTTTAAAGAAGCGATTAAAGAGGTTTTGGTTTAAATAGGGCCGGCTTTCAGGCATAGGGAACCCGAATCTGAGGATAATAATCCTCAGGAGTATAACAAGGGAAAACGGGGGAGCCCGGATGACAATGACCAGGGTAGAAAAAATTATCGATTTTTTGGCAACGGATACATTGAGTTTAACCTTTACCGACAAAGGTTTAAAATTTCTTTCTCTGAGGCCTAACCGGGGTGCTCAGGATATAAATTTGAAAGGACTCATTAATGAAAAACAGGAACCAGGTTCTGTGGTAGAACAAATCATTAATGAAACATTTAGTTTCCTGGAAACAGGCCGGCACGAAATGTCTTTAGATTTTACCGAGTTCACTGATTTTCAACAACGTGTTTTTGGGGCGGTCGGTACTATCGAGCCCGGCCAGGTGATCACCTATAAAGGGATTGCTGAAATTCTTGGAAAACCGGGGGCTGCTCAGGCGGTGGGTAGTGCGGTGGCCAAAAACCCCGTTTCCTATTTTTTGCCCACCCACAGGGTGCTTCCCCAGAGGGGTATAGGAATATGCAGGAGCGGAGCCGGCCACCTGAGGGAAAAATTATTAGCACATGAGGGTCATGATCTGTCTACATTACGGGGGAATTACGTCTGTACCCGGAAAAAGTGTTGCCTGGAATAATTCTCGACCTTGAATGGGTGGATTTGGGGAGAACGTGGACTATGGGGGTATTATGTAATATACTTTTCTTGAGGAGTTATCTAGCAGTGGAGGACTCATAGTCTATTAAACTGGGGAGGTATAATACAGCCATGGCAACTAACTGGGAAGATAAAAAAGCGGATTTTGCCGTAATTGATGTTAGAAAACTAACTGGTAACTTTCTACCGATGATTTTGCACAAAGCCCAGCAGGTAGAACTGCATGAGGGTGTTTGTGTTGTCCAGAGCTTTGAACCCAAACCATTATATTCGGCCTTAAGAGACCTAGGATTTGAGCATGTAACTGAAAAAGTTTCGGACCATGAGTACCGGGCATATTTTTACAGGACTGAGGTTAAAAAAATCACCTACACCAGTGGTGCGGACATGCCTTTCAAACCGACGGCAATTGTCAACTACAAAATAATTGATGATCTCCTCGCGGGCACAATTGTTGACTTTTGGGAGCAGATCTGGGGGAATGAAAAGGCAGCCATAGATCTGAAAATCAAACTATTGTTGTCCATGAGTAATGCTATTGGCGCCTCCAGGTTCAGACAGGCCACCAGGGAACTGATTAAGGCTTATTCCCTGGGTGTGACGGTCAAAGAGTTGGATGAGCTATTTTCATTATTTGCCTGGAACCAGGGTATCGGCCACTTTTCATCAGAAATAGGACCTTCCGTTGTTTTTGGTGTATACAAGCAGATCAAGAAAAGGGAGCAGGAAGGTTGGGACAGGGGAAAGGTGCTGGATGAGGTCATGGAGATTTTTGGGGAAAAGAACCCCCACGTGCATACAATGTTCAAAAAGCAAAAGCCGGATTAATAGGCACATGAGGCAGGCAGAAATATCGGCTAGCTGTAATGGAGCGGACATAGTTAAAGCCCTTTTTCATAAAGGGCTTTTAAAAATCCCGGCAGTTGTTTAGCATTTCTTACAACCTGAACAAGGCTCCGGCATTTCCCCGGTTTTAACAAAGTACATAAATCTTTTTAAAAAATGGACTTTATCATCTTTACAGGCCCGGGTATATTCTACTATTCTGAGTAATCTTTCCCGGGTTTCTGGGGAGAGATGATGTTCCATCTGGCAGGCATCTTCTTCTGAGACCTCAGGGTCCAGTCCCAGAACCTCATGGAAAAAGGCATAAAGCAGCTGATGTCTTTTATAAACATCTTTTCCCACCTTTATCCCTTCTTTGGTCAGTTCTATATGGCCATACTTTTCTTGTTCTACTAAACCTTTTTCTGATAGGGAGCGAATTGCCGCTACTACGGAGGGCATTTTGACGTCCAGGGCTTGAGCCACGTCTTTTACCCTGGCTACCTTATTTTCCTGTTGTAGTAGATACAAGGTTTCCAAATAATCTTCTTCCGACTGGGAATATCTAGCCATTATCTTCACCTCCTGATCCCGCGTTATCACCTATTTTTTAAATACCGCTCACCTTTGGCTGATATTTTAAAGGTTTTAACAATTTCCTTACTACAATTTCTGGCAAAGGGACATTTAACACAAAATGTAGCGCACCCCTCACCTGTATTTTCCTCCAGGAGATAGCCCCGGCGTAAAAGCTGCATGATGCCTTCATCCACGATATCCTTTAAAATATTCAGTTCTTTCGCTAGCTGGGAGCGGGAAATATAGCCGTCCCTGCTGATAATCCGCAAAATGCCCCTTAGCACTAGTATCACACCTTCTATGATTAACTAAAACCTAATAAAGAACCAACTTGAAAAATGGCAACAGCTGCCAACCAGCCTAAAGCAAAGGTATACAGGGCCATAAAGAGGGGCCATTTCAGGGAGTTCGTCTCTTTGCCAACAACACTCAGGGTGGCAATACAAGGCGTATATAATAAGGTCATAACCATATAGGATAGGGCTGTCAGCGAGGTGAATTGCAACTTTACAGCGTTAACCAATATGGCACCCTGCTCCACATATTGCCCTGCATAAAGCATGCCCAGGGTACCCACCACCGCTTCTTTAGCCGGTATGCCGGCAAATAAGGCCACAGATTCTTGCCAACTACCAAATCCGGCCGGTGCAAAAATGGGTGCTATAAAGGCACCGATGCGACCCAGGATGCTTAGTTGACTATATGGTTCTACAGATACCGGCAGTACCGCCAGTACCCATAATAGGGTGATTACCACAAATATAACTGTCCCTGCTCTTTTTAGGAACCCATAAACATTGTCCCACATGTTACGTAGAACATTTCTCAAGGTGGGTATTCGATAGGGTGGGAGCTCCATGATAAAATAGGAGGATTCTCCCTTAAACAATGTTTTGCTAAATATTTTAGCCATGATCAGGCCTACCAGAATGCCGAATGCATAAAGGGAAAAGAGTATCAACCCGCCATGCCTGGAAAAAAATGCGGCAATGAATATGGAATAAATGGGCAGTTTGGCGCCGCAAGACATGAAAGGGGTGATCAGGGTGGTAATCATTCTATCTTTTTTGTTGTCCAGGGTTCTAGCGGACATAATGCCGGGGACATTACAACCAAAACCAATGATTAAAGAGATAAAAGCTTTGCCCTGTAGTCCCAGTCTGCGCATTAAATCATCCCAAACATAGGCAGCTCGGGCCATATAGCCGCTATCTTCCAGGAAACTGAGCAGCAGATATAATACTAAAATCAGGGGCACAAATTCAACAACCGCCCCGACACCATTAATAACCCCGTCAATCATAAAAGATGTAAACAGGCCCGGGGCGCCCAGGTAAACTAAAAACATCGCCAGTAGCCCACCCAGACCATCTATCAAATCGGCTGCTAACCCGCCTAATATTTCCTCACCGAGTACAAATGTGAGTTGAAAAACAATGAGCATGATGCCGGCAAAGATAGGAATGCCTAGATATTTATTTGTGAAAATTCTGTCTATTTTATCTGTAATAGTAACTGTTTCTTCTGCCGGTCTTTTAATAGTGCCATCCACAGCCTTGTTGGCAAAGGAATATTTGGCATCAATTATCTCTAATTCAAGGTCTTCATTTCTGTGGTCTTGATGAAATTTCTCTATGTAATCCGTTAAATTTTGATCAAGATGAGGGGACTGTTTGATGTTATTAAGTATCTCCTGGTCTCCCTCAATAATTTTCAGGGCTGTCCATCGTGTCGGGTAAGGCAGCTCCTTTCCAGCCAATAATCTTTCTATGTTTCTAATGTGATGTTCAATGGTTTCACCATATTGCACCGGGTTTTCAGCAGCCATATTCCTGTTCATTAGATCAATGGCTGCTTTTACTATATCTTTGATTCCTTTTCCCTTAGTGGCGATCGTTGGTATTACCGGAATACCAAGTTTTTTGGATAAACCATCTATATCAAAGTCGATGTTTCTTTTTTCTGCTTCGTCAACCATGTTCAGGGCAATGACGACTTTTTTCCCCATTTCCAGCAGCTGGGTGGTCAAATATAAATTTCTTTCTATATTACTGGCGTCAACAACATCTATGATCACATCAGGATTGCCGGTGAGAATAAAGTTTCTGGCCACAACCTCATCTTCAGAAAAAGCCCCCAGACTGTAGGTCCCCGGCAAATCTACCACATGATATTTTTCCCCTTCAAATTTAAAACTACCTTCTTTTTTTTCTACAGTAACCCCCGGCCAATTGCCAACATGTTGATTTGAACCCGTCAGGGCATTAAAAAATGTTGTTTTACCGCTATTAGGGTTGCCAACTAGTGCTATAGTTCCGCTTGCCATGTAGCCCTTCTCCTAATCAGTTATTCGTTATATTTGATATTTCTAACTGTATTTTTTTTGCCAGCCCACGTCCTAATGCAACCTTGTTTCCAGTGAGGGAAACAATAACCGGGCCGGCATCGTTTTTGATTACCTTTACGGGGGCACCAATATTAAATCCCATTTCATAGAGTCTTCTTGTGGCGCATCTGCCGGCCTCGATCATTTTTACTTTGCCGGTTGCACCTTTATTAAGGGTTAACAAGGCTTTATTCATTTGTGTACTCCCCTCTCATCAATATGTACATAACTAGTTATGGAAATGGTTTCCATGCCTGAGCCTAAAAAATAAGCTACAGCTAACAATGTTAGTTGAGCCTAACATGGTTCAATATAGCAGGTTTAAATTGATGTGTCAAGGGAATTTTCCAGGTTTTTTGAGTTTATTTTCCCAAAAAAAATCCCACCGTTTTTAGACGTGGGATGATGTCAAAATCGTATAGTATTGTGTCCTCATAATTAGAGGATAAGAAGGATCAGTTTTACTTGTGTTTTTTGGCTCGATTCTGTTTTAATACCTCCCAGGCAGACTGCAGGGCTAGTAGTATATCACCTTTGGCCTCTTCTTTTAATGGTTCCCCGAAAATACGCAGGTTGCGGTGTTCGAGAATAAACTTGTCCAGTTCTATTGATGGGGGTGTCTTGTTTTTCCCCCACCAGTCTATGTCCTCATGGCTCTCGATACCAACCAGCAGGTAATTCGGTGTTGTGCTCAGCGCTTCTGCCAGGGTTAATAGAATCTTATAGTTTGGTTCTCTCTTGCCACCCTCATAAAAGGATACAGTTGACTCACCCAGTCCACACAAATTAGCCAGCTGGGCCTGGGTTAGTTTTTTGGCATCACGCAGCTCGCGTAGTCGCTGCCCGAAACTAGTTCCCATAGGATACCTTCAACCTCTCTTTGCGAATAGATAATCAACCTTATTATACTTTGCTTCATGCAAGGAAACAAGCGTTTACCGTTATCTTGCAAAAGACCCTACATATGCACACCTGCCTATTTAATTAGGAGAAGCCTTTTGCTAAACGGCCTCCAGGGAAATTGAAAACAGCTTTTCTTTACCTGTTAGTCCCTGGGTAGGGTGAATAAGAGGTAGGTACAATTGTTTTTGGTATTGGACAATCAAGGTGTCCAGTTCCCGGCTAATGGCCAGGATTTTTTGGTATTGCTCGCCCTCATTGGCCAGCTTGTGCATGATTGTCC
>JABMJD010000043.1 GCA_013201395.1 Candidatus Syntrophopropionicum ammoniitolerans
GATTGTACTATTTTCAAATCTTCTATTCTATGTGACGATTTGTTTGACGCTCACTACAAATGCATCACGTCCAGTCAAATTTGCATAGAAGGTATAAGCCATTTTAACCTCCTCGCTCCAGGAGTCCCATAGTTTAGAACTCAACACCATGTTCTCTGAATACAGTGGTAAAACCATGGAAATATAAAATTTGATTTTGTCTATTGATGCAGCATTAAGCTGATCAAAAAGTCTTTGATATATAGGTCTCTCTGTTTGCAAGCAACTTAAAATAATATAGGACTGAGTTGATTCTGGAAACACAGTTATTGCAAGGCGATGCATTATACCTTTTACTGTATGCCTGATTTTCTTTCCATTCAGATCATAGTCTGGAGCAATATATGCATAGTCTGCAAACTTAATCTGTTCTGGAATATTAATAACACAGGTTGCTACGCCATTGTGAGTCCCCGCCATTATTTCTTTATCAAAATGAGATTTGATTGGGTCAAACTCTCGCATTTTTAATTGTAGCATTCTATACATTCCTACCATCATTGGAGCCCTAAATGCTACTGGATTCTTCTTAAAACATTCTTTGTAAATATCTATTGCCGTACGCTGTTTATAGTATTCAAAAATGAATGCCTTGTAAGCATATATGAACTTCATTTCTTCGTTAAGTTCATCAAAATCTGGAGCACCCTTTTCTATAGCAGCAAAAACAATGTTATCATGCAAATCACAAAAACAAGTCTCGGTCGTTGCATCATTAGCACTGGTTTTACTCATTTGAACAATAATAGTAGGCTCTCCTTTTTCCATTGGAATAAGCAAGGGCTTTTTCTTTGCATTCATCATATATACATGGCGCTCACTTCCTGCAAGCAAAGAGATAATTTTATTGTTTTGCAAAGCATGTGCTTCTTTAATTTTACCCTTACAACGGGATTGATCTGGATGCATACAGCATCTTTTTATTGATTTTCGCATCATCTCCATGATTTGAACTTCTGCCGGTTTCCTGGATGATTGAGACGGTACTACTACCTTGTTTTTACAACAATCTTGATATTTAATACCACTACCGCAAGGGCAGAACTCACTACCAAAAATCCTTATATGTTTTAATGGATTCATTTTTCACCTACCTAAGCGTTCTCTTTCGCCATTCGCGTAGCAAGTTATTCAAAGCCACGCCAACACGTAACCGTTCTTTATATACATCAGTTTTCTTTTGATTTCCTGCCCTTATATGATTATATCGGTCAATGGTTTTTAATTGATGATCTACTAATTCTTGATGTTCCTCTATGTATACTTCAAAGGCTACTCGCTCATCATCTGACTGGTAAAATAAAACTACATCTTTTAGGTTATCAAAAGCATACTGCTCATCGCTATTTTCTTGATCATATAAGAAAGTCAATACCCGGAATCGCTTACTTTCCAACACGTAAAATTTATAACTGTATTTGTTGTGCACTCCATATTCATCATGGCAGATAAATCCCCATTCTGGGACAGGTATTTGGAGACGCCCACTGTCCAACACTACTAATTGGAAGCTTTCAAGAATAGTCTGTTGATATTTTATATTTAGAATATTAAATGATGTGCTCTCGTTCGTCATGGCAAAAGAATAAAATTCGTCTTTTTCTCTGTCATCCTCTTCAGATACAATTTCAATAGTATATTCCGGTTTAAAGATGTTGTAAAAACTATATTCTTTGTCCGTCCATTCGAGTTTGTTTTTCATGCGGTCATAAATATAATCCAACGGTGCTTTTGTTAGACCTAATCTTTTTCTCCAAAGATTTTCTATGTCACAAACATCCGCATTACTATTGTCAGGTGTGTTTTTATCCCCGATGCGTAAGTATATACAGCCTTCACGCATTTTTCCATATTGCTTTTTTAGAAATATTGGGGTTCTATCGGTGTCATTTATAATTAACACATCGAGCTCGATGCCATTATATTTGATTGTCTCTATTGAAATTTTGGGATAATTATCGCCTGCGAAATGTAAGTTTGAAATTGCATCAATAATATCAGCTTGTTTTCTGCGGGGCTTTTGCATACCCACAATTCTCAGATCATCTGAGACACCAAAGATTATATAGCAATTTTCATCATGCACAGTATTAGCTAAGCAAATAATGTCTTTAATCAAGTTGGACATATCATCATGCCACTCCTGCTTGAAGTCCCAGCATTCGCCCTCTTTCCCTTGTTCCAAAAAGAATTTTACAAGTTGTTTAGTTGAGTAATATTGAAACTTAGACATTTTCACACCTCACTGATTCCTATGCGTTCTTGATATGTATCCCACATAAAATGAACAGCCGCTACAGATGAACCTACTGCCAAGTGCGCATATCGTGGTGGAAGAGGCTGAAAGCTTTTATTTTTACCATGACCATCGCCATACAAATTTCTTAACTCAGCCATCCCTTGTGCTATATTCCCTAGATTTCCCAAAATACGAGCGGCAATGCTTTGACCCGTAACCCCGTCTTTTAATTTTTTAGGACTCAACCCAATGCTTTCACAAGCTACCTTCATTAGTTGGATTAAATCCAAGCCTGAATCATATTGTATGTTCTGTTCGTCTAAAATAGTTTTGCAGCATATTTCGATTAGCTCTTTGGCCTTGCCAATAGCGGAATTTGGGGCTATGTGAATCAAGCTATACATTAAATCAACTTGTACAGTAACATAGTCGCTGTTAAATGCATTCTTAATATTATCTATTTGTCCGGTTACAACTTTTTCTCCAATCCTGAGATTTTTCCAGCCGTATATATCTCGACCAGATATATTCGCCACCGGATTAATACTATATCCATCTGGTTGCAGCAACTCGTTTAATATCTCAAGTAAAGCCCTCCAATTTTTCTTATCGTCCCGAACAGCCGGATGGAGTATTTCACAAAGGAAATCTAAAAGATATTTATCGTCATTGCCTGATGATAAATGAAATCTGTCATCATCAAAAACCCAACCCAATCCATAATCATCATTGTTAACTGTATGTTGCCATATATCACCTTCTGCATCTTTGAAACGGCTGTCGAATGAAGGTAATTGATTGAGCGGATAGAGTCTCTTCAAAAAAGTTATTTCATCAAGCCTACCCCAATAATCTATTTTTACATCATAATCTTCGGATTCTATATAATTGAAAAAATCTGGATGCGGTTTATCCACAAACACTGTATGGGTAAACCCATTAACCAGAATGTCAATTATATCTCTTCGGGTCACTTCTGTGATCTGATTCATACAACTCCTCTTTTCTTAATTGAATTGCATACCAACCATATCAATACTACCATTAACTAATCCGGCCTATATAAAAATAACCGGCAATCCCGGTCAAAAGCTAAACCCCCTTTTTTGAACCTTCACCCCCTTAGGAAGCCTTCAAAATAGGGTAATTAAATTGTATCATTTTCGTAGTGATTATATCAATATAAATCATTTTCACCCGGTTCAAATAGGTTTCACGGAGGAGTTTTAATACATCTAAATTATCGCCCTCTATGTAAAGGTTTTCAGTGTTATCAAAATCCACACTTTCGGCACGGCAGGGGCGCAAAGCTGCCGCAATGGGTGCATTGGCCAAAAGTACCGACTTGCTCTTATCCGGCCAGGTGAACTGATAACGCTCCTCTCTTCCGGATACAACACGGGTATTTATTTCCTGAGCGAGAACGTCTGCATCAATGGCCCGAACAACCACACCGTTCTCATCAATTGTTTCCGTCACCGCATTGGGGAAAAGTGTGGCCAGGGCGGCAAAGTTCTCGTCCACCAAGGATGGTGTACGCATAGGTAATTTTTTAGCTTTATTCATGGGGATTGTCCTCCAGCTCTTTTTTTAGTCGCTTCACTTTTTCGGCAAGTTCCCACTTGCGGCGGGGCTGCCTTTCATTCATTGCCTTTTTCTCAAGAGCGGTTATTTGCCTTTGCAGCTTCTCACGGCGGTCTTTCTTGGCTATGGCTGCATCAAGGTCTTTGCCGCCGGTCAAATCAATACCGCCCACCTCAGCGATAATGTTCTCCCACATCACACCGAGGTCAAGCCCGCTTAAGGCAAGTTTCCATTTGTTAATGGGCTTACCTTCTGACATCAGCACCTTTTCGCAGCGATAGGCGGCAAGCCGTGCAATATCCTTATATTGAAGAACGAACAGCATCTTTTGCTCAATCAGCTTGGACAAAAGCGCAATGTTTTTCTTATGGCAATCGGCGGTTTTTAAGGTCACAAGGATAATGTATATTGAGGCAACATCCGTGCCTGCCGTAATGTTCACCGTCTGGGGTGATATTTCCCCAACAATGGTCAAGCGGCTAATCTGTTCATCAAATAGTTTTCGATCGTCTGTGTTGGGCTTAAATTTATCGAATATCGCCTTTTTGGGCAGGGGGTTATTTACTTCCGTTGATTTCGGCAATCCCAGCAATATACCACCTCATTTTATGGTTAGGAAACAAACTAGTTCAAAATCATCAAGACCATCAATGGTTTGGGAAGCAAGGGATATTTGTTTCCCAGCCAGGAAACTATTAATAGAATTTTCTTCGTTTAAATCTACAATTGACTTTACGGCAAAATAAAGCAAGTCGGAATAGTGACTCATATTCCTACCGTCTTTGGTCTCAATGTTGAACTGCCTGCAGAGTGCCCGATCCGGCTTAGTTTTGCCTTTACATAACTGGCGTAAGGAATCAAGAAGTTTTTTTGGCTGTAGGTGGTCTAGATGTATGACCGAACCGTCTTGGACATAGACCATGTAAAATGGGTGTAGTTGGTTCTGGTTTTTGGCATTGATGCTGGCATTGAGATTTTTTAATATGAAAATTGTACCGCGAGGGGTGTCATCATTGCCTTTTACTACCGCATGAAGCCCGAGGGGGACCTGATCCAGGTTATCGTTACTTTTAACATGTTCAAGAAGGTCGAGCCTGAATTCATTTAATCCCAAATCCATAATAGAAACGCCCGCTTGCATATCCTCGATGTCAACTACCTCGTTTTGCAACCTTTCGAGCTGGGCCTTACGGTATTCCAGGTCGCCCTGCTCTTCAGGGTCAATCGGATTGTCATCGCCCGTTGCGGTCATCACAGATGCCTTCATCCGCGTTTCTACCCGCCCTTTAAGTGCCAGGTATTTGTCTAGATCTATGTTCGGCCAAAAGTTAGCAAGCTTGATTTTTTCATTCCTGCTGCCAATACGGTCAACACGTCCAAACCGCTGGATAATGCGGACCGGATTCCAGTGTATATCATAATTTATGCAATAGTCACAATCCTGCAGGTTCTGCCCCTCAGAAATACAGTCGGTAGCTATGAGGATGTCAATCCTGGCGGGGTTGTCCGGCAGCAGGAGTGCCTTGTCCTTGGACAGGGGGGAAAACAGGGTCAAAATCGTATTCATATCAGTGCGTTTTAGCTTCACGGTGGTTTTGCCGTCGGTTGTGCCGGTAATCATGGCGGTATCAAGTCCAAATTGCTTTTTCATAAAGGGCGCTACTTCTTTATACAGGTAATCTACCGTGTCCGTGAATGCTGAAAAAATTAAAATTTTTTTGTTGCCCGGATTAAACGGGTGCTGAACCTTCTCGGCGATAAGCTGAAGCAGCGTCTGCAGCTTGGTATCATGTTCTGGCGTAATGTCTTTTATCATCAGCTCTAGTAGTTCCAGTGTTTCAGAGTCCCGGACAAGCTTCTCACGCCAGGAGATATAATCCATATCTTCAAGGTCTATGTCAATCTTCCTATTACCCTCGGAAAAGAAATTGGTGTTTTGATCATCGCCGTCAAAATCATCTTCGTATAGTTCCCCGGCACCTACTGTCTTTTTGCCACCCTTCTCATAGTTGGCAATTTTGGTGATTGTATCATCAATGAGGCTTCTGACCCGCTGGATTGTAATGCTAAAGGAAGCCACAGAACTTTCCAGCCGCTTCAAAAGGTTAATGCACATTAGCCTGCGAATACCGATTTCACGGCCAACACGATCGATGTTCACATGTGGGTCAATATATTTTTCCCGTTTGCTATCGAGCAAAAAATCAGTAGGGGTATACACTGCAAGATTTAGCCCCATGAGCTCTTTGTAAATTTCATCATAGTCAATAGCCGAAGATAGACTGGTTAGTTTTGGGCGAAGGGCAATAGGTTTCATTCTTTCTGGGAATTTTCCAATTTCCTCTATGTTATAGTATTTTTCGATGTGTTTGCGGGAACGGGCAATAGTCACACTGTCAAGCATGGTGAAAAAATCGAAGTCAAGCAAGCGCAGAAGATTCTCGGTAGTACGCTCTTCAGTGTAAAGTCTAATCCATTTATTAAAGGCGGCCTGGGCGTTACGAAAGATAACATTAATCGGTTTTGCCGTATCCAATTTTTCATTTATAAGAGCGGGATTACCCTCATAAGCAAGTTCAAGCTGATGGCGAAGATCGGAAAAACTGTTATTCACGGGTGTTGCCGAAAGCATCAGCACCTTTGTTTTGACTCCTTTGCGGATAACCTTATTGAGCAGATTAAGATAGCGGTTTTCACGCTTATTATCACCGCGTCCGGAATACTGTCCACCGTTACGGAAGTTATGACTTTCATCGATAACAACCAGGTCATAGTTACTCCAGTTAAATTTAGAAAGATCTATATGCCCAGAAAGGCCGCCTGCTCTTGACAGATCTGTGTGGTAGAGAACATCATAGCGCAAGCGATCCTGGGCAATAGGATTATTCAGGTAGTTTTCTTTAAATGTATGCCAGTTATCACCAAGTTTTTTGGGGCAGAGAATAAGCACGGTGCGATTTCGCAGTTCATAATACTTAATTACTGCCAGGGCAGTGAAGGTTTTGCCCAGCCCAACACTATCGGCAAGAATACAACCGTTATACTCTTCCAGTTTGTTGATAATCGCAAGGACCGCATCTTTTTGAAAGGCGTATAGCTTGTCCCAGATTTTTGTTTCTTTAAAGCCCGTTGCTTCATTCGGGAGCACATCTTCGTTGATATCCGCAAGAAACTCGTTAAATATATTGTAAATGGCGACAAGGTAAACGAACTCCGGCGAGTTCTCATTGTAAGCTGCGGTGATGCCGTCTATGACTGTCTCTGTCACATCCTGCAATAGTTTTTTGTCATTCCAAACCATATTGAAGCTATTGAGGAATTGACTGCTTTCGGAATGGGCAAATTTAATGGTTTGCACCGAGATATTGTTACCACGTTCACACCCCAGGTCGGAGGTGGTAAAACCGTTAATCGGCGTGTAAGAAAAACCACCATCAGCCTGCTTTACGTCAAGAAAGGTGTTGATTACACCGCTTGTTAAATTAGAACGGAACTGCACCTTTTTTTGTATCTAAGCAGCACATTCCCGGGCAATGGCCTTCTGGGTCAGCTCGTTCCTGAGCTTTACCTCGAACTCTGTCCCATAAAGAGAACGCTCTCTATTTAGTCGGGGAATATAGAACTCTCTTTTTTCTTTAGGGGCTTTCTCCTGCAGGAAGGTCGGTGAGGTGAAAATAAAGCGCAGTTCGTCAATGCCATCAAGCTGCTTTTTGAGAACTTGATACGCATATATTGAAAAGCAGGCTGCAGCTATAGAAAGCTTGTCGCCTTTTGATACAGTTGCCGCCAGGTCATCTCTTACAGTTTTATTAATATTGTCAATAATTTGCATATGTTACCCCCCCCTATTGATACTGGGCCGATAAAGGAGTGATGTTGTGTTATGCAGTAAATGAAATGGGAAAGCAGCTCCCCATGAGGGTCAGCCATTGCAGGGGTTATCCCTGCCCCACCTCAAATTGAATTATGAATTTTATTATCGATCCTAATTCTAGAGAAAACCCCTGATATCCTGCCAAAAACTATACTTATTGGCTATTTGCGCAGATATTGGGACAGCCCGAGCCTTTGAATTGACCCGGGTTGTTTTGCTCTTTTGTAAGAAATAATGGCAACGGTAAATAAAAAAACCTCGAGGTTTCCCCTCGGGGGAAGTGAGCAATCGCCAAGCAACACATATTCTGCCCTTCTTCTTGATAGCGGTAAAACAACTCACCGCTTTCTGTGCAGCCCACTTCCATGAGATCTGGCAAGAACGGGCCCAGGATTTAAATAGCTTAGACAGAATAGGTATTCCCACATAATGGGCTCATCCCCCTAAAATTGGGTATACAAAAGGCATCCTTGTTATTGGATGCCTTTTTTTTATTTTCCGCCCTATGGTCTAGACAGATAGGCTTTCTGCGTACTGATAAGAGATTGGCTGATTTTCAGGCGTATTTTTATAAGCCTCTTCCAGATGCATCGCAACTACCATATCCCGGCCACTATGGCATTTAAACCTTTCTATAACTTCATCAAGAACCTGTATTTCCGTATCGGACAGGAACCTTATTTCAAAATCTGCAGGCGCTTTAAATCTGAAGGAGATATTCTCATTACATTGCATCTCATCGTATTCGATGCCTTCGAGAAGCAGCAGGCTCTTGTATGCATCCGGCACAGCACCCATCGGAAGAGCCACATAGACTAAGCCACTGATAGCTCTTTTATACCGCTTAAAATGCAAACTATCACTGTACCAAAGCATTTTCAGCAGCTTTACCAGGAAAAGGTCCGCTATGTTCTGGGCCAAATAGCCGACTACCTCCACGACCTTATCAAGGTTTAGGTCGGTGTTGCCCGCTAGAATACGGTCGCCATCGAACTTCATGTGGACCGTTTCAATATGGGCCCTGGCGTATTCATCCTGTTTCAGGCGGTAGTACTCTTTAGCATTTCCCAAATATTTCAGGTAGGCCTTCTGCGGCAGTCTATCCTTCGCCCTGTTTAGAAGTTCCATAAACCATTTGGGGTCATCGGCTAATTTACGCAGGATATCATTATGAGCAACACCTTGCACCTGATAATTTTCATATCGATTAATGGTGGATGAACCCCATCCCAATATAGCGCAAAAATCCTTCTGGCTGACACCGTACATTTTCCTAATCCCAACTATTTCTCGACTGGTTAGTAGTCCAACTCTTTCCCGGTAAGCATCCTTAAAGGCCAGGTCATTAGTAATAAGGCTATCATCATAGGTTAAAAATTCATCAGTTCGATTGCAGTATTCATATCTTGCCGGGTAATTCACTGTGACACCCTTAAAGACATTTTCCTCCTGAACCTCCACCCTTTTCACCTCATGCTCCTCCATGCAGCTGAGGCAGAGTTTCTTTTCAGCACTTATTACTTTCATGGATGAACCACCTTTCTAAGCAAAGGGAAAATGCACCTCTGAAAAGGGAATTTCCGAAAAATGAAAAGACATTATAAATATATAAGTCCTTTGGATAATTTCAACCCGAAATTTGATGTAAACATCTTTTCCTGTATACTTTTTACCAAAAACCCAAAATTCTGAACGCCGTGGATACCTGGCATCTTTCACCGTTTCAATATATTCTTGCACCCGCAAACTAGCAAGCTCTCTATGCAAAACATCATTTAGTGATGCATCGGGAAACAGTTCTGCCATTGTGTAAACATTTGTATATTCCTTTGGACGGTTTTCATCAACATAACGTTCTTTCTGGAATTCGATAAGAATGCTTTTATCCTGCAACGCATATTCCAGTTTTGCAAGATAGGCCTCAACGTCTTGTCTGTTTTTGGGCACTCGGTTAAATTTACCGTCTGATGCATTCATTATACCACCCCGTTTATCCGGCAGTCAAATTTTTTGGTGTCATTTGACGCCAAGAATTGCAGCCCTTTACTAAAAAGCACTCGGGAAGGGCCCCATCGTTTAGCAATTTAGCCAATAATTACCCTTTCTTCGTTGATAGCCTTTCTTCCTTCTGTCGGATAATGGGGCCGACAGAAAATGCAATGAATTCTTTTTTGACAAATAAAAAAAGCCGGGGTTTTTATACCCCGGGCTTTACTGGCTTTTTGGAGGCGACACCCGGATTTGAACCGGGGAATGGAGGATTTGCAGTCCTCTGCCTTACCACTTGGCTATGTCGCCGGATAAAATGGAGCGGAAGACGGGATTCGAACCCGCGACCCTCGCCTTGGCAAGGCGATGCTCTACC
>JABMJD010000044.1 GCA_013201395.1 Candidatus Syntrophopropionicum ammoniitolerans
GCCAGGATTTTTTGGTATTGCTCGCCCTCATTGGCCAGCTTGTGCATGATTGTCCTTAGCCGCTCTATTTCGGCTAGCTTATCATTATCTTGCTCCATGGTATCATCTCCAAAAGATTCCACTTGTGTCATAATTCTACCAGTAATTCCTTTCTCCTGCAATTCGTGAAAATATCTTGGTTATATTGTCACTAATTAGGATTGATTAGCCGGCTGTATTAATTTAGGGCCAGGTATTGCGGTTTGGAATAAGTTATGATATTGATTAAGGTATCTATTGTAGGAACTGTGCTGCAAGGATAGGGAAAGGAAGGGTTTGCTTTGTGGTTGGCACCTGTTGCTGTTGCCGCCGTTATTTTGTATGCTGTTTCCCAGTTCAATTATCTGTTATTCCATTCCCTGGCGGAAGGTTTTGCCATAATCGTTGCGGGGATGATCTATGTGCTGGCTACCCGCACCTACAAGCATTCCCGCAACAATGCATTTCTCTTTTTAGGGATTGCCTTTTTTCACATTGCAGTTTTGGATTTTACCCATATGCTCACCTATAAGGGAATGGGGGTTTTCCCCCAATATGGGTCAGATACGCCAACCCAGTTATGGATTGCCGGGCGCTCTCTAGAGGCACTGTCCTTTTTGATTGTGATCTTTCTACAACAAAAACCATTTAACCGCCGGCTGGTCACCGCCGCCTACACACTTGTTACTGCCGGTTTACTATTGACCATAATGGTTTTTCAGGTATTCCCGGCCTGTTTTGTAGAGGGTGAAGGCTTAACAACATTTAAGGTGTTCAGTGAATATATTATTGTAGTGCTGCTTCTGGCCGGCGCCTACAGGCTTTATAGGGAGGATATAGATAAGGTCTTGTTCCAAACAGTGGGCGTGGCCATGGTTATTACTGCTATAGCCGAGCTTGCTTTTACCCTGTACACAGATGTTTATGGTGTAGCCAACATGCTGGGGCATTTACTGAAGATTGTTTCCTATTATGTAATTTATACCGGTATTGTGGCCCAGGGCATTGATATGCCCTATAGCCTGATGGCGGCTGAACTAAAAGATAGAGCCATCAAAGATGAACTGACCGGTTTGTATAACCGTTTGGGAATGGTGCAGCTAGCGCAAAGGGAGCTGAGCAAACCGGTGCAGGAAAGGCGTGCCTTAGGGGTGTTGATGATGGATTTAGATAGTTTTAAACTAGTCAACGATAGATATGGCCATGCCTGTGGCGACGAGGTCTTAAGGAAGTTTGCGGCTATCTTAAATGATAGTATTCGTGATCGTGACATAGCCTGCCGTTACGGCGGCGATGAATTTGTAGCGCTGGTGTGGGATGTGGACAGTGCCGGGCTCAGACAGGTGCAGCAGCGTATTGAAACTGCCGCCGGGGCCTGGTTTGCAGATGACGAAAGACTGCAGGGGCTGGGGGTTAGCATTGGCGCCGCGTTATTACAGCCCGGGTATTTGGCTAATCTTGATAGTTTGTTAAGAACCGCAGATAAAAACATGTACGCCCTCAAGCAACGTAAAAAAATATGTGCCGGTCTTGATTAACAATCGGTTCCACATGATCATCAGGCCGGGAAATGGAGCCGGCTGTTCATACTATATTTGCCACACTGTTGTCACCAGAACATGCGTTTGATATAATACCTCTAGAATATAGTTTTAGGGGGTGTTTTTTTATGACTGGTGAAGAGCGTCAGATCTATGACGCCATTTGCGAGTACATAGCAGTCAGGGGTTGTGCTCCCACTGTCAGGGAAATTGGTTTGGCTGTGGGCCTTGGATCAGTGCCCCTGGTCTACTACTACCTGAACAGGATTATGGATCAGGGCTACATTACCTTTCACCCCGGCCGGCCACGTTCACTGCAGGTGTTGAAATAATGGGCGGCCCACGTTTTAATTACACACGCCTTTCCAATCGGGATCTCCTGGAGGCTATTAAGAGCTATACAGCCCAACATGGGTACTCACCGACCATACGTGAGCTGGCCAAAATAACAGGTGCCGGTCTGGCCACTGTTCACAGGCACCTGAACCAGCTCATTCACGGTGGCTACATTGAGGTTGAGCAACCACGCCGGCGCCTGCTCCGGGTGGTGAAGGATTATGATTGATCATTATGGTTTATCAAATCGTCAGAAGCGGCAATCGTGAAAAGAAATTCTATCATTGATGGGGCTAACTGAATCGCTGAATGGAAAAAGGTGGCCCCTTTTTCATAAGCTATTCCATATATTAATGGTGGCGTAGGCGCGGTATGGCTTCCATGGTTCTGATAGGGCCAGTATTTCTTTGGCTGTGCGGCCGGCCAGGACTTTTTTAACGCCGTAATCAGTATGGGGAAAGGCATCAGGCCAGCTCAATGCCCGCATGGCCACATAGTTTACAGTCCATGGGCCGAAACCGGGCAAAGCGAGTAGTTTTTTCATTTCCTTTTGCGGATCAGTCCGGCCAGACAGATCAATTTCTCCACTTAAAAGCTTCTCTGCCAGGGATCTAATGGAGCGGGCTCTGGCGCCGGTAACACCGAGGGGTCCCAGATGATCTTCTATGGGGCCTTCCAGCCCGGCAATATGGGCCGGTGTGGGGAAGGTGTGGGTGAGGCCATCAATAGGGGTGGACAGTGCTTGTCCATAGGTCCCGGCCACCCGCCCGGCTAGTGTGCGCGCTGCTTTCACTGTAATTTGTTGTCCCAGCACAGCCCGCACCGCCATTTCAAAGGGATCAAAACAGCCCGGCAGTCTGGTCCCGGGCCGGCATATACCCGCCATGAATTCATTCATCACCGCTAGTTTGCCATAGATTTCCCCTGGTTCACAGTGCAGGTCAAAAAGGCGTTTTACCCGTGTCCACACCTGAGGCAGGACAGACAACAGCGTGACCGGTAGGGTCACAGCCAGGGCCTGCTTTTTTTCTGCATGGCGGACTGATATCCAGCCCCGGTATGTTTTGCCCCCGTGGGATAGGGCCACTGTGCGGTGATAGGCCCCTCCGATAATAGATTCCACCCCTGGGATATTCCGCCCGGCAAGAAAATCAAGCAGAGTGTCCCACAAATAAGGGGGGCGGTAACCGGCATAAAGGGTGATGGTGTCTGCTTCGCCTGGGGTGGCCGGTTTGGTTTTTCTTCGCCACCTGGCTGGGGGCAGGCGGTAGTATTTTTGAAACGAGGCCTCCAGGTGGCGGGCATTGTCAAACCCGGTAACCTGGGCAATAGCGGCCAAGGGCAGGTGGGTATCAGTAAGTAAGTTTTTGGCCAGCAGCATTCTCTGTGTCTGCCGGTATTGTTCCGGCGAGACGCTAAACTCTGATACAAAGAGGCGGCGCAAATGCTCCCCGGCAACGCCTAATGATAGGGCCAGTTTTCCCCAATCATCACTGCACAGGCCGTTTTCCTCTATCAGCAGCGCTGCTTTGCGGGCCAGGTGGGAGGGCCCATTTACAGGAGGTAGCCCAGGAGCCAGTTCGGGACGGCATTTGAGGCAGGGACGGTAGCCTGCTGTCTCTGCTGCCGCCGCGCTGGGGAAAAAGGTGCAGTTTTGTTCCCGCGGTGTCCTGGCGCGGCACATGGGGCGGCAGTATATGCGGGTAGAGGAAACCCCCACAAAAACCCGCCCGTCAAAACGTGTATTGCGGTCCCTGAATTCCTGATAATATGTGTTTGTTGCTGAAAAATTAAACTTTGTGTCCTGTTTCATGATCACACTCCTGTTAGTTTGGCAAAAAGTGTTTTTTTATCGTGATTAACTGCCTTAGTTGACATTATACCATTATTATCGGCGGATCTTTACCTGCAATAATAGACTGCAAAAGACTAGAGGATTTTTGTGCAATTTGCTGAAGCAGGGATAACGTAAGGTGAATAAACTGTGAAATCTGATTGATTGCTAAAGGCAGCAAATTTAGCTGGCGTCAAAATACCCAGTTTTGGCTGGTGGGCGGTTATGTTTTATTGCTGCTGGTAGTCCCCGGCCTGATCAAATTGCTGCCGGTGGAGAACCAGTCCCATGTCCAGATCAGGGCCCTGAGTGAAGGGGAGGTGGACGAGGAAATGTTAGCCCGGGGGGAGTTGTACCAGCAGGCTATCAGGGGCCGACCGGAACAGGCCCGGGGAGTCCTGACCCTGGCCCGGTGGGAATTTCCCCAACCCCAGGGGAACATCACTACAATAGTAGAAAAGCACCTCAATAGAAATGGCGACCAGGAAACCGGTGTGCCGATCATAGTGGAAAGAAAAGACCAGGCCGACGGTCTCCTGGAGGTTGTTAATTATAGCACCAGGACAATCATTAATGGCTATGACTTTACGGACATAATCAGCTCCCAGGAAGTGACATGGGATGACGATGTGATGATGATCACCGGCCCGGCGCCCCGGCGGGTGGACCTGGCCGTTTTCAACAGGGAATTTGCGGCCGCCCAAATACTGGGTAAAGACCCGGCAGCCCTGGAGCATGGCGGCAGGGATTTCCACAGGATGGTCTCCGGGGAGCAGCTGCTTTATTTACGCATTCCTGCTCAGATCGAACTGCAGTCGGACACCCCCGTCATCTTTGCCAACGAATAACCTGTGGGACCCGCCTCAGACATCATAATCGATCATGAATTGGTGCAGTTTCTTCAACACCCGGGGGTGTTGGTCCATAAAGCAATTGAATACTTTGATTTTTTCCACGGTGTCGATGCTCAGGTAGTGTTCTATTAGCTCTGTTTCCCGCAACACTCTGTCCGTCACACCGATATTTTTTAGAAACACTTCCACTGTTTCATGCCGCTCCAACAGGTATGATCCCATCACTTCACCTTTGGCCGTGAGCTGGATGATGCCGTATTTCTCATAATCCAGATAACCTTTGGCGGCCAGCTTGCCTACAGTTTTGGAGGCCGAGGGTGCTTTCACATTGAGCTGCTCGGCCAGTTGGCTCACCCGGGTGTAGCCTTCCCCCCGGCAATGGCGATAAATCATCTCCAGATAGTCCTCCATACTTGGTGTCAGGTGATCATTATTTTTTTTGATCATTTCATAACCGCGAAAGGTATAGAATTCCTTATTACTGATTTTTTACACCACCTTCCCCGGGACCGGCAGCCCCCGGCCCAATAGGCACTTATTGCCAGGGGTGGACAAGTCACTAATGAGGCCCCACGTTTATAAAATAAGACATGTGAAAAATGTTTTCCCCTGGCTAACTTTAACTTATTAACGCCGGGGGTAAAGGGTGAATATTTTAGGGGGGTTTTATTATGAATGGCCTGGTTCCATTACATTTACTGTCACCGGGTACCAGCGGCAAGGTAAACCGGCTGATCGCAGAAGGCAATACCCGCCGCCGCATGCTTGATTTGGGTCTCATCCGTGGCACACGGGTGGTGGCCCTGCAAAAAAGCCCGTCCGGTGACCCGGTGGCTTATGAAATCCGCGGGGCGGTGATCGCCCTGCGTTCGGAAGAGGCATCCCAAATACTGGTAGAGGTGTTGTCGGGTTGATGGGGGAAAGCCTGGTCGTTGCCCTGGCCGGTAACCCCAATACAGGCAAAAGCACTGTCTTCAATTGTTTAACCGGCCTCAATCAACATACCGGCAACTGGCCGGGGAAAACAGTGACCAATGCCCGGGGAAAATATGTCTACCGGCAGCGTTGTTTCACCCTGGTGGATCTACCTGGTACATACTCCCTCTTTGCCAATTCTGTGGATGAGAAGGTGGCCCAGGATTTTATTTGCTCCGGTGAGCCGGAGGTAACGGTGGTGGTTACTGATGCCACCTGCCTGGAAAGGAACCTGAACCTGGTACTGCAGGTGATGGAAATTACCAACAATGTGGTGTTATGTGTCAACCTGCTGGATGAGGCCCGGCGGAAAAAAATTCAGGTTGATTTGCCCCGGCTGTCCCGGTTGCTGGGCATACCGGTAATCGGCGCCAGTGCCCGCAGCGGGGTGGGGATGACTGACCTCAAGGAGGCCATTTACCGGCTGAGCGCGGGGCAAATAAAAACCAGGCCCTTGCAGATCAGCTATGGACCGGTGGTAGAAAAATGCCTGGCCTTGCTGGGGCCGGCCCTGGCGGGCCTGGTTGATAAAAATATTAATAGCCGCTGGGCGGCCCTGCGACTCATTGACGATCACCCCGGGTCCGGGCATGGATCCCGGTACCTTTTTTTGCCCCGGGCTGCCCCGGAGCAAATCCAGGCGGCCGGCGCCCAGGCAGATCGGCTGCTGACGGATGGGGCGCTGGATCAGTCTACCCTGCGGGACCATATTGTGACCTGCCTGGTCAGCCAGGCCGAGGAGGTGGCCCAAAAGGTATTAAAATATGAAAGGCAAAACTATAATGCCGCGGATCGGAAAATAGACAGCATTCTCACCTCCCGTATCTGGGGCATTCCCGTAATGCTGCTGCTGCTGGGGGTGGTTTTCTGGATTACCATCAAAGGGGCCAATTATCCCTCCCAGGCCCTGGCCGGCGGGTTGTTCTGGATTGAGGATCGGCTGACACAGCTCTGCCTGGCTGCCGGCTGGCCCGGCTGGCTCCACGGGGTGCTGGTTTTAGGGTTATACCGCACCCTGGCCTGGGTGATATCGGTGATGCTGCCGCCCATGGCTATCTTTTTCCCGCTCTTTACCCTGCTGGAGGATTTGGGCTACCTGCCCCGCATTGCCTTTAATCTAGACAATTTTTTCAAGAAGGCTTGCGCCCATGGTAAACAGGCCCTGACCATGTGCATGGGATTTGGCTGCAATGCGGCCGGGGTGATTTCATGCCGCATTATTGATTCACCCCGAGAACGGCTCATTGCCATTATCACCAACAATTTTGTCCCTTGTAACGGGCGTTTTCCCACCCTGATTGCCCTGGCGGTGATTTTTATCGTTGGCGGGGCCGGTGGTGCCGGCCAATCTCTGGCCGCCACCCTGACTGTGCTTACGGCCATTGTTTTGGGTGTAATCATCACCCTGGCCATATCCAGGATTTTGTCCCAGACGGTTTTAAAGGGGATTCCTTCTTCTTTTTCTTTGGAGCTGCCCCCATACCGTAAACCGCAAATCGGCCGGATTATTGTCCGTTCCATTCTGGACCGCACCCTCTTTGTTCTGGGCCGGGCCATTATCGTGGCCGCGCCGGCGGGGGTGATCACCTGGTCTTTTGCCAATATATTCATCGGGGATCACAGTATTTTGCAGCATGGGGCCAACCTGCTGGCTCCTTTTGGCCACTTGTTGGGCCTGGACGGCTTTATCCTGATGGCCTTTATCCTGGGCCTGCCGGCCAATGAAATTGTCCTGCCCATTCTGATCATGAGTTATATGTCCACAGGGCAGATGATTGAATTAGATAACCTCCAGGCGCTGAAAGAGCTTTTTGTGGCCAACGGCTGGACCTGGCTGACGGCGGTTTGTACCATGCTGTTTTGCTTGAACCATTTTCCCTGCGGCACGACTTTGTTGACCATCAAAAAGGAGACCCGGAGCACCAAATGGACCCTGGTGGCTTTTGCTGTCACTACTGCTACGGGCATTATCCTTTGTTTCATTGTCGCCCAGGGGGCCCGCCTACTGGGGCTGGCCTAGGATTGTCCTTTAGGAGTTGGCTTCGGCCGGGGCTAAATTTTTTTAAAAAACATATTGACTTGATCGCCGGTCCTGGACTATACTGATTGAAAGACGGTTTGGAGAAATTATCAACTGGAGAGAAGCCTTGCCAGTTGATGCAAAATTTCATTACGAATTGGAAAAAGGCAAACCAGCCGAAAGGCTGGGGCGCAAAGTTAGGAATCTAAATCACTAGCAGTGATATGATCGTCCGACTGCCGAAAGTAATTTTCGTGCAGTCTTTTTTAATGCCAAAATAATAATTGTAATTGCTAATAAACTGGTTGGTAGGTATGGTACAATATTCCTAGAAAACAAAAGGTTAATTCTAGGGGGGATTGTGTATGGAAGAACAAACCGAAGAACACAAAACAACATCACTGGGAAAAACATTAACCGGCCTGGGCTATGCCCTGTGTGTGATTTTAGCAGCGGTTTTCATCATTAATATGACCATGATTGTCAAGTCCTATATGCACCCGGACCGGGTGCCCGACTTTGCCGGCTATAAACCATTTATCGTCTTGTCCGGCTCCATGGAACCAGCGATTATGGCCGGGGACCTGATTGTGACCAAAAACATTGCCCCGGAAAATGTAGCTGTGGGCGATGTGATTTCCTTCCGGGTGGAAAATGACATTATGGTCTCCCACCGGGTGACGGAGATTCAAACAGCAGGCGGCTTGTCCTTCCTGACCAAAGGTGACGCCAACATCGGTATGGACGCCGTCAACGTGCGGCCGGAAACAATAGAAGGCCTGTATATCTGGCGGGGGGCCGGCCTGGGGAAATTCGCCATATTCCTGCAAACCCCCATCGGCATGTTGATATTTGTGATCACCCCCCTGTGCTTGTTTATCATCTACGACATCGTCTCCCGGGGCCGGCGCAGCAAGAAAAAAAGCGCCCGGGAAGCAGCTCTGGAAGCCGAGTTGGCAGCGCTAAAATCGGGGCAGGATGTGAGTAAGCAATGAACCATTTCCAGCCATACCAATGAATAAATAATAACAAAGCTTTTGTTTTAGGGTAATTTGCAATCTTATGAGAAGGGGTGATGGACGGGCGACCCAGGGTAAACCAGTACCCGCGCCACAAACGCGCCCATCGTAACCAGGGGCGGAAAGGTGTTTTCCGCCGGATTAACCAATAGTCAAGAATTTAAAAATTAGATCAGAAAGGGATGAAGAGATGAAAAACAAAAACCGTATTTATCGCGCAGCGGCATTACTACTGGTCCTTTGCTTTATCTCCACAGTGATGATATCCGGGACCTTTGCCAAGTATACCAGTGAGTATGTGGGGCAAGATACTGCCCTGGTGGCTAAGTGGGATTTGGATGTTAAAGGTGGCCAGAATGGTGAATTAGAGGCCTTTACAACTGCTGATGGTAGTGAAACGAGCGCTGCCACACTGGATTTGTTTTCACACGCATTTGATGATGGTATTGTCACAAGCCCAGGGAAAATTATTGCCCCGGGTGTTGACGGAAGCTTTGTCCTGAGTGTAAAAAACAACAGTGATGTAGCGGCGGAGGTAACGTTTGACTTTGATGTAGATGAGAGTTCAGCTGCTGTGCCAATGGAATATAGCCTAAAATCTTTTGGTACGGCAGGGACAAGTGATATTTATACAGATTTAACTGACCTAGAAGAAGCATTAAAAAATACTACAGACCTAGGATTTGTTAATATTAAGGAAACATCTGGAGAAGCACAGGCGCCTGTCTATTGGAGATGGCCTTTTGAAAAAGGAACAGGCGATGACCTTATTGGCAATGACGCAACTGATACCGGACTTGGTGTAGCTTCTGCGGGTGAAGGCAGCAGAACTGAGTATATCTTAACAGTCACCGCAACAGCCACCCAGTTGGAGCCTGATATCGAGGACGTTACCACACCATAGAAGTCTTAGAATTCCCAGGTAAGTGATATAGAGAGAGCCCTTTCGGCTCTCTTGCAGGGGCTGCATGTTACAGGCAGCCTCTGCAAGGCAGCCGAAA
>JABMJD010000045.1 GCA_013201395.1 Candidatus Syntrophopropionicum ammoniitolerans
ACCCGGGACTATACCCGCAAATTAATACGAACAACATCAGATGCTTCAAAGCCCCTGTGTAGGACCCAGGGTCTACACTGCTCTATCCCCGGGTAACGAATTCAAGTTCAAGAACCGTCCCCAACTTGAATTACTTGTTGATCAAAATCAAGCCGACAATGCAGAAGGCTGCCCCCAGGTATTTGTTGAACCCGAAACCTTCCTTGAAAAACAAAATCCCCACTGGTATCAACACCACCGCCAGAGCAATGTTGGCCACCAATGAACCCATACTTATTTTCCACCCGGCCCGGTAGGCCATCAAATAGCCAAACTCCAGGCCGACAATGGAAATACCCAGGGCAATACTGGCCCAGTTCAATTCCTTGACAGAGGCGACAAAACCACCATCGGTACGGTAAAACTGATAGATAACGGCGGTGAGGATAGCCGCCGTTACATAGGTCACAAACAATGCCGAAAAAGGATTCACCTTTTGCGGAGTTAGTTTTTGGCAGATGTTGTACAAAATATTGGACGCCACAATGAGCACAATGGAAAATACATAGATAAACAATACGACTACCTGCCCCGTGATGAAAATTTACCAGCTGTCTGCCTCCATTATAGCATAAAAACCCCGGAGAACAGGACGGCCGGCCTCAATCCCCCGGCCCAAGAAAAAATTTCCCCTAAAGTAAAAAATTTGTCTTTCACTTCTTTCATATTATGATAAAATGTTAACAACCTTGCAAGTTTTTACCCACTGGGTAAATATTGCCGACAACCAGTTAATCGGATAAAAAAGGGGCCTCCCTAGATGATTGACATCCATAGCCATATTCTGCCGGAGCTGGATGACGGCGCCGGTAGTCTGCAGGAGTCACTAGAAATGGGACAGCTGGCCGTTGCTGACGGTATTCGCATCATGGTGGCCACACCCCATGTGATTAGCGGGCTCTATGAAAATAGCAGGGCCACAATCCTTACAGCGGTGGCCCATCTGAAGCAGACCTTTGCCGACCAGGGCATCCCCCTGGAAATCCTCCCCGGTGCCGAGTACCGCCTGGAACCCGATCTGCCCCAACGACTGTGTCGAGGTGAGCTGATGACCATCAATGACGGCGGCCGCTACCTGCTGGTGGAGCTGCCCGCGGACCTGGTGCCCAACTGTACGGGACAAGTCTTCTACGAACTGCAGCTCCAGGGCGTGACCCCGATCATTGCTCACCCGGAACGCAACCTTGTTTTGGCCCGCCGGCCGGCTCAGCTTCACTATCTGGTGCGTCACGGGGCCCTGGCCCAGATTACCGGCGACAGCGTGACCGGATTGTTGGGGGCCCAGGCTGCTAGAGCCGCCAAAACCTTTTTGCGCCAAGGCTGTGTGCACCTGTTGGCCAGCGATGCCCATAACTCCAGCCAACGCACACCCACACTGGCGGCCTCCCGAGAAAAAGCAGCCCAACTGGTGGGCCAAGAAGAAGCGACAAACCTGGTTCAGGGCAACCCCCAGCGGGTGATTAACAGCCAAATGGTGACCCCAGGCGACATCAAAGAGACAGCTCATCAGAGCCCCAGCCTGCTAGATCGACTGCGACAATATTTTCTAAAATAGTCTATATTTGTGCCGCCCCGGCGATCATAAACTTTCATATTGAAGAAGGAACTAGCAAAAAGCTGTCGAATCTAGAGTCTAGCCCACATCTAGAGGACAGCTGTGACGGGAGGATAACATCATTTGACCAATCAAAGCACCCAGGTAAATCCCGAAGAGCAGGAAATAGATCTGCGGGTCTATCTAGAAATCATAAAAAAACGGCGCCACCTCATTGGCGCCATCACCCTCCTGGCAGTATTGGCCAGTGCCTTCATCAGCTTTGTAATCCTCAAGCCTGTTTATGAAGCCCGCACTGTACTACTGGTAACCCAGGCGGCGGAAAAGCTGCAAACCGCCAGCCCCAACAGAGACCCCGACAGTATCATCACCAACCTGGCCCGTATTCCCGTGCTGACCATCAATACCTACATTGGGCAGCTGGAAAGCGATGCCATGATGCGGCGGGTGATCCAACGCATGGGCCTGGACAAGGAGGGCTACACCCCCCGGGGCCTGGGGAGCAAGGTCAAAGTGACCAGCGGCAAGGACTCCTGCCTGTTGGAGGTGTCCGTAGCCAACAAAAATCCCCAGCTGGCCCAGGATATTGCCAACACCCTGGGACAAGAGTTTATCGCCAGCATCTCCGAAAGAAACCAGGAAGTGATGAACCGTTCGGTGATCTTCCTGCAGGAACAAATGACGGCAGTGCAGGCGGAATTGGCGGCGGCGGAGACAACAGTGGAGCGGGAACGCCTCCAGGAGACACTCAATCTGTTGTCCGAGGGTATTGCCCGCACCCAGATTGCCCGTTCCTTTGATTTGGGCAGCACCAGCCTGGACATTATCTCCCCGGCGATGGGTGCCGTAAAGGTTAAACCCAACAAAAGAATGAACCTGGCCATAGCCTTTTTGCTGGGACTGATGGTCTCAGTGATGCTGGCCCTGGTGCTGGAGTTTTTGGATAATACCATCAAGACCCCGGAGGATGTAATGCGGCACCTGGAGCTACCCCTGATGGGGATGATTCCCGACGCGGCCGGCCGGGCCAAATACTATTATTACAGCAGTGAATAAAACAGCAAATGGAGCATTACTATGGCCAGAAAAAGCAGAAAAAAAAAGCAAGAAAGTATACTCTTTGCCCACCAGCAGCCCAAATCCGCTATAGCTGAGGCTTTTCGCACCCTGCGCACCAACATCAGCTTTTCCACCTATAGCGGGGCCAAAAAGGCCATCCTGGTCACCAGCCCCTCCCCCGATGACGGCAAGTCTACCGTGTGTGCCAACCTGGGGGTAGTAATGGCCCAGGCCCAAAGCCGGGTGCTGCTGGTAGATTGCGACCTGCGTAAACCAACAATACATAAATTTTTTGAACTGGACAACCGGCTGGGGCTGACCAACCTTTTGGCCCAGAATAGGCCATTGGATGATGTGGTTTATGCTACCCGGGTGGACGGGCTATATGTAATCCCCAGCGGCCCCATACCCCCCAACCCCTCGGAACTGCTGGGCACAGCCCAGATGGGGGACTTAATCAAAGGGCTGCGGGGAGCATACGATGTGGTCCTGATGGACGCACCCCCGGTGATTGCCGTCACCGATGCGGTGCTGCTGGCCCCCCAGGCGGACAGCGTGCTGCTGGTGCTGAAAGCCGGCACCACCCGCATTGAAGTAGCCCAGGAAGCCAGAAATGCCCTGCAAAACTCCGGTGCCAAAAGCATTGGTGTGGTGCTGAATGTGATTAAAGCCAACGGTGGCGGCTACTACAACTACTATTATTCCTACTATGGCGACCGGAATGATCAAAATCAAACACTGACTACCTGAGCCTGACATGTATCCACTATCAGGGAGGGATAACGTTGCAAACAAACGACTATCAGGCAGATGCAGGTCCTAAAAAAATCTACCAGGTGAGCGCAGAATTAAAAACCCGCCTCAGGACACCGCTGTTGATCCTGTGCGATGGGGCCATTGTCAATTTGGCCTTGCTGATCCCCCTCGGGCTGCGTATTTATGAAAGCGGCGACGTGGACCGGTATTTGTCCGCCTATCTCTACCTGGCTCCCTGGATGACCCTATTTTTCCTGGCCATTTTCTATTCCTTTAAAATCTACAACCGCATCTGGTCTTTTGCCAGTATGGGCGAATTGTTTGCCGTATTCCAGGCCGTTACCCTGGGCAGTCTGGCCACTATCGCCATCTCCTTCTTTAGCCACACCTGGCTGCCACGCACCATAGCCGTGACCCACTGGGCCCTGGCTGTCTTACTGATGGGTGGCTCTCGGCTGGCCTGGCGCTACATAGCAGAACGGCTAAAAACCAACGGTAACAAACCAGCAGGACGGGCCCTGATTATCGGTGCCGGTGCCGGTGGAGTGCTGGTGGCCCGGGAACTCAAAGGGGACAAAAGCAGTTTTGTGCCCGTGGGCTTTATTGATGATGACCCGCGGAAAAACAATGCCCATGTGCTGGGCCTGCCCGTGCTGGGCGCCCGGAAAGACATCCCAGAAGTAGTGACCCGCCACAAAATAAACATGCTGGTGATTGCCATGCCCTCCATTGGGGCCTCCACCGTGCGGGATATTGTCAATATCTGCCGCACCACCCCAGCCGAACTGCGCATCTTGCCCGGTGTGTATCAAATTATCGACGGCCAGGTGTCCGTGAACCACCTGCGCCCGGTACAGCTGGAAGACCTGCTGCGCCGGGAACCGGTGCGGGTAGACCTGCAGGAAATCACCAGTTACCTGCACCACCATACAGTACTTGTCACGGGGGCAGGCGGCTCCATCGGCGCCGAACTGTGCCGCCAGGCAGCAGCAGCCAAACCAGAAAAATTGATCCTGTTGGACCATAGCGAAAACAACATCCACCGCATCTGGCTGGAACTAAAGGATAAATTCCCCTGTGTGCCCCTGGCACTAGAAATCGCCGACGTGCGAGACCGGGCCCGGATGGAGAACCTGTTTGAAAAACACCGCCCGGAAACCGTCTTTCACGCCGCCGCCCACAAGCACGTGCCCCTAATGGAACTGCAGCCCTACGAAGCAGTGCGCACCAACGTTTTTGGCACCCGCAACGTAGCCCAGGCCGCCGGCCGCTGCGGGACCAAAGTGTTTGTGATGATTTCCACCGACAAAGCAGTGAACCCCAGCAGCGTCATGGGCGCCACCAAACGCTTGGCCGAACTAATTATCGAAGAACAAAACAGAGCAGAAAACACCATCTTCACCGCCGTGCGCTTCGGCAACGTCCTGGGCAGCAACGGCAGCGTAGTACCCGTATTCAAACGGCAAATCTCCAATGGCGGCCCGGTGACAGTGACCCACCCGGAAATGAAACGCTATTTTATGACCATCCCCGAAGCGGTGCAACTGGTAATCCAGGCCGGGGCGATGGCCTGGGGAGGCGAAGTCTTCGTCCTGGACATGGGGGAACCGGTAAAAATAGTGGACCTGGCCCGGGACATGATCAGACTCTCCGGTCTGGAACCGGACAAAGACATACAAATAGAATTCACCGGCATCCGCCCGGGAGAAAAGCTCTTTGAAGAACTGCTCACCGCCGAAGAAGGATCCACGGCCACAGAACACAAACGCATCTTCACCGCCCGCCCGGCTCTGGTAGAAGTGACCGCCCTGGAAGAGGAACTGCTCAACCTGAGCCGCAAGGGCCTGCACTGCACCGCCGAAGACATCTTTACTGCCCTGGGGACAATCATTCCCCGGTTTAGAAGTTATAGGAAGGTGGATGTGGGATAGGGGAAAGCAGAAGGTAGAAAGCAGAAAGCAGAAAGGGGAAAGAAATGAGGGGGCCCCCGTTGTATGATGATACCAGCAGGCTAATCGTGTGGCAAAAGGCCCACGACCTGGTTCTAAAGATATATGAAACAACACAAGACTTCCCAAAAGAAGAACTGTTTGGTCTAACATCACAAATAAGGAGAGCTGCTGTATCAGTGGCCAGCAACATTGTTGAAGGAAAAGCGAGAGGAACCGCTAGAGAATTTAGAAGGTTTCTGTTCATGGCACGAGGTTCTTTAGAGGAAACAAAGTACCAAATCTACCTAGCCAGGGACCTGAACTACATAGATGAAAGAAAGTACAAAAAAGTGCAAAAGAGCATGAACGAAGTAGGCAGACTACTCGCCGGTCTAATTAAAAGCATCAGCAGCAGGCAGTAAAAAATGTTTTTTCCGACGTCTACCTTCAGCTTGCAAGAAATCTTTTTTCCACTTTCTACTTTCGGCTTTCAGCTTATTTGCAATCTTTTTTCCGCTTTCAACTTTCAGCTTTCAGCTTATTTAAAATGTTTTTTCCGCTTTCTGCCTTCTGCTTTCTACTAACGAGAAAGGAATGCCCCAAATGCCCCAAATGCCCAAGAAAATCTACCTAAAAACAAAACGCACCATCGACATCATTCTATCCTTATTAGGACTAATCATACTATCACCTGTATTTCTAATACTTGTAATAGCCATCAAGCTTGATTCTAAAGGGCCAGTACTATTCAGGCAGAAAAGGGTGGGCATACATAAAAGCCATTTTAATATACTGAAGTTTCGCACTATGCGAATTGATACCCCAAAGGATATCCCGACCCATCTTTTAGAAAACCCTGAACAATGGATAACAAGGGTGGGAAGGTTCTTACGAAAGACTTCATTAGATGAGTTGCCGCAGATTTGGAATATATTTGTAGGCCACATGAGCATTATCGGTCCCCGGCCAGCTCTGTGGAACCAATATGACCTGGTGGCAGAAAGGGATAAATATGGCGCAAACGATGTCCCAGTAGGTCTCACTGGCTGGGCCCAGATTAACGGCAGAGATGAACTGCCCATAGAAGTAAAGGCCAGGCTGGATGGGGAATATGTTGAAAAAATTGGACTACTGATGGATGTGAAATGCTTTTTTATGACTATTGTCAATGTGCTTAAGAAAGATGGGGTTGTGGAAGGTGGCCCAGAAAAATTAAGGAATGAAAAAGGGAAATCAGTAGTTGGATAAATACTTAAAATAGGATAATGTGAGCAATTTAATATTAATAGGGGCTTAGTTAATGAGACAGCACATAAAAGAAATTTTTAAATATATGTTTTCCTTATCAATGTTGAAATCTGTGCTTTCATCTTACGCATATTACATTCATGAACATGTAGCATGGAGAACCCAAATAAATGCAGAAAAAAATATCAGGATCCACCCAACTGCCTCAATACGTAATGCTAAAAGGGACACTAGGGGACGGTTCTTTTGTGTCGTTTGGTTAAAAACATAGGGAAAAACGAAAAAATACGAACACAAAAGAATAGTTCCCTTGCGTCCAAAAAAATTACGGAACGACACAAAAGAACCGTCCCCTCGTGTCCCTGCCCTCGTGTCCCTGTCCCAGTGTCCCATGTCCCGTTGCCTACCCAGGTGGCCTTAAGCTGGGGCCCTGGAAGTTGATTACTTGCAGGGTGGCGCGCAGCCGGTCGATGACCCGTTCCGCATAGACACCGCGCAATTGTCCGGCGGTCAGGTTGGTGGTGATGATTAGTGGCAGGCACCGGTTGTATCTTTCAGCGATGATGGCGTCTACCTTGGTTAACACCCAGCCTTCTGTGTGTTCCGACCCCAGGTCGTCCAATACCAGTAGTGGGGTTTCCCGCAGTTGCTGTTCAAATTGAGCCCATTTGCCGGGGCTGATGGCCTTTAAGGTGAAGATATTATCCAGCAGGGCGGACATGGTGATAAAATAGCCGCCCCCTCCGGCGGCTATTTGCTCCTGGAGGACGGCTACGGCCAGGCTGGTTTTCATTGTGCCCACTGCGCCTTTTAGCAGCAGGCCCCAGCCACTGGATATGTTTTCCGCCAGGTTCCGGGCATAATTTAGCACCAGGTGATACTGTTCCCGGATGCTAAACGGTACGCCCGCCTGCGCGATATTGGCAAGGGTACAGTCGGCAAAGCGCCGGTGGACGCCGCAGCGGGCCAGGTTTTTGGCTCTGGTGCGCTGCAGCACCGGGCAGCCGCTGTCTTGTTCACTGCACAGGCTAATTTTCCCGGTCACCTCCACCATGCAGATGCCGCTGATGCCGCAGGTGGGAGCGGGGTGTTTCCGCCCCGCCGTTTCCACCCGGCTCGTTCCGGTGGTGAGCCCTTTTATTTCCATTCCCATTTCCATTTTGCCTCCTCCTTTGTCCGTCCGCAACATTGCTAAAGGGTGTCTGGTTCATGGGCCCAATCAGCTTCACTGGGTCGGTAGCCCGGCCTGGCTTTGCCTGCTTTATTGACCGCAAATAGCTCCGGCCTATCTTTATTGCGGAAGGAGGCTTCATGTGCGGTTATCTCCTGTACTGTGCGTAGGTTGTTCTTTCGCCAGTTAGTGAGGATGCCGTTAATGTAGCGGAATTGATATTTGCCGGCCAGGACAGCGCGTTTTAAGCCTTCCCGGATCAGGGGCTCGGGGCAATTTTTGTCCCAGTTCCCCAACTGTTCCAACTCTACCGGCGAAAGGAGACGGCCGAATTCTTGTTCAAAGGCGCTGACCAGTGCTGTTTTTTTTCCCTTGTGAGTGATCGCAGTAGTACTAGTATGACCGGTATTTTTTTTCTGTTCTCTGTCTTTGTTCTCTGTCTCTGTCTCTGGGGGTGTTACGGAAGGGTTTCGGGTAACGTTGTGGTAACGCTCCGGTAACGTTACATCACTGCCATTTGCATCGTCAATTTTACTTTTTTGTTGATTAGGATTTGGAGATGTGTTGCCGGCAGCGGCAACTTTGCCGGCAGCAGTAACCGTATCTGAACCGGCGCTGCCCACTTTTCCCTTTTTCCGGTGCTTTTGCACTCGGGCGCGGCTATTATCACTGACAAACTGGCGCTTGTCCCAGTTGAGGAGCCGCCACACCCCATCAACTTTTTCCACCATGCGCAGGTATGTGAAGTCGCTGAGCCCGGCCTTGACTATATTAACAGTCACCGCTGCCTTATCGGCAATGTCCTTCACCGTTACCGGCACCCCTTCGGCCAGCAGCAGCCAACCTGGGCGGGGGGAAACCTTTGCAATGCATAGCAGTGTGATCCAGAGCCACCGCCTGGACGGGGGCAGCCTCCTCAGCTTGCTGTCATAGATTATTTCTGTATATAACCTGAGCCATAAACTGGCCAAATTAATTCCCTCCTTCAATATACGATATTGTGAACGGCCCCGCCCAAGCTAAAGACCGGTTTGGAGCGGGGCCGTTCATTTGTTGTTAAATTATGTGATGTAAAATTATGCAATCAGTGCCTTGGTTTTGGCACAGTTTTTTGGTAGAATGGTTGTAATTACCGCTTCCCAGGTTTAGTTGTTTGCATGAAGAGCTCGTCTAACGAGGCATCAAGAGTGATGGCAATCTTTTTTGCAAACGGAAGCGGCATGCGACGTAGCCCTTTTTCTAGTTGACAATAATGGCAACCAGAAATTCCGATGGCTTCGGCCAATTCCTGCTGCGTAAGCTTCCTTTCTTTACGCTTGGCCCGAAGCTTGTTAATCGAAATTGAAATCACCTCCCTTGCTTTAGCTCCCCTATAATCACAAGTACCATTGTATCACATTTTCTACAAAATGCAACATAATTATGTAAGTTGTGCAAAAAACTTCCAACCTGCAAGTTTTCCCCACCTTATCATAGTTTAAAAAACCACTTCTGCCAAAAAAACCCTAATTTCCACCCCTTTTTTTAGCCCTGGACGGTCTTTGTACCTAGATTGGGAAGGGTTGCTTAGCATTGCAACTCGGGGATAGGTTCCCCGTTCCAGTCGGGGACATTCCTCAGCATCAAAGCCAATCCCCAAACAGAGGTGTGTCCCCATTCCCCTGTGAAACAAGGAGGTAAGGGACGTGGAACCAGTCCCCATGCCTCAGTGAACTTGAATTCACTTCCCCTGGGATGGCGATCCTAATAGGTGGTTACCC
>JABMJD010000046.1 GCA_013201395.1 Candidatus Syntrophopropionicum ammoniitolerans
CTGTCCCCCTGTCCCGCGGTGCACAAAAAAAAACAGGGGGTGGGACCCCCCTGTTTAAATGCTGACAAATTTAATCCGCCGGTTGCTAAAGGTAGCCACTTCCCGATAGCCTACACTTTTGATTAGCTCCAAAGCCTGGGGTAAACCGGCGCCCACGTCTGCCGGCCGGTGGGCATCTGACCCCAGGGTAACGGGCAGGCCATGGGCAAAAAATATTTGCAGCAGCTCCGGCCCCGGGTAAATTTCCTGCACCGGGTATCTTAACCCGGCTGAATTTACCTCCACACATACTCCTGCATTTTTAAAGACCCGGGCCGTTTCCTCATACAGGGGCCAGGGATCCTGGTGGGGGCGATAGTTAAACTTCTTTATCAAATCCGGGTGGGCCATGATGTCAAAAAGTCCGGTCTGGGCTGCCTGTTGTACCAGGGCAAAATACCGCTTGTAAATTGTATCTATATCCCTACGGGCATACTCGGCCCGCTCTGCCGGGTTATCGAAACCCCAACCATCAATAAAATGGACGGATCCGGTTATAAAATCAAACTTGTGCGGGGCCAGCATGTCAGCCAGCCTTTCTTCCTGACCAGATACAAAGTCAGCTTCTATCCCCAGTTTCACCTGCAGCGGCGCCTGGTCGGCCAGTTTTTTGATCATCCTTACGTAGCCAGGCAGCTCATCTTCATTCATGGCATAGTCGGGAATCATTTTATCCTGCGGCAGAAAATAAAGGGGCAAGTGGTCACAAAAGCCTACTTCTCTAATCCCCAGCTTTGCCGCCTGGGATATATAGGCACCGGCCTCACCCGTGGCGTGGCCGCAAAGCCTGGTATGCAAATGGTTGTCAACAGGTATCAAAGTCTTGTCGCACTCCTAACTGATATTAAAATTTTGTCCCCTAATCTTCAGAATCACTAGCAAAGGCTACCATAGCCTCATGGTATGCCTCCAGTGTTTCCACAGCAATATGCTGCCAGTCGTATATTGTCAGCACCTTTTTCCAGGCACGTCTTGTCAGATCCCGGGCCAATCCGGGGTTAACAAGTATTTCCCTGATGTAGTAGGCCAGTACGTCCGCCCGGCCGGGCGGCACCTTGTAGCCATCTATACCGTGGGCCACAACACCACCTAAACCCCCGGTGTCTGAGACAACGACGGGAACCTGGGCTGCCATCCCTTCCAGAGCCACGATACCAAAGGGTTCATAAAGGCTGGGAAACACGGCCACATCTGCCTTTCTTAAATAATAATTGCGTTGTTCCTCCTGCAAGAAACCGGGGAAATCAGTATTGCCCTTCACGCCTAGTTCTCTAGCCCTGTTTTTTAGATACTCAGCATAGGGCCCCACACCTCCCACCAGCAACCTGACATCCTGTTGTTGCTGCAGCAGGATAGCTAAAGCCTCCAGTAACACCTGAACCCCTTTTTCAGGCACCAGCCTGCCAAGAAAGATGATGTTTTTTTGTTCTGAATTGGGCTCTTTTACACCGGGTACCAGCTTTTTAGGTATACCCAAATTGGCCGGATCCACCCCATTGGGAATGGAAAAAACCTTTTTCCCATCCAAACTAAATAACCTCACTACCTCATCAACCATATAATCACTACAGCAAATAACAGTATCCGCCGATTGGGCCAACCTTTCCTCCAGGTTGTGGATGTGACGCTGGGTATTACTGTGAATACCACGGTTGCGTCCGTATTCTGTGGCGTGGATGGTGGCCACCAGGGGCAGCTTGCTAATGTGCCGCAGTTTTATTGCTGCCTCCTGCACCAGCCAGTCATGGGCATGAATAATATCAAATTTCTCCCGACCTAACAGATCCCCTGCCAGCTCGACCATAGCCCTATTTAATTGTTCCACCCACTCCATAAACCTGGTGGCGGTCACAGCATCAGCATTGACCCGGTGGACATGAACACCATCCACCAGTTCATATTCGGCAGCCCCTTCTACCGGGCAGGTAAGCACGTGGATATTCTTACCAAGACGAGCCATAGCAATAGATAAATCATTTACATGGCGGGCCAATCCACCCACTGTTTTGGGTGGGTATTCCCAGGACAGTACCAATACCCTTAACTTATCTCCTACTATGCTTCTCCCCGACCGGCTGTCGTGGCTGAAACGATAGTGGCGACTGTATATTGAATATTCTATATCAGGAAAAATATTGTCTTCCCTTTCCATTTCGGCTAGTTCAGCTTCATCTACATGTCCTTCTGTTAAACGGGCAGTCAGGCTGTTAAAACGATTGATATGCACACTGGTGCGGTGGATTGCATATTGAACGGCGGTACCGGTCTTGATGATAAAAGCCCAGTCGCTGCTCTGGGCCAACAACAGTTCCCTGGCCGCCTGGTTTAAGGCACGGCGCACAACCCCCTCAGCCTGTGGATATAAATCGGCCAGATCGACCATTGTTGTCTCCGCCCGGTGCAGGTGCCTGTATATCCAGTCATTGCGCGGATTGAGCCAAACCTCATTATACCCCCCCTCTCCCCAACTGGAAGCAGCCAGGTCCACAACCTGGTTGTCGGGATAACGGGCCAGGTAGGTGGTGGGTGTGGTCATTTCTATGCCGTGTTTTCCTGTGTCCATAACCCGGCAAAAATGTTCCAGCCACAAGGGTCCTTCATACCACCAGTGACCAAATAGTTCCGCATCATAGGGGGCAACAATGATTGGCTTGCGGTCCATCTGCTCGGACAAAAACTCCATCTGGTCCATCCGGCGGCGGGCAAAGTCTGCTGCATCTGCGGCGGTCTTTTGCTCTGCAACCTGGGGTTGGTAGATTTCCTTGTGCACACCCTCACCTGTAATGCGATAGTATTTTAACCCGGTATCACAGCGGATATTGCCCCCCGGCAGGTAGGGGGCCAGGTAATCCAGGGGCAAATCAAAGCCGATGTCCCGGTAAAACTCCCGGTAATAAGGGTTGCCGGGATAACCGGCATGACTATCCCAAACCTGACGTGAGCTCTCGGGATCGCGGCCGAAAGCAGCCACGCCGGAGCGACAGTACACCGGTGCATAAACACCGTAACGAGGTACGGGGAAAGACAGGTTGATGCCATGTGTCTCCACAAAGAAATAACGGATACCATATTCCTTTAATACCTCGTCCACACCAGGGACATAGGCGCATTCCGGCAGCCAAATCCCCGCCGGTGGTCGACCAAAGTTATGGGCATGTTTTTCAATGGCCATCTGCACCTGCACCCTTTTAGCCTCTTCCCTCATAATCAAAGGCAGGTAACCGTGAGTGGCGCAGGTGGTGATCACCTCCAGCACCCCTAAGGCCTGCAGGCTCTGGATGGGTAAAATTAGAGAACAGCCATAGTCATTTTCAAATGAGCGGCGCAGCTCCCTGAGACGGTGATAATACATCGATGTTACATTTCGCAAATCCGGGTTGTTTTTATTTCTTTCCATTTCCGTTCCAGCCAGCTCGATCAGCCCGCTGACATGTTGTAAATACCTTTTTTGTAGTAATTGATCATTCAGCATGCTGACTAACGACGGTGAAAGGGAAAGGGTAACCTTGAATTTTACACCTTCTTTTACCATTTGTTCAAAAGATCTGAGCATTGGTAAATAGCATTCTGTTATGGCTTCGAAAAGCCACCGTTCCTCCATTACTCCAGGCTCCCGGGGATGACGGATATATGGCAGGTGGGCATGCAGGACCAGTGCAAAATACCCTTTTTTCACAAAATTACCCCCCTCTTATAAAATAATCCATGCCTTTATTATAGCATGGATAAATAATACATAATTTTATTTTATTTCCCGGCGCACTCACTGCAGATGCCAAAAATTTTGAGCTGGTGACTGGTAATAGTAAAGTTGTGCTGTTTTTTTATCCGGCTTTCAATCTCGTTGATCAGGTCCACATTGAACTCTATAATTCTGCCGCATTTGGTGCAAATCAGGTGATGGTGATGTTGATCACTGTCGTCCTCCATACCATATTCATAGCGCTTACGCCCATCGCCAAAATCAATAGCCCGTATCAGGCCCAGCTCCTGAAAGAGTTCCAAAGCCCTGTAAACAGTCGCCAGACCCACATCGGCAGCCTCCAGCTTGACCAGATTATATACTTCCTCAGCGCTTAAATGCTTGTCTCTATTTTCGAGAAGCACCCTTAAAGTCATTTCCCGGCGGGCAGTAAGCTTGAAATCTAGAGCCTTTAGTTTTTCTGCTGCCTCGGAAATAATTTTTTCCACATGACCACCACCATTTGGGCTTTATGCTCTGTGCCTGCTTTTCTGTAGGATTAATAATAATGCCTGGGGTGTAGTAACATATTGCCTTGTGAAATGCTGTTATGGGTTGATTATTACCAATGGTAATTATATTTCCTCCTACCACGTAAAACCAGGCGCCTCCTTCTGGCTTCACGATAACAAGAACCCAGGAACACCAGGCCAAGAAACACTGCCAGGGTCAGCAGCCAAAACCACCATTGAGCTGTGGGCTTTCTAATAACATCATCCTTCAACAGCAGATCAACCCGGCCCAGCTCCTTCCCAGCCGCGTAAAAGACCAGTTCCCCGGCCTTTCTCCCGGCACCCAGGGGGGCCTTAAGCGTATATAATTCGGCCTTGCTGGTGATGGCCGCCTGGCTGTCCAGGGGGAAGGAATATTTCAAGGATCCGGCAGTAATCACCGGGGCTCGATCCAGTTTGCCGTATTTCACCGGCGCATCTGCGGCGTGTTCACCGGCCAGAGATAGTGTCACTGTTTTGAACTGTGTAAAACCGTAATCTAAAAGGGACCTGGAGTCCGTCCAAATATTTACCCCTTCACTTTTCATTACTACAGATATTAGTTCCCTTTGATCCCGTATGGCCTCGGTGACCAGACACTGGCCCGCTGCCTCTGTGTATCCGGTCTTAATACCCACGGCGCCATCGTAGTTCCAAAGCATCTTGTTGGAATTGCAAAGATAAACCTGGGCCTCCGGATCACTGCGCTCGATGGTTTGTGTTTTTGTGGACACGATATCACGGAAATTATCATTTTTCATGGCGTAGCCGGCAATCAGCGCCATGTCCCGGGCCGTGCTGTAATGATTGGGCTCCGGCAGTCCATTGGGGTTATTAAAGTGGGTGTTCACAGCACCAACTTCATAGGCTTTCTTATTCATCTGTTGCACAAACCCATCCACAGACCCACCCAGGTGGCAGGCTATGGCCACAGCACAATCATTTCCCGAATTTAGCATCAGGGCATAGATCAGATCGTTGAGGGTAATCTGCTCCCCCTCCTGCAGCCCCACAGCCGAACCCTCCACATTGCACGCTTCTAATGGAATAGTAACAATGTCGTTTATCCGGCCGCTTTCTAGAGCGATAATGGCAGTGATAATTTTAGTGGTGCTGGCCGGATACATCCGCTGATCCGGATTCTTGGCAAAAAGCAACTGCCCGCTGGAAGAATCCATCAACACTGCTGCCTCACCAGTAATATCCGGAACAGTAGCGGCAGACGCCGGGGTAACAGTCAAGGAGGTAAAAAGCCACAACATTAATAAGGTCACCAGGGATAAAATTTTTAAATACATGTTACACCTTTAATTTTTAATAGCTCAGATAAAAAAATATTCCCAATAAAAAGAATTATACCATAAATATCTTAGTGATAAAGGTTCTTATTTGTTCTTTTCGTCACTGTTAGGCGCAATATAGCCAGCAAACCGGCAGTAAACACAATAACCAAACCCGCCAACAGCAGTAACTGTAGGTAACCGAGCCCCGTGGTTACTTCCAGCAGGCGGGTTGCCCCACCACCGAAAAGAAAAGCCAGGACAAATACACTGAGCCAAATCAGGGCCCCCTCACGCCAACCACGCTCCTTAAACATGATCAGAGCCGAGGCAATACAGGGCACGGTAAGGGAAAGGGTCAGCAGGATGACAAAATTCTGCAGCGGCGACATATGCAGGTTGAGAATTGCGGCTGCGCCAAACTCTTTCCTGATCAGGCCCATGAGTAAAATATCGGCCACCTCCGGCGGCAGGTGCAGCCAGTTCATAGTCAGGGGCTCCAGCAGTTTCCTGATGGCACCCAACAAACCCGTCACGTCCAGAATGCCTAAAAACAGCGTGCCGGCGGCGAAGATGGGAAAGGCTTCTTTGAAGAAATCCAGGGCTCTGCGCCCGGCCTTGACCACAACGTTTTTCATTTTGGGCAGGCGCAGGGGCGGCAATTCGATCAGCAAAGGAGACACACTGCCGGGTAAAAAGGAATTGAGCAGGGTCCCGGTAAGAACCAGCAGGCAAAATATAAAGGTAGCGTATAGGACCATATAGGCTGCGCCCTGACCAGCCATAATCGCCATTATAATGGCTAGCTGGGCCGAACACGGCACACACAGGGCCAGCAGAAATACGGCTATGCGGCGTTCCCGGTCGGAAGCAAGCATGCGGGTGCTGATCAGGGCCATAGTAACACAACCAAAACCCAGAATCAGGGGAATAATAGCCTGCCCATTCAGGCCCATGCCGGCCAGGGTCCGATCAACCAGGGTGGCAATGCGAGGCAGGTAACCAGTGTCCTCCAGAACCGCCAGTATCAAAAAAATGCCCAGTACGAGGGGCAATAAAAGCCCAATCAGGTACGTCACCGTAAGGGTTAGAACCCCATAGTCACCGGCCAGGAGCCTGCTGATCACAGAATCAGGATGCATAAAAAAAGCCAGCAGAGAGCGGATGGCGGGTTCATAATAATCACCCATAAAACCTTCGGCGCCGTCAACAATGACCCCGGCCAAAAGTACACCAACTAACTCATAAACAAGAAACAGGGTTAAAGCCAGAATGGGGAAACCAGTGGCCGGCCTGAGCATCCAGCGCCCCAGCCTGGCACTAAAGCTAGTGCCCCTACCTGTTTCCCTGATCACCCGCTCCACAATCTGGTTGACTCTTTCCCGGCGGGCCTTGTACATAGCCTCCCGGTTGGGCCGCCGTTTCAGGCCATTCCTGGCGCTAATGGCGTCGTCCCCTTCCAGAATCAGCAGGGCTTCTCTTCTATCAACCGGCGGGTGCAGGTCGTTTATCTTCTCCTCCAGGGCAGGATCAACGTGACCTGTACGGGCTGACTTCAGCTTCTTTTTCAAGTCAGCCAGGCCGATGCCCCGTTCCGCCACCATAGGAACAACAGTGACCCCCAGGTCCCTTTCCAGACGGGAAATGTTAACATCGATGCCTTCCCGTTCGGCTTCATCAATCATGTTCAGGGCCACAATCAGCGGAATGCCCATTTCGATAATCTGCAGGGTTAAAAACAAATCCTGTTCCAGGTGAACAGCATTAACCACGTTTACCACGATATCCGAAGCCAGAATTATATCCCTGGCAATGGTTTCCTCTTCGCTAAAAGATGAAACACTAAAAACACCCGGGGTATCAATGACCACATCCTGGCCGTACCGGCCGCAGGCCATGTTCAGGGTGGTCCCGGGGTAGTTGGAAACATCCATATAAAGCCCGGTAAGGGCATTAAATATAACAGACTTGCCTACATTAGGATTCCCGGCCAGCACTATTTTTTTCCCGCCGGCCGGGACGTCATCATTATTGTTTGATTGTCCCACGCCCAGTATCGCCTCCAGAACCAGTTCTACAATGCATGCCTCGTTTTCTGACTGGTAGATAAATAGATATTATAGCTAATAGAGATAAAAACCTGCGTGTGGGGGATATTTTTTTAGAAGGGTTCAACCTCGATGGTTTTAGCCAGCCTCCTACCGATGGCAATCTCCTGTCTGTTTCTGGCCACCACAACCGGCCCCGCCGGCACAACCTCCCGGCAGGTAATTACGGTACCCTCGGAAATACCCAGACGCAGCGCCTGTACCCGGGTTAGTTTATTGGGGATACTGATAATTTTTATAGTCTGCCCCTTCCGAGCCTGATCCAGTTGCAACTGTTTACCCTCCATAATACTTGATGAAATGATAAAGAAAACCATTCTCATTCATATTATATGGAAGGGCTATGGAAATATCAACAGTAATTTTCGCTAAATAAAGACATTCATTTACGTTGACTTGGGGGTGCTTAAGGTGGCTTATAAATATAATCCCAACGACACCTTTGGGTAACCGGATTTCACATTTTTTCTTCATTTTCAACAGCCGGGAAGAGGAAGTTTGGCTAATGCCTATTGTTTACAAATGTTGGATTTCTTTAAGTGTCATAAGCAGTTCATTGGTATCTCAAAACCGAAAAAAGAAAACATCAACAAATGATGTAATTCTTGCAGGGATTAAAAGGCGCACGTGGCGGCCAATAATGCTATTATTATGGCAGGTGCGCATAAGTAGATTAATGTAAAATAAAACAACACACTATTAATTTGATGTAGATTTGGGGTCTGGTTGGAATGAAGAAAAAAAATAGGGATATTTTCAAAAGGGTTACGACTAAAGGAATATTTCCATATCAATTTGCATTTACCTTACTTATTCCAGCAAGAAACATAATTCTCTCTCCTAGAAAACTTATTCGGCGTCTTGACTTAAGGAAAAATTATAATGTTCTAGAAGTAGGTTCAGGGCCAGGATATTTTAGCGCTGAAGTTGCAAGGATTATACCCAATGGTAAATTGATTCTAACTGATATCCAAGAAGAGATGCTTAAGCTAGCCAGAAAGAGGTTGTCTAGGAGGAAAATAACAAATATAGAATATCATCTGTGTAATGGTCTAGACTTTCCCTTCGAAGATAACAAATTTGACCTCATTTATATGGTAACCGTTTTAGGTGAAGTAGAAAATCAAGAACAATATATTAAGGAATTTTTTAGAATGCTACGGCCTGGCGGTGTTCTGTCTATATCGAAGCACGCTGGAGATCCGGATAAAATGTCTATAGAGGAAATTAAGAAGCTGGTATATGGACTCGAATTTAAATTTGACAAACTTTACGGAACCAAAAACAATTTCACTATAAATTTTCGAAAATGAGCGTTAATCACCCCTCATATTCTAATGCTAACTTATCCTCATAAAGACCACATTTCTATTTAAAGGTTAAGACAGCAACACCGAACCAATTATTTTAAGATACCAAAACTTGATTTATTTGGGATCCTTTAAGGGATCCCAATCCCAAATTGACCCCATATACCCCGTGAATACAAAAAGCTGCCCTATTTGACATAGGACAGCTTTTTCCACGAATTCCCTTGAGCACCGTCACCCGGCTTTTTTTAGGTTAAAAAAAAGACCCCGGAATGCCTCCGGTAGAATAAGGCTAAAACCCAAAATTTTCGGGGGCATTTTCTACCAAACAAGCTGCCTGGGCCTCAATATGTAGTAGCGAGCAAATCGATAAGCCGAGTTCTGTCATGGGTGATCATCTATCTGGGACACCTGTTACCAGGAGCCTCAAGCGACCTAACCCGGGAAAAGCAGCGGGCTACTGCAAAAATTCCCCTATTTGGTCTTGCTCCAGGTGGGGTTTACCTAGCCGACCGGTCACCCGGCCGCTGGTGCGCTCTTACCGCACCG
>JABMJD010000047.1 GCA_013201395.1 Candidatus Syntrophopropionicum ammoniitolerans
GCGGCCAAATAATAAAACGGGGAGACTGCCCACTCCAAATGGGACAGGGGGACAGGTACCTTGTCCCAGATGTGTATCTCTGGGATCCTTTTGGGTAGTTCTATGGGGTCAGTTGGAAGGTGGAAAGCTGAAGTGGAAGGTACGAAACTGTAGGCTGGACAGGAAGCGGGGCCGCTTTTTAGGCTGCTTTAGATATCCCTGTTGTTTTACGAAAGCAGGGGGATTCAGGGCCCCATTTTAAAAGCAGTTGTTTCCGAAGAAAGACAGGGAATGCATCTCTGGGGTATTTCTTTCAGGTTAGTTGGAAAGTGGAAGATTGGATAGTGCCGATCTGCTGGTTTACAAAAACGGGCGGAAATTGCGCCCCAAATCAATGTGAACATGAACTCGGCAAAGTGCAGGGGTACCACTGTTTGAGCCCTGGAAGCGACAGCGGTTAGCTAGTCTGGTCCGAAAGTGAACGAGTTTGCACAATAAGCTGGGACACAGCTCGCTGTGTTGCCATCCTGGGGATTGAGGGGATTCGATTTTTAAGAAACGGCCAAATTAGATACCAGGACAGGGATTCTTTTTAGGGGCAAGGTCCTAAAATTCTCCGGGCTCCCCTTTTGCCTTTTCAGCACTGGGAATTAAACTGGCTCTTTTAACTATATCAGGGCCATATTTGTCTCTTAACTGATCAACCACCTTGCCCAGCCGTTCATCTTTTTCCTCAAACAAAGACAACTGCTCCCAGGAATCCAGGTTTGCTACCTGCACACCAACGAGCCGCCAGGGTGGCTGACCGCAATGGGCCAGAAAAAGTTCCTGGACCACCCGGCATATAGCCTCACCACCTGCCACGGCCCCGTGCACAGATTGGGACCTGGTAATGGTGCGAAAATCGCTAAACCTTATTTTCACCGTCACCGTCCGCGCCACCAATCCTTCCCGGCGCAGTCTGTGGCCCACCTGCCCGGCCAATTCCAGCAGGGTGGTTAATATGGTGTCCTGCTCATACACATCCTGGGGAAAGGTGGTCTCCTCACCGATCGACTTGACCCGTCGCTCCACCTGAATTTCCCTGTGATCCACGCCGTTGGCCCGCTGGTGCAACATCACCCCAGCAGCACCACCAATTATTTTAATCAACTCCGCCCGGGGGAACCGCGCCAACTGGCCAATGGTCATGATGCCAATCCGGTACAGTTTTTCTCTAGTTTGGGGTCCAATCCCATATAATTTGCCCACCGGGAGAGGCCAAATTATCTTGGGCACATCCCCCAGCGCCAGTTCCGAAAACCCATCTGGTTTGGCCAGGTCACAGGCCATTTTGGCCAGCAGCTTGTTGCTAGATATACCCACAGAAACAGACAGCCCCAGTTCCCCTTTCACCGCCCGGCGGATCCTCTGCGCCGTTTCCACCCCGGCCCCGGCTTGTACAGCCAGATACCCTTCATCTATAGACACCTTTTCTATCTGGGCAGCAAAACGGGCATATATGGCAAATACCTGGGCCGATACCCGGCGATAATGATCCATGTTCACCGGCAAGAAAACAGCACCCGGACAAAGCCTCACCGCCCGGGCCATCGGCATCGCCGAATGGATGCCGTATTCTCTGGCCTCATAGGAACAGGTGGCCACCACCCCCCGGCTGCCGGCCCGACCGCCAACAATCACCGGCTTCCCCCGGTATTCCGGATGGTCCCGCTGTTCTACAGAAGCAAAGAAAGCGTCCAGATCACAAAGGAGAATTTCGCCTGCCACTACCATTCACCACCTGATGAATTATATGATATATCCAGCGCCGGCAATTTTCAAATCCGTTCCGTCCCATAAACAAGTGAAACGAGGGGAGGGACCGGGTCCCTAATCCCATTCTTCCAGAAAGCAAAAAACCCCGGGCCTTGCTGCCTAGGGCGTTCCCTCTACTATCCTTTGAAACCTCCATATGGGCCTACTTCAGTATGCAATCACTGGCAGGGTTGGTTTTTTTTGAAGTACTGCATGGCAATGTTATTCAATTCTTCACATGCAAGGGATACCCCCACGAAGCATATTCCAAAAGTTGCGCCACAACATCCCGGGGTGTTCTACTTTTTTTAGCTCGACGATAACCAAACTGCTATCAGCGTCAATGCTAATCAGATCGGGGTATTTGTTGTTGTCACCCACAACAGCAGTAACCTGCCGGCCAATCCACAAAACAGTGCTCCCGTTATCATCATTTTAATAACACGGAGGGACTGAGGCTATACCTCCCGAAATTCCAACCTGCCCACTGCCGGGTTAAAAGCATACCTGACCAGCCGCAGGTTGGACCAGGTGGCGGAACGGGCCGGCCGGCGGCCGATAATATACTTGCGCTCCCCCACCTGGCGAGCACAGTCAACGACACCTGCTGGAAAATCATAGGCCAGCAAAAAAGCCTCAATCATCGAATAATCACCAAAACTATATTCATCCTTCACCCAGTCAACATATTTCATCAGCTGGTGGACATCATCTACATTGGCGCCGTCCTTTTTTAATTCTGCTACCAGGTATTTTGACTTGGTGCGGTTAAACCCTTGCACATAAGAATAGCCGAAAACATCCATCTTATCCATATAGTCAATGGGTTTAAAAGGAGAGGCCACCACCTGGTGGGACAGGTAATCCCATTCCCCAAGGAGCTGCACCGTTTCCCGTTCTCCGGCAGCCAGCTGCTCCAACAACCCGGCTTCGATGGCCATTTCATGGGCAATATAGGTGTCCCGGGCACAGCCGGTGAGTATATCCCGACTATGGAGACGATATTGGGGTGCCAGCCTCGCCGTCAGGTTGTTGTGCACAGCCTGGTAATTGCTTTGATATACTTCATCCCCGGGGTGGTCCAACAGATGCTGGTTCCGCCTGACGATAGCATCAATTAGAGCCTGGTTTTCGTCATCATCAATTTTGATAAAAGATAGCTTCCAAAAGGCCCGCAGCATTCTGAAACTGCCCGGGTTGGAAGCCAGCACATCGTCCATGTCAATACCGTTTTTAAAAAAATAAGGGCTGGGCTGAAACAGGCACAGCCAGCGCTGGTTGACACTTTCCTGCCCCTCATCCCACAGCAGGTGGGGTTGGATGTCTTCATAGTCAAATACAGCCGGTTGACTGGCCCGGGGAAAGTTTAGAAATTTGCAGTCACCAGCCACTTCCACCAGGTGGCCGATGCCATAGATATTTCTTTGGATGAAAAAGTAAATATTGTCCCCGGGTTTCATGGTCGCATAGTCGGCAAAGGTGCCTTCGTGGTGCACCAGCCAGCGCCCGTTTTTCGGCGACGATAGTTTGGTAGCATAAATACCATTTTCGATATACTGTTCCAGGGATCTAACGGAGTTTAGATTAAATATGTAACCAGCCATGCTACTGCCCTCCACCTATCCACTTTAAAGGTGATTTTTGATTACTAGCCCGCAGCTTCAGGGTCCTGGCCGCCTCCTATATGCTATCCACTTTCTCAAGATTGCTCCCAACCCGCCCTGCCTCTAGAGCGGAAGTTGCGGCGCCCATCCCCTCCTTTGGCGTCGTCCTCTCCTACAGGTAGTTCCTAATCACCAGCTCCGGTACCGGCCCCCGTTTCCCGCCCCGGCAGTTAATGGCCCGGCGGGCGTAGACAACCTGCAGATCATACCCGGTGTAGAGCCGGCGAGTAAAGGGTGTATCAGAATTGCTCAACATTACCCGGCAGCCTTTTTGATCCAACTTTTTGAATACCTGGGCCAGCCTCTGCTGATCCTCCACCCCGAAGGAATCGGCAGTATAGCTGGTGAAGTTGGCGGTAGGCGAAAGTGGGTGATAAGGCGGATCCAGGTAGACAAAGGCCCCTTCCCGGGCAAAACCCAAAGCCTGGCTAAAGTCGCCGGGGATAATTTGGCAATGCTGCAAAACCCGGCTCACCAGGGGCAGGTTTTCCCGGTCCAGGATCTTGGGATTTTTGTAGCGCCCGAAGGGCACATTATGCTTCCCCTTTTTGTTCACCCGCCACAGGCCATTATAGCCTGTCTTGTTGAGGTAGAGAAACCGGGAGGCCCGGCACACCGGATCCATTTTGTCCGGATCCAGGGCCCGCATGTGGTAGTAATACTCTTTTTCGTTAACATGCTTTTCCAGGTCGGCCAGCAAGGCCGGCAGTTGGTCCTTGACGGTGATGTAAAAGTTAATTAGTTCCCAGTTATTGTCTATAATGATCGCCGCTGCTGGCAACAGGTGAAAAAACACAGCCCCGCCACCGACAAAAGGCTCAATATATAAATTGAACCTTTGCTTTGGAAACAGAGGTTCAAATTGGGATAGGAGCTGTCCCTTACCGCCGGCCCATTTGACGGGCGATTTGGGCTGATCTCCACCGGATGAATTGACCATGTTTTGCTTCCCTATTTTTACCACAACCTCGGCGTCTTTTTTCCTTACCTATTCCTAGATTCACCACACTGGGATAAAAGTCCTGCCTGGAACGGGGGGTCTGGCCCTTGGAATTCAAGGGGGATTCGATTTAGCAGGATACAGCTTATACAATGTTTCCTATAAACCGACATTATCTCTGGAAGGAATCGGCGACCCAGGTGTCAAAAAAAACATTGTCAATATTTAGCAAAGGGGCTGATATTGTGACACACACACATCTGGGAAATATCTTGTGGGGAATTGTTGGCACTGATCAGGACAAGGCCAAAGAACTATTGGACATCATCCCCACTGGAATAGCCATTGCTACTGACACCTCATGTCAGGAGGTAATCCATAATGCCGCAGCATCCGAGTTCTTGAGGGTTCGGCCCTGGGAGGGTGATACAGACAAAGCCCCCGGCAGCCAGCCGGTAAAATTGTACCATCATGGCAAGGCAGTTGCCCCCAGCGAGATGCCCCTAAATAGGGCCGCCTGTCAGGGGGAAAAAATAACAGGATTTGAGATTGACTACATATGGGAAGATGGCGTTCACAAAACCGCCATCTGGAATGCTAACCCCCTATTTGATGAAAGGGGCACAATTATTGGGGCTGCCTCTACCTTTAAAGATATCACCAGGCGCAGGCAGGCTGAAGAAACATTGCGGCAGAGCAAGGATCGTTACCATGCCCTGGTAACAGCCAGCCTGGACGTAGTTTACCGCATGAGCCCGGATTGGCGCGTAATGTACTACCTGCAAGGCCGGGATTTTATCCCGGACACCTGCAGCCCCAACAGCACCTGGATTGACAGATATGTCCATCCGGACGACCAACCCCGGGTGACCCAGGTTATTAATGAAGCCATCCGCACCAAAGGTATCTTTGAACTGATACACCGGGTGCAGCGTATAGACGGCACTTTGGGCTGGGCATTTTCCCGGGCTGTGCCGATACTGGATGATGCAGGTGAAATCATAGAATGGTTCGGTATGGCCAAAGACGTCACTGTTCGCAAAGAGGCACAGGAAAAACTGGCCTTCCAGTCCCACGTACTGGATAGCATGCATGACGCAGTAATTGCCGCTGATAAAAACCTGATCATCACCTATTGGAACAGGATGGCGGAAAAGATGTTTGGCTGGACAGAAAAGGAAGCTATTGGACAGCCATTGCAAGGGCTCCTAAAAATGATTATTCCCGGTTCTACATGGGATGATCTGCTGGAAAAAACAATTGCGAAAGGATGTTTTACAGGTGAGATCATTCACCACCACAGGGATGGTCGGGAAATATATGGGGAATCCCATGCCAAGGTTATCAAAGGCCCGGGTGGAGAATGCCAGGGTTATGTAGCCTCCCTTAGGGACATTACCGTACGCAAGCGCATGGAGCAGGCTTTGCGGGATAGCGAGAAAAAATACCGCCATCTTTTCAACTCCATTGATGTAGGGTTCTGCATTGTTGAAGTACTATTTGACGACAAGGATCAACCCCTGGACTATCGCTTCCTGGAGGTGAACCAGGCCTTCCGGCAGCAAACAGGACTTGCGGATCCTATAGGCAGGTGCATGAGGGATATGGTTTCTGACTGCGGACAGCACTGGTCAGACATTTTTGGAAATATTGCTCTTACCGGTAAACCAGCCCGGTTCCAGAAGCCGGCTAAGGCATTTGGCTGTTTTTATGATGTCTATGCCTTCCCCACCGGAGAACGGGAGCAGCGGCGGGTGGGCATCCTTTTCCATGACATTATGGCACAGAAACAGGCTGAGGCAGAGCTACAGATAGCCCATGATCATTTAGAAGCAAAGGTGGCTGAAAGAACCCGCGAGCTATCCCAGGAAAGGCAAAGGCTGTTTGATATACTGGAAACACTGCCTATAAGCATCTGTCTTTTGGATGCCGACTACAGAATCCCCTTTGCTAACAGGGCCTTCCGTGAGATGTTTGGCCTGTCTGATGGCCGTCGCTGTTATGATTATATTTACGGTTTTAGTGAACCCTGCTGGTTTTGCCAAACATACAGGGTCCTGGAAACTGGTAAACCCCTCCGGTGGAAATCTAAAACACCCGGGGGGCATATTATAGATGTCTATGATTCCCCATTTATTGACACAGATGGGACGAATCTCATTTTGGAAATGTCCTTTGATATCACGGAACAGGAAAATGCAATTCAGGCCTTGCACCAGTCTGAGGAACGTTTTGCCAAAATATTCTACCACAGCCCCGTCCTCCTGGCCATTATACGCATGAGGGATAACGTGTTTATCGATGTCAATCAAAAATTTACTGCTGCCTTGGAATATTCCCGGCAGGAGGTTTTGGGCCAAACACCAGTAGATTTAAATATTTGGGCCGGGGATAGTAACCAGACCAAATCCCTAGTTGACAAGTTACAAGAAAAGGGGATGGTTGTAGATTTTGAATACAGGCTGCGCGCCAAATCCGGAAAAATAATCACCATCTTGCTGTCTACGGCAACAATGGGGTTAAATGGTGAATTATGCCGGCTGTCGTTAATGAAGGATATCACCGCAGAAAAGAAATTGGAAGCTGAGATGGCCCGCTTGGATCGATTAAACCTGGTGGGTGAGATGGCTGCCGGCATTGGCCACGAGGTGAGAAACCCGATGACAACTGTCCGGGGATTCTTGCAGCTTCTCGGGGAAAAAGAGAGATACGCCCAGGACAAGGGATACCTTACTCTGATGATTGATGAACTGGACCGGGCCAACTCTATCATCAGCGAGTTTCTCGCCCTGGCCCGAAATAGGGCTGTAAATTTAGAGATGAAAGACCTAAACAAAATACTCCACTCCATCCTGCCCCTAATCCAGGCAGATGGCCTGGTAACAGACAAGTATATAGAGTTGAAAACATTGGAAATCCCTGCACTGCTGCTGGACGAAAAGGAAATACGCCAGCTAGTCCTCAACCTGGTACGCAACGGTATGCAGGCAATGAAACCGGGCCAAACCCTAATAATGGAAACATTCATGGAAGAAAACAAAGCGGGAGACGCGATAGTCCTGGCGGTAAGGGATCAAGGTACCGGTATCCCTCCAGAAATTGCCGACAAAATCGGCAACCCCTTCTTCACCACCAAAGACAGCGGCACAGGCTTGGGCTTGTCCGTTTGCTACAGCATCGCCGCCCGGCACAAGGCAGCCATTGACTTCGAAACCAGCTCCACAGGCACTACCTTTTTCGTCCGGTTCGAAAAACCACTATAGGGGACGGGGGGACAGGTCCCTTGTCCCACCATATATTGGGAGCGGGTGTCGGTTGTGAAGGGCGCAAACTAGCAAGGAATGCGGAACGGGGACACTATCTTTGCTTTGAGGTATTCCTCTGGAGTCGGTTGGAATGCAGAAGGCAGAAAGCGGAAGGCGGGAAAGCAGAATGTAGAAGGCGAAAAGGTTATGGGACCTATTTGCCGGACATGAGGGGCTTTTTTCCCATGAAAATCTTTGGAGTTGACAAAAGCAGGCGACATCGTGCCCGCATTCAAAGAGCGAATGAGCCCGGGGCATGGGAGGAAACCGTTTGAACAGCGGAAGCAGCGGGTTGGCCCGAGCCCAAGGGAGAATGAGCCTGACATTTATCAGGAGCCCATGGAGCTGCGTTGTTAGCCTGCAGGTAAGACTCTAAAAACCAATACAGGAGAAAGAGAGGTACATATCCAGATAAATAGGTACCAGGAAGGGGAAATGGGGACACAGCCCTGTTTGGGGTCGGGCTTTGGTGCTGGGTTATGTCCCCAAAATAAGGGACGATCCCTACTGTCCCTTATCCTTTTTGGGCATTATTTCCTTATCAAATGTTTTCTCATAATCAAAAGCAGCATTTATTAATGACATAATCAGGGACTGCATTTGCTCCGCAGGCAACACTATTTTTGCCACCACGTCAACCTGCCCCTTTGTTTCCTCCACCTGGGTCATCCGGCCAAAATTGATGGCAAAGGCCCCTTCACCATAACCAATTTTGAATGTATTGACAAACTGAGGTTCTTTTGCTTCTTCCAGCTCATTAATAGTTACATCTACACTAGCCTTATCAGTGCTCATATAATTTTCCCGCCTTTACAATGTTGAAATACGACCATGATGATAAGAAACATTCTTCTATTTTCAATCGGCATATTCCTTTTACTGTTTTGCTATCAGTGACAAAATATTATCCTACTTGTGACACCCATGGTAAACGGGGACAGGTCCCTCGTCTCACCAGATATTGGTAGTAGGTGTTGGTTGGTTAAAACCGCAGATTAAAGGGGGATTCAGTTTAGCAGTAGTCAGGTCAGAAACCAGGATGGGGAAATGGGGACACAATCTCAAGGTATTCCTTTGGGCTAGTTAGAAGGCAGAAAGCGGAAAGGAGAAGTCGGGAAAGTCGAAAGTTGGAAAGGTGCTGGAAATCCGTTTGCTGGTTACCGGGGGTCTGTTTTTCAGAGATAATATCAAGGGTTGACAAAAGCAGGCGACATCGTGCCCGCATTCAAAGAGCGAATGAGCCCGGGGCATGGGAGGAAACCGTTTGAACAGCGGAAGCAGCGGGTTGGCCCGAGCCCAAGGGAGAATGAGCCTGACATTTATCAGGAGCCCATGGAGCTGCGTTGTTAGCCTGCAGGTAAGACTCTAAAAACCAATACAGGAGAAAGAGAGGTACATATCCAGATAAATAGGTACCAGGAAGGGGAAATGGGGACACAGCCCTGTTTGGAGCCGGGCTTTGGCGCTGGGCTATGTCCCCAAAATGGCGAAGTCCGGCTTTGGCGCCATGGCATGTCCCCGGGCATTTCGGGCATTTTGTTCTCCCATTGTTCTCCTGCCAACAAAAATCGCCCCTAGGCAAACCCCGGAGGCGTTGGTATTACTGGCGTCCCAGGAGGGATTCGAACCCCCGGCCTACGGATTAGAAGTCCGTTGCT
>JABMJD010000048.1 GCA_013201395.1 Candidatus Syntrophopropionicum ammoniitolerans
ATCAATTCTGTGTTCCGATTAATCCCCGCTTTTGGTTCGGTTTTCACACGGTCTGACAGGTACCTTGTCCCAGTGAAAAACCCTTGTCTTTGGGGTATTCTTTTGGGGTCGGTTGGAAAGCAGAAAGCAGAAGGTGGAAGGCAGGAAGCTAGGAAAAGAGGTACATATCCAGATAAACAGATACTAGGACAGGGGAACGGTGACACATCCCTGTCTGGGGATTGGCTTTGAAGCCGAGAAATGTCCCCGATCATTCCAGGGAGTGTGTTCCAGGCGGGGTCGATTTAGGCAGGTATGGCAAACTAGAAGATGATGTAGTAGTGATAGTTGGCAAAGCCATGAGGATTAATTACCAAATTATTGTCAAGGAAAAGGCTTCTTTGGATGACAGACGGGAGGCCGCAGCGGCTTTTGAAGGAGCATTTTAGGAATGGAAGGGGGGGGCGCTTACCTCGTTCCAGTGGCAAAACCCTATCCTTTGGGTATTCCTCTGGGGTCAGTTGGAAAGCGGGAAGGCGGAAAACAGAAGGCGGGAGGTTAGGGTAGAGAGGTGGGCATTCAGATAAATAGAACTCAAACAGGGGAACGGCGACACATCTCTGTCTGGGGATTGGCTTTGGAGCCGAGAAATGTCCCCGATCATTCACAGGGAGTGTTCCCAGGCATTGAACCTTCCACTCTGGGAAAAATGTTTCTGATGGTATGGGGAGGGGGAGTCGTACATATTGTTGATCACTGATGCTAGGATAATAAAACAGGAAGAAATTTTACCAGGGTTTCACCGGTTGACCCTGGCTGCTGGGGAGGTAGCCGCAAAGGCCAGGCCGGGACAATTTCTGCATGTGCACTGCGCGGCGGATAGGCTGGACCCATTCCTGCGCCGGCCTATCAGCATCCACGCTGTCGACCGGCAGCGGGGGGAGGTTGCCCTGTTTTACCGGGTTGTTGGCCGGGGTACAGCTTTGCTGGCGGCCAAAGAAAAAGGGGATCAATTAAATATTCTCGGCCCTTTAGGACGTGGCTTTACCATGCCGCCAGGTAAGGGCAAGGTTGCCGTTGTAGCTGGTGGTATAGGCATCGCCCCTCTTTATTTTTTATTGCAGGAATTAGGGGCCAATAAAATCAGTGCCGATGTGTTTTTGGGGGCCGCAACTGGGCAACAGCTTTTTTTTGGCAGTGAAATCACTGGACTGGGCCATAATGTTTTCCCGGCTACCGATGACGGAACAGCGGGGTACCAGGGAAATGTGGTTAGCCTATTCGCCAGAGGGCCGTCGGATTTTGTTTATGGCTGTGGGCCGGCCGCGATGCTGCAAAGCCTCTGCCGGGTGATCGAAAAACATAAAATCCGTGGTGAAATATCCCTGGAAGAAAGGATGGGCTGCGGTGTGGGCGCCTGTTTATCCTGCGCCTGCAAGACCAGGGGCCAAGAGGGGAATTGCCGTTACAGCCGGGTTTGTGTGGAAGGGCCAGTTTTCCCCAGCGGGGAGGTGGTGTGGTCATGACACCAGCAGCAGGCGGCATGGTTAATGAAACAAAACTGAAATTGGCAGTACATATAGGTGGCATCACCATGAAAAACCCTGTAGCCACCGCCTCGGGTACTTTCGGTTTCGGTGCCGAATATGCCCCCTATATTGATTTGAACCAATTGGGTGCTCTGGTGGTCAAGGGAATCACCCTTCAGCCCCGGGCGGGCAATGCGCCCCCGCGGCTGGTGGAAACTACCGCCGGCATTCTCAACGCTATCGGTCTGCAGAACCCGGGCGTGGAGGAATTTGTCGACAAATTGCTTCCCGGTTTGGCTGGGTATGATCTACCGGTGATTGTCAATATTGCCGGGGACACCGTGCAGGATTATGGCCGGCTGGCGGCCAGGCTGGGACAGGAAAAGGGAGTAGCCGGCCTGGAAGTAAACATCTCTTGTCCCAATGTAAAAAAGGGAGGCCTGCAGTTTGGCAGCGGCCCGGACATGGCGGCAGAAGTGACCAGAGCAGTAAAATCGGCCACAGACAAGCCGGTAATTGTCAAACTTTCACCTAATGTTACCAGCATTGTTGCGGTGGCGGAAAAAGTGGCCGGAGCCGGGGCGGATGCCCTGTCAATGATCAATACCCTGCTGGGTATGGCTATTGATATTAAGACCAGGCTGCCCATACTGGGTAATGTGGTCGGTGGTCTCTCCGGTCCGGCAGTCAGGCCGGTGGCCGTGCGGGCAGTCTGGCAGGTGTACCAGGCCGTGGGGCTGCCCATTATTGGCATGGGCGGTATTGTTACCGCCGCCGACGCCATCGAATTCATCCTCGCCGGGGCCGGTGCGGTGGCCATCGGTGCCGCCAACTTTGTCAACCCGCGGGCTACTATGGATGTGCTGGCAGGCATTAAGCAGTATATGATTGAAAACGGGGTGCAGGATATCAATGAGCTAATCGGCGCCGCCCACAGTTAGGTGGGACGGGGGGACAGGTTCCTTGTCCCACCAAATACTGGCAAAAGGGTGTTCTGGAACGGGGACAGGCCCCTTATTTTCACGAGAGATGGGACAGTGGGAAAGCAGGCCGTGTGAAAAGTCCAAAATTTAATGGCTTTAGGACAAAAAGTGTGGGCTATATATAGTATGGATATTGACTGTGTATACCCATCTAACCCCATTCAAAGGCTTGTATAAGTGTTCGAGTGGGAAAGCTTGTTTCCAAAAATAGTCTTTACACTACCCGGCGACCCCTTGTCCCACTCAGACATCAAAGCCAAATCCCAAACTGAGGAGTTACCCTTTCCTCTGTCTTGGTTCAACATTAGGAGGTAAAAATATGTTTCCCTTTAAAAATCCACTAATCGTTGCCCTGGATGTAGACACCCTGGAACAGGCAGAAGAACTGGTGAATATACTAGGCCCTTACGCCGGCGGCTTTAAGGTGGGTATGCAGCTTTACAACAGTGTGGGACCGGAGGCTGTCCACAGGCTGAGTAAAAGGGCTCCTGTTTTTGTGGATCTCAAACTGCACGACATCCCTAATACTGTGGCGGGTGCAACCAGGGTGTTGACCAGACATGGCGCGGCTATTCTAAATGTGCATGCCGCCGGGGGAGTAGCGATGATGACGGCGGCGAAGCAGGCCGCCAGTGAAGAGGCGGCCCGTGCTGGGAGTAAACCACCGCTGGTAGTAGCAGTGACCATTCTCACCAGCATCAACCAGGATGTGTTTAATAAGGAGATGGGGCTCACAGGATCTATACAGGAACAAGTGGTAAAATGGGCTTTGCTGGCCCAAAGAGCCGGGCTGGACGGTGTGGTCGCCTCCCCGTTGGAAATAACACCAGTTAGGGAAGCCTGCGGTGAAAATTTTGTCATTATCACGCCTGGTGTGCGCCCGGTGGGGGCAGCGGCAAACGATCAGCAGCGGACTATGACCCCAGGGGAGGCCGCCACACGTGGCGCTACCTTTCTAGTGGTGGGCCGGCCTATTACAAAGGCGCCGGATCCGGTGCAGGCCGCCCGGTCCATATTAGATGAGATAAATGGGACGGGGGGACAGGTTCCTTGTCCCACCAAATGCTGGTAAATGAGCGTCCTGGAATGGGGCCAGCCCCTTGTTTCACTAAAAATGGGGCGGGGGGACGTCAGACTGTGTGAGAGGTCCAAGGTTTAATGGCTTTAGGGCAAAAAGCGGGGGCCATAGTATGGATATTGACTGTATACACCCATCTAACCCCATCCAAAGACTTGTATAAGTGTCCGAGTGGGAAAAATTATTTCCACAAATAGTTTTCAACACGGTCTGCCGTTCCCCTGTCCAGGTATCTCGAACGTCAAAAAGAACCAGGGGGGCTGGCCGGTGGACAGGATCTGAACGGGGTACCCGACCCTGCATTCCACACATTCTCCATCGGGCTCAGGTCAACCCTCCGCGCAAACGGTGGCCCACACTTCCTGTCTAACCTTTCAGCTTTCCTTCTTCCGCCTTCTGCCTTCACCTTCCAACCGACCCCAAGGGAATACCCCAAAGATAGGGGTTTGTCGTTGGGACAAGGTACCTGTCCCCCCGTCCCACCATTTGTTGGAATTCAGGTTCAAGAACCGTCCCCGACTTGACTTAGAAATCTCTTGACTGCTGCGTTTGCTTCTAGGGGCCTTTCCAGGGGTAGCAGGTGCCCCGCCCGGGGGATCACCTTTAATGTTGCCTTGACCCCGTTGCGGATGGCCAACTTTACTGCTCTTTCCATCTCCCATTGCTTCACCAGGACACTTTCCGCACCCCGTAGCCAGAGGGTTGGGCACCGGAGGAGCGGAATCCTATCCAGCAGGTGCCATCGCAAACGAAAAGGGCCGATAAGATTGAGCTGCCAGTCGTCCAGATCCCGCTCACCATATTTTCGCTTCCCTTTGATTTCATCTTGCAGGATGGACACCAGCCTGTCCGGGTCTGTGGGTTTGGAACCCCCCACATAAAGTGACTCCAGCAGCCTTTTCAAGGCGGCTTGATCCATTTTGGCATATCTTTTACTGAGCAACTGCAGCATGAAAGGGATTTTTGTATACAGCCAGGCGATAAACTGCAGGTTTATTTTGTCCCCCAATCCGCCGGGTTCAAACAAGACCAGGGATTTCACCTGGCGGGGGTGCAGCGAGGCATATTCAATGCTGAGGGCACCGCCCATTGAGAGGCCAACCAGGTTAAATGAGTCCAGTTCCAGCCGGCGAAATGTTTTTTGCAGAATTTCCACCAGCCTGGCATGACTGAGATTTCCTGCCCAGGGCCTGGATCCACCGTGACGGGGTATATCGGGGGCAAACAGGTGGTAATATCTGCTGAGAAAGGGAAACAGCTGATCCCAGCTAAACCTGACCTGGTCAAACATAGCACCGTGCAGCATCACTACCACCGGCCTATCTTTTTGGCCTGCCTCATACACCGACATAGTCCCATCACAGACATCAAAAATATGATGCTGCAGCCCAGGTACATGCTCAACTCCCGCCGAATAATTTTCCCCTATTTCCACTATGTCGCCCATCCTTTTGCAATCATTCCTTAATTTTTATGATCTTCTTTCTGCATTTTACCCCTACTTCCTTGTAGCGTCCCCAGAATAATATAAGAAAAGAGCCCTTACGGCTCTTTTTAGATTTCGGGCAGTTATTTTCTGGAACCAGCAAGACTACCAGGGTGCTTTCATAAATCCCATTTTACCTCAATAAAAACATGCACGGCTACCTATTTTTCAGGCTGAACATCCCCACACGCTCTTTATCTAAACTTAAACTCTTCAAAGTGGAAACCCAAGACATTCAGATTCAGATTGCTTTGCTCTATGGCCATTTCCAGGCCCACACGCATGGGTACCGGGCCGCAAAAATAAATATCAATCGGGTTCTCAATCTTCACCGCCCCTTTGATTATCTCCACAGTCAGAAAGCCCTTTTCCCCATAATCTATCAAATGAAGTCGAACATTCCCCCCGTTTAGCAATGTCTTCAGTTCATCCAGGTAAGGCCCCTCGGCCGCATTATTATAGGCATAAAAAAGGTCGACTGAAAATTCTTCCGGGACGCCGGCCTGGATGAAACTGCGAAAGGGGGTAATCCCGATTCCCCCGGCGATCCAGATTTGATGCCGGCTGCCTCTGGTGTAATCAAACATACCGGAGGGCCTGGTTACCGCAAACCGATCACCCACCTTCACCTTGTCTATCAGCTTTGCTGTATGGTCACCCAGGTTTTTAATCGTGAACTGGATTTCCCCTTTTTGGGGCGCCTGGCTGATCGTAAAGGGATGGGAAGGAAGGTTAATGCTTTTATCCGGGAATTTCAGAAAGGTAAATTGGCCCGGTTTAAATTCAAGGTATTTGCCAGTGGTATTTCCCGTTATTTCTATTGTGTCTGTGGCCACGGTTTTCACCCTGGAGACGTTATAACGATACCGAAAGGCGGTTCTTTCATAAATAAAAATACTATAAATAACTGCTATCAGGCCGACTGAATTAACCAGGTTTAACCAGATGTTAAAAGGCGCCAAACCCAAAACCATATAGTCGGAACACTGATAATAATGGACCAGGCCGATTAAATACGGCAAGAACATGATCTTATGAATGGACTTCCAGGTTTCATAATTCATCTTGGTGGCCCAGAAGGCAATATGTCCCAACACCAAAAATAGCACAGTGCTGACCCAACCGAGCATCCCCGGGCCATCCTCGGGGTTAACAACTCCCCTGGCTATAATCAGGCCTTCACCCCCGGCCAGGATACCGATATGGACAATGATCAGGACGATAGCAATGAGACTCACCCATTTGTGATCAACATAGGCTTTGTCCAGCCCGCCAAACAGGCGATCCACCCAGGGGTGCCTGGTGGCAATGAAATTCACATAAGCCAGCCCTACAAGGGACAGGGCCCCCACCAATTGGGAAATATGGACTGCGCTAGTAATGGGCTCCACAGGTTTGAGAAGCAGCCAGAAAACCACGGTAACCAAAGACACGACAACTAAAAGAATATTGTTCTTCCTCATCGAATGTCCCCCTATTTTGTTAACGCCACCTAAAAACGGGGCTGCAACCAATTTCGGGGTGGAAGTGTCCTTTTCCTGCAGACAAAATGGATTGCCGGGAAATTGCCGTGGGACGGGGGGACAGGTACCTTGTCCCACCAAATACTGGTAGAGGGGGCTTTCCTGTGGTCAACCCCTGCAACCGACCATTGACCACCATTAATCCCCTGGCTTACAAGGTGGATCCGCATCCGGGGGATATTTCTCGGCATCAAATCCAGCCCTAAACAGGGCCTTGTCCCCGTTCCGCTTTTCAGGTATCCCAAACATCAAACAGAACCAGGGGGCTGGGCAGTGGACAGGATAGGGTAGGAACAGGGTACCCATCCCTGCGCTACACATTCACCATAGGGCTCAGGCCACCCCACCGCTTTTGCAGCGCAAACAATGGCCACACTTCCTGTCTAACCCTTCAGCCTTCCACTTTCAGCATTCCAACAGACCCAGGGATTTGCCATTGAAACGGGGTACCCGTTAGACCGTGTAAAAACCATTTTTGGAAATAATTTTTCCCGTGGAACACTTATACAAGCCTTTGAATGGGATTAGATGGTATACACAGTCAATATCCATACTGGAGTCCCCACTTTTTGGCCTAAAGCCATTAAATCTTGGACTTTTCACACGGCCTGATGTTCCCCCATTTGTTGGAATTCAAGTTCAAGAACCGTCCCCAACTTGACTCGTTTCAGAATTACCAGTGGTCGTATCTGATCATTTGGGACAAGGGTTTGCGCTTTTTCTCTGTGGCCTGGTCTGCGGGGTAGCCTAATGGGGTGAAGGCCACAGGTTCTACGCCCGATGGCAGTTTGAGAATTTCCCGCGCGGCATCTGGATCAAAGGCCGCTATCCAGCAGGTGCCCAGCCCCAGTTCCGTGGCCGCCAGGATCAGGTGATCCATCGCAATGGTGGCATCAACAACAGCGTAGTTAACCCCATCCATACGTGACCAGGCCTGCCCCGGCAGAGCACAGATACAAATGATCAGGGGTGCTTCTATAAAAAAGCCCCTTTTGTAAATTCGTTTTAATTCCTCTTTTCTTCCAGCAGTGCGAATCACGATCAGCTGAAAGGGCTGGTAGTTGCATGCGGTAGGTGCCAGGCTTGCTGCCTCCAGCACCTGCGTCAGTTTATCCTCTTCCACCGCATCCGGCTTATAGGCCCTCACACTGCGCCTTTTCCTTGCTAACTCGGCAAACATCGGCTGATTCCTCCTTGAGTTTTTTGCAGGATACCCGGCGGTTTGTCCTGCAGCAGTATTTTTGTATGGCAACTATTCTGGTTATTACTTCTATATAATATATTACCATTTGCGCCATAAAACCTCCAACCTGAGGTGTGGGGGGAGGGCACCAACCCGCCCGGCAAGGCCCTACAATTTAAGGCCCGCATACTTATTCGTGGATGTGCAGGCTTTTAAGGTGTAAGATAATAGGGATAATATTTGTATGGTTATTGGCAATCGGCGGGTTTGCCTGCCTCCATAATGAAAGTAAGGGAGTTAGAAACAATGCTGACCAGTGAAGAAGTTGCATCTATTTTTCAACAGACGGGGGCTATGTTGTTGGGCCATTTCAAGCTGACCTCAGGCCGACACAGTGACAGCTATTTCCAGTGTGCCCAGGTGCTGCAGCATCCAGAGCATACTGCTCGTTTATGCCGGGAGTTAGCCGGCCGGTTTGCCGCGGAGGATGTTTCAGTGGTGATCGGCCCGGCCACAGGTGGAATTATTGTTGCTTATGAGACGGCCCGGGCCCTGGGTGTGCGTGGTATTTTTGCCGAACGGGAAAATGGCGTGATGTCCCTCAGGCGGGGTTTTGCTATTGAACCGGGGGAACGGGTGCTGGTGGTGGAAGATGTGATTACCACCGGCGGCTCAGTTCGGGAGGTCATTGACCTTGCCCGTCGTCAGGGCGGCATAGTGGTAGGCGCCGGACTGCTCGTAGACAGGAGCGGCGGCAAGGTGGACCTGGGGGTGAAGAGGGAGGCACTGCTGGTAACCGAAGCCATATCCTATGATCCAGCCCAGTGCCCCCTCTGCCGGCAGGGCATCCCAGCGGTCAAACCCGGCAGCAGGGATATCTAGTGGGACGCGGGGACAGGTACCTTGTCCCACCAGATAATGGTAGGCGGGCTTCCCTGGGGGACAACCTCGGGGGGACATTTCTCAGCATCAAAGCCCAGCCTTAGACAGGGATGTGTCCCCGTTTGGCCATGTAAAAACTATTTTAGGAAATTATTTTTCCCACCCAAACACTATACAAGCCTTTAGGTGGGGTTAAGTGGGTATATACAATCGATATCCATCAATTACCATGACCCCCACTCATTGTCATAAAGCCATTGAGTCTTGGACTTTTCATACAGCCTGACGGGTACCTAGTTCCACTATAGACGGGGATTTATATGATTGACATGAGCAAATTTTCACTAACAAAACACGATGATGAGTTACTTGACATAATCAAACCCGTAAAACAGTACTCTAGTGAGCACAGGATTTTAGCAATATGGGCTATTGATTGTTTGAATAGAATCCTGCCATTATTTGAAATGAAATATCCAGAAGATGTAATATTGAAAACAGCAGTAGGCACCTTGCAAAAGTGGATAAATGATGAAATAAAATGTGGGACGTGGGGACAGCAGACTGTGTGAAAACCCCCGGATATACCGTGATGAACCCCTGAATATGGTATAA
>JABMJD010000049.1 GCA_013201395.1 Candidatus Syntrophopropionicum ammoniitolerans
CCTTCATGGTAATTCAATTTTCTCAGGTTTTAGAGGGGTTTTTGCACTGGAATCACTAACTATATTTTTTTACCCCTCATTAGCAGCACTCTAGGTAGAGTGCTAACAATAAAGATTAAGTAAGAAGACCATGGCTGGCGGTTTAAAGCTGATCATGGTCTTCGGCATTTTTATCAGTCAACGAACAACTCCGGTATGTTATATTGGATATCAGCAATTTCTCTACAGACACTGGTACTGGGGCAATTAGCGAGAGAACGGCGGAGTTTAATTTTTCCGTCTTGCATCTTAACGACATAATCGTCCCTATGCCTTCTTATGTATGTAGATGTTTCACGGGAGAATCCATTTCTTTGAAGGGTTATGGAGAGCGGGTTTGTGGTGCCGTACTCCACATATTCGTACCAATCGTTTTGGAATGCTTCTACCTTATGAAAACGCTTATACTCCGATGAAAATCTTAGAAAATAATTAGAAATGCTGAACAAGATAACATTTTCAATTGCCTTTAACGTATCGGAAATTACAATATTTCGGTGTGGAAGTGTGTTATCATAAGGGATTTGTTTTCCATTTACTCTAACCCCAGATAAGGGATGATCACGTTTGTAATTAAGAGTTTGCTCCATAATAAAGCTTAGGCCGGTTCCTTTAATCCATTGAGAGAGGATAACTGCATACCATCTCAATTTACCGTAGGAACCATCTTTACTAACGAAGCCAAGTTCGGATCGCTCGTATACTTCCCACTTAAAGATTTTGCAGAGTTCATCTAGGAAATCCACTAAAACCCAATAGTCTACGTTTCCTCTTTCATCTATCGCTGGATATTTTAGTCCGCTGGCGATAGCAGTTCTTAAATTGTTTGTCTGATCAAGGGAAGTATTTATGTCATCATCGAGCTGATTTTCGCTATTGCTAAAAATATCTTTAATCTTGGCCACGGTAAGCTCATCCAGAAATGGTGCAAATTCTTTCCACACAAGGCTCATATTGCCCTTTATTATATCCCTTAAAAGAATAATGGCGAATTTCCGCATTAAGGCGTATGAATCTACCGTTTGGTTACTGGGGTGCCGGGGCAGCTCCACATTGCCTTGTAAAAGGCTGTCCACAATTAATTGTTTCTGAGGTTTTGTTAATTCCGTTACAAGAGAAAGCTTTTGCTCTGGCACTTCTTGCTTTAATAGATTTAAAAATTCTTTAGATTTAACTTTTTCCTCAAGCCGGACAAGAAATACATTGCCGTAGAGGTTGTATTCAATCCGGCCAACACGGCCAATAAGGTTTTTGAAATCCACTGGGGTCATCTTTGCCTGCCCATTTTTATAATGGGTTATAAATAAATTATCGGCAGGAAGATTAACCCCCTCAACCAAAGTGCTGGTACAAAACATAGTATGGATTAGGCCTTTACGGAACAATTCTTCAATGCGCATCCGAATGGTGGCGGGCAAATAACCGATGTGGTATGCTACACCTTTGGAAATCACATCTGCCAGGTAATAATCGCCGTGAACTTCATTCTTAATATCCTGTGCTAAAGTTAGAAGCTCTTTATCATCGCTTTGGGGTTTATCTTCAGCGAATTCACGGGCAAAGCCTACAGCTTTATCGGTTCCACTACAATAAATAATATTTTGGGTGTTCTTGCCAATGCGCCATATTAGTTGGCAAAATGTAGGCTCCTTATGAATATTGGCGACAGGGGTCAAGGTGCCACTGTATGTATTGAATAGCTGTATCTCTTTACTTGGAAAATCAATTAAATATTTTATTTGACTTACCGGTGCAAATGTGGTTGCTAGTCTCTGCTCGGCTTCTGCGCCAGGTATCAGTTTCAAATAGACTTGCGGGTTCGGTATGTTAGGTGATGCAAAGACGACTTTAGGTTTTCTCGTTCGTTGGCAGAGCATATCCACCACTTTGTAATAAAATGTGCTACGGGGACCTCTGGACGAGATTTTATGGGCCTCGTCTACAAATAGGTAGTCAACCTCAATATGTGGATTGTCGATTAGCAGGTACAACAAACGCTCCGGGGTTAGGACGAATATAAAATTATGCTCCTGTTTTAACGACAATGCACCGGCTGAGGTTACGAGCCTGTAATTATGTTCAGTCAAAAGTTCCTTCAAATCATTAATAATACTACTGGTCACTTCATTTATAAGAGCTTTGGTAGGAACTAATATGGCGAAGTTACAAGCGATGCCGTCCATGATCTGTTTTTTTATAAACATACGCATTATGAAGGATTTCCCCATAGAGGTAGGTCCTGAATAGCTAAAATACGGCTCATTTAACCGGTCGTATACAGCCTTTTGAGAACGGAAGAATTGGTATTCAGGTTCAGCCGGGATGCTCAAATGGTTTTTACTAAACTCCGCGTAAAACCAATCAAGTAAAGATTTATGCCGGTAGTTGGGGGTAGCCCTTGCCATACCACGATAATTGCCGATGTTTGAAAGCACTGAGCCCAGGTAAAATTCAACGCCGAGGTGTTCCGGCTCAATGGTTCGAAGGAGCGCAACTATCTCTTGGGCCATTATTTTATGTTTGTCAGCCTTATTGTAGTCAGTAGACTTTGATAGGATATCTGCAAACCTTAGTGCATCTTCAATATTAACAAATTTCTTTTCTCTTTTTTTAAGGCTAAACAGTTCTATTGAGTAGTTGTACAATAGATTATCATACAGCTCCTTTAGATAGGGGTTCTCATCGATATCAACGAAAATTGCATCGCCCAATTTGATACTCTTTTGTTTACGCATTTTACACCCCTCCTCCAAGAAGCTCATTCATAATACTTAGTTTTTCGCCGTCAGCATCGTTAAACGGTAGTATGTAAAAATAAAATGAATGGGCGCTTAAATTTTCCTCTTTGATTTTCTTCACGATGTAGGCGGCATGAGCTTTAACATCTTTGTTCATTCTTCGCTTAATCTCTTTACGAAAGGCCTCATTAGAATAATTGTCAGCTATCAAGCCAAGTGAATAACCAAGGAACACCCCAAACGCCCTGTCCAACGGGGTGTTTTTTTGTTTGCCTGGGATGATGAGCTCCTTTAGAAACTCGGCAGTTTGGTTGTCATAGGTTTGGGCGAATATGGTGCTTTCTACGATTCGAAGTTCCTCAGAGGGGTTGTCTCTAACGGTGATAAGGGAATTAAAGGCATTATCAATAGCATCTTTCAAATCGCCGATAATGTTGGATTTTCCGAAAACCATTTGGTACGAAGGGATACCACCATTAAGGGGCAGCAAATGAACGCCGCCACCATTTTGGACATTGTGGTTGCCAAATTGCGCCAGCTCTATTTTGTTGTATAGCTTTGGTGCGCCAAGTATTTGTTCCAAAAATACATACAGCATTACATTGCCCAGTTCCTCCCCAATCCAGATATCATCCGCATTACAAACCTTGCGCAATAGGTTAGTGGCCAGCAAACCTATGCTCTCGGAGTCCCCTTCTACATGGAACTGCTCAATTTTGGACCGTGAGTAAACATACCTACCGATATTTTTACGGAGGAAGCGGCGCAAGGCATCTAAAGAAAACGAACTACTTTCTACATTCAAATGGAACATGCGTAATTGATGGGGGTTTTTAAGCCCCAGTGATTCCGTGTGCTCCACCTCCGTGAAGATGCCATCAAACCCAATTTCTATCAAACTTTTCTTTAATAATTGCACTTGCACCACCCCCGCTTAAATTACAATTTTTACGGTTGGGATTCTTCTTTTGTTGATATGCGCTCGCTGGCTTCACCGGAACGAATCCACTTGTCAACCTCGGAAATCTTAAACTTCCACAGTCTGCCCACCTTGTAGGCTGGCATGTTGCGTTTTGCTATCCATTGCAGAACCGTTTCCCTGCCGATGCCCAAATATTCCTGTACTTCTTTTAATGTTGACCATTTTTCTATGTTATCTTTTTTGTTCATTGCTAAACCTCCGCTGCGGTATCAGGCGTGTTTATTACTTTAGCCACTAACTTTAAGGCTTTGCTTTTATCAGGGAAACACAGGCGGCCGGTCTTATCTTTCATTTCCCATATAGCTTCAAATGTGCCCTCAAAATGACGGGCATCAATTCTTACGTCCAAGCAAGCTTCATCGCCAGGCCCGGTTTTGGGAAGAGCAATTTTTGTTTTTTTTGGTCTAATTCTTGTTTTAGATTGATTAGTGCATTCGAAAGATCTATCTATCCAGGTAACTGTGCCAGTATTTCTAATTATCCATTGGTGATCGAATTCTTCGTAAAAGGTTACCACATGGTTTTGGGCAGGATGCTCACTGATTAATTGCAGGTTATCGCCGGGATAAAAGGGGAAAAGGTTTACTGTTTCGATGCCAGATTCACGTAATAGGCGGCTGTACTCGGCTAAGACAATGTCCTCCACTTCGTTTGCAGCTTCCGACACGATATTTTGGAACTGTGTACATAAAGCATTTACGAATAAATTCTGGTTTTGAATTTCATCCTTCGGTATGCCGAAATTGCTCATTATCAATGGCAGGGACGATTCGCCAATACGTGTTTGGAAAAATGTTTTAAGGTTTTCTACGTCAATTGGTTTTGGGAAACTATCCTTCATTTTCTTATTGAGCTTCCTTGCCCCACTAAAGACCTTCCTTTGATAATCATCTGTGCCGTATGAGGGCTGAATAGGGAAGAACTTGCTTCCTGCGGCATTGAACAAAGCACCCACAAAATGCCCTTGGCTGCTAATGCCGTTAAGATTTGGATGAATTCTCTTTGAAAACTCCGATAAATTCATTCTGTGTATGCCCTCCTTCCCGCTCATTTTAAAAGAAATGTATTTGTCCCATGTTTGTCCCATAAGTCCCATGCTCGTCTCTATTTTGGAAAAGTTTGTCCTGCCATAATTAGCTTGTACGATATTTTGTTGGATCTTATTAATTGTAAATAATTTACCAAATTTATTATATCACAGTAATTAGTAAAAATAACCAACTAATCGTAAAGCTGTTTATAAGTAGTTATTAACAGACAAACAGAAAGCCAAAGAGGGGAGGGGTTTCAAATGAGTGAGATTAGAAACTTGGACGGGAAGTTAGTTTGCCGAATTGATCATGCATCTGGCACGTTAGAAATTAAGGTTAAAGATTGCATCACACTTATTAAGGTCAATCCGGATGGTACAACAGAGGTCGTCAATCGTAAAAACCCAGCAGCCTAGCAAAAAAACTAAATAAGAAAATCCGCGAGACCGCTAGACGGCAGTGCGAAATACCCGAAAAAGGTGTTCCACTGCCGTCTTTTTTGTCTTACGGATGATAAACGGCTCTCGCGGTTTTCAGAAATTTTGAAAGCCAAAGGAGCCTGATTTAAATGAGTAAATTTATCAAAATTGGCAAAGAACGGGTGCCAGTCAGTGAAGAGATTTATAAGGAGTACTACAAAATGCGCAGGCGTGAGCGGTACATGGAAGAGGATATCAAGGTAGGCCGCATTGATATTGACCCTGAAACTGGGGAACCCACATTTATTCCCAGTAAAGAGGACTCTATTGAGCGACTCATAGAGTTGGGTGCAGATTTTGTAGATGAACAACCATCAATTGAAGATATCCTCTGCGATAAAGCCGCTCTTCTGATATTACAGGAAGCATTAAAAGAGTTAAATCATGAGGAGCAAGAGCTCATTCAAGCCCTTTATCATAAAAACCTTACGGTGAGAGAGGTGGCCAAACAGGAAAACACCTCCCATGTGACTGTTATAAAGCGCAGAGACAAGATTTTAGCTAAGCTCAGAAAGTTTTTTACATAAATTCGGTTACCAAACTGCCTTCCCCATTGGCTAGTAAGTGAGGGGATTACCCCAATAAAACATGAGGAGGTTTAAAGAAAAATGAATGAGCTGATAAAAGTTGACTACAGCAACCAGGAACCAACCGTATCAGGCAGGGAGCTGCATGCGTTTCTGGAGGTGAAATCCAAGTATGGCGATTGGTTTCACCGCATGAGGGAGTATGGATTTACCGAAGGTATCGACTTCATATTGGTTGCTCAAAAAAGAGAAACCAATAATACCAAAAATCCCTATACCGAATATTTGGACCATCAGCTAACCATTCCGATGGCTAAAGAGCTATGCATGATTCAGAGAACGGAAAAAGGGAAAATAGCCCGTCAGTATTTCCTCTACATTGAAAAGGCCTGGAATACACCGGAGATGGTAATGTCCAGAGCCCTGAGGATGGCGGATCAAACCATCCAGCACCTGCAGATTGAAAACTCCCGGTTATTATTGGCCAACGCTAACTTGCTGCCCAAGGCAGAATATTTTGATGAACTGGTAGACAGAAACCTATTGACTAACTTTCGGGATACAGCCCACGAACTAAAGGTACGGGAAAAAGTGTTCATCAGGTTTCTGATGGATCGTAAATTCATCTACCGCGACAAAAAAGGTAAGCTCAAACCTTATGCGGATAAGAACAATGGACTATTTGAAATAAAGGAATCAATCAATGAAAAAAACGGCTGGGTAGGAACCCAGACCCTGATTACTCCTAAAGGTCGAGAAACCTTCAGGCTGCTATTACAAGATGTCACAATACAATATTTTAAAACTTCTGGTTACCAAACCACCCTCCCCATTGGCTAATAAGTGAAGGGATTATTCCAAGGCGAGGAGGTGACCCGATGAAGACTCAAGGAAAGGAAGCGGACAAACAGATAAACCCAGATACAAATAAAGAGATGCAGGAAGAAATGGTTGGCATCTTAACGGCCATCAGCATTGTATCCAAAAGGTTAGCCAACCGGCTTTTAAAAAATATGGAGAGAAAGGAGCCTGAAAATGAGCAAAACCAAACTTGCACTGGACGTGGTTGCTGATCTAAGGTCCCTGGCAAATAGTATTGAGACCTTTGTTCTGGGTCAGCAAACAGAAATTAAGAACGAACCGGCATCTAAAGAGAAAAAAGCAAAAAAAGTAGACACCTCAGTTGAGGAAAATCAACCAACCCTGGAAGAATTGAGAGCAGTTATGGCAGCAAAGAATCGGGATGGCCACAGGGAAGCGGTGAAAGCCATCATTCAAAAATACGGAGCCGAAAACCTTTCTTCTATGGACCCGAAATATTACGCCCAGGCCATGAAGGAAGTGGGTGAGCTAAAGTGAGCGGATCCAATAATGCACACTCTATCTACTCCGCTTCCGGTGCTCATCGCTGGATGGCTTGCCCGCCATCGGCACTGTTGGAGCAGCAGTTTCCGGATGAAACCAGTACCTATGCGGAGGAAGGCACCGCTGCCCATGATCTGGCAGAGCACAAATTAAAGAAGGCTTTGAAGATCCGTTCTAAGAAGCCCACCAGCTCTTACCAATCTGATGAGATGGACGAAATGACGGACCTTTATGTGGAGTACTGTTTAGGACTTATTGAAAAAGCCAAAGAGAGCTGCCCGGACCCGCAGATCTTAATCGAGCAGAAGCTAGATTTTAGTGACTATGTACCGGATGGCTTTGGAACCGGTGACCTGGTGGTGGTAGGCAACGGCATCCTTCATGTGGTGGATTTAAAATACGGTCGTGGTATAGAGATTTCTGCAGAAAAAAATCCTCAGATGTTGCTTTACGCATTAGCGAGCTTATCCCTTTTTGACATGCTTTATGACATCAAGAAGGTTTCCATGCACATAGTACAGCCCCGGATAGATAACTTTTCTACCTATGAAATAACAGTAGACGAGCTACTTACTTGGGCGGAAGAAGAGTTAAAACCTAAAGCACTTTTAGCCAGTACCGGTGGGGGAGAGTTTTGTGCCGGAGATCATTGCAGGTTCTGCCGGGCGAAAAATCAGTGTCGGGCTAGAGCAGTGAAGAACCTGGAGCTTTTAAAGTATGAATTCCAGGATCCGGCTCTTTTAACTGATGATGAGATTGCCGAGATCATTGGTCTAGCCGAGGAACTATCTAAATGGGCCGGTGATATCTACACCTATGCTACGGCTTTGGCCATCAACGAAGGCCGACACTGGGATGGCTATAAGCTGGTAGAAGGAAGGACCCGCAGAAAATATACCGATGAAGATGCAGTGGCCCAAACGGCGAAAGCCGCTGGCTATAAAGATATTTTTAAAGAAACTCTTATCAGCATAACCGAGATGGAAAAGCTCATGGGCAAGAACAAGTTTAAAGAAATTTTAGGCGGCCTGGTGGAAAAACCCAAAGGAAAACTGACCCTGGTTCCGGAGACGGACAAACGGGAAGCAGTAGACCCCATTAGTGTGGAGTTCCAAGTGGAAGCGTAGACCACCCTTTATATAAAAAATTAAGGAGGACCTTATGATGAGTAAAAAAACGAAGAATACAAAAGTTGTGGTACCCGGAAGATTTAGCTTTGTAAACATATGGGAGCCAAAAAGTGTAAACGGGAGTGACCCTAAATATAGCCTTTCCCTTATCATCCCCAAGAATGATAAAAATACTGTCAATGCCATTTTGAAAGCTACGGAAGAAGCGAAAAAAGAAGGGGCTAGTAAGTTTGGAGGTAAGATACCCGCTAACTTAAAGACTCCTTTGAGAGATGGTGATATTGATCGTCCGGATGATCCTAATTACGCCAATTGCTATTTTATAAACGCCAATTCCAAAGATGCTCCCCAGGTAGTAGATAGAAATGTCCAAACAATTATTGATCGCAGTGAAGTTTACAGCGGCTGCTACGGGAAGGTGAGCGTTACTCTGTATGCCTTTAATGTAAATGGTAATCGCGGTATTGCAGCAGGATTAGGCAATATCCAAAAGATTCGTGATGGAGAGCCTCTGGGTGGAAGAAGCCGGGCAGAAGATGATTTTGAGATTGAAGAAGATGATGATTTTTTAGCCTAACACGT
>JABMJD010000050.1 GCA_013201395.1 Candidatus Syntrophopropionicum ammoniitolerans
TTATAGCAGATTCCTTTTTTAAAATAACCGTACTATAGGGTGGAATTCTGATTATCTTTCATAGATTACACAGTTTTTATAAAAAAAGAAAAGCCTAAACGCCGTTATTTTCCCCGGCCTTTAGGCTTTTTTTCTTTTTCTAGGCAGACAACAGGGCACCCTGGGGTCCCGGTAGTTTTTCCATATCTATTTCATTCATCCGGCAAAAGTATTTAAAAAAGCGTTGCACATACTCACGTTCCTGGGGCACCCTCTTAAGGGATACGATATCTTGCAAAATTTGGGCTACCCATTTATTATCAAGATAGCGATGACGCCCCGTGTTCCAGGTCATCCGATGGGGATATTTTTTATTAATATAGTAGTTCCAGAAAAGCATCTTCTCCGATTCCTGCTCAGAAAGTTGGAGCCTGTATTCCGAATGGGCCGGGATGTACCCATCTTGACACTTTCTGGCGTTGAAATTTTCATTTACCATAAATACACCCAGGATTCGCCTGTCCTCTTCAGCCATATCGGCGTCCCTGAGAGTTAAAAGAACAGCACTATTTTCTCTAATTTGGGCCAACCGCCTGGGTTCACCTTTTTTCTGACCGCTTTTTATTATACCGGTGAAAACGCGCCACTCCTGAAAAACACTGTCTATCTCATGAGCCTTGCACCAAAAGACGGACTGGGAACGGGGGTTAATTTTAAAGGCCTTGCGCCTTTTGGCAATTACCTCCCGATCTAGAAAACGCTTCAGGTTTTTATTGTGCATCGCTTGTAATTTCTGTGCCCGTTCATGCTCTTCCCGGCGCTGTTTTTTCTTTTTTTGCGCAATTTTTTTAACAAATTCAGCCGCTCCCCGATCATTTAGTGTGAGGAACGGGCCAAATGCATCAGGAAAAACAAACTTTTTAACCCCCACTGGGAATTCCACCTGAACATATGAATCATCATGCTGAACAATCTTTCCCTCACCAAAAATCTTATGCATTACTTGTTTACTATGCAACTGCATATATATGATCCCCCCTAAATTTTACCCACGCAAACCTACCCCCACCACAACGGATCCCTGCTTGCGCCTTATCCGGCAAGTCATTGTCGGGATCCGGTTACTGCTATTATATCACCTATCAGGCATTAATTCAAAATTTTATGTTGACACTCAGTTTACCCCCGTTATATAATGATGGGTTATTTTTTGTCAACACCGGAGAAACCGGGGGAACCGGGGGGACAGTCCTGCCGGTTTTCTGGCTGGGAAAAACCCTTATATTGGCTAGCCAAAAAGTGGGGGATTTAGCTGGTGTCTATGGTTTTGATGTAAAATATAGGGGTATCAACCATGAAATCGCATACACCATCTGTGAAGGCGATGGAAAGAAGGTTGTAGTTTTTCTTGCCGGAACCCGGGAAAACCTTTACCAACAACTAAAATGTTATATTAAATAGCTCTTAAAATAGGGCTGTTTTTCTTTATACCCCCTAATGATTTGATGATTGATACCCCGTTGCATCACATGGTAGATCTGTGTTTCTTTTCCTCCTCGCTACCCCGGCATTTTATCTCCCCTGACGTCCATTTTACACCAAATGAGGGGTAAAACAACACAAAGGAACCGTCCCCCTGTGTTGCTCAGTTTCCTACTGCACCTTTATTTCTAACGGTATCTCATCATCAATTTCCCCCGGATAAGGATCTAGATAGGTTATTTGCACCCTGTCGCCAACCTGGGCTTCCCCCCTGCTAAAACCCTCCCGATCAACCACCCGGGCACGATCATAGTAGTTGAACCAGCCCGGCTTGTTGGCGGATGCTTTGCCTTTTAGATATAGGCGCCGGCCGTCAAACCTTTCTACTTGGCCGGAAATGCTTTTCACCTCCAGCACAGTAGCCTTTTTGACCTGGCCCCCACTGATCAGCACATCCAAAAAAACACCAGGCTTGAGGGAGGTAAAACTCTGCAGGGCGTCTTTCTTATACAATACCGCCTCCCAGCTCACAGGCAGAAGCCTGTCTTTGCAGTTCAGGTCGCTGAGCACCAGCAGGTTCTCCTTACCCAGGGCTACTAATTTTACCGAACCCCTGATTGTCTCTGTGCCCAGACTGGTTCCCCTGGGTTGGAGAGTGTTTACCCAAAGAACCTTTTTGCTTTTGTCCAGAATAACCTCTGCGCGCCGGCCTACTGCCTGCTCAAAGGGCAGTTCCCCGCTGTCCCCACAGCAATAAACATCCTGGGCCACCTTCAATTTTTGCACCTGGGCCGGAGTGATAAGTTCAATTTCCCTAACCCCCCTGGCGGTGTTTATACCGGAAACCAAGCCTACATAACGTTTCCCTTCAGATATTTTTATCCAGCCTTGATCTACCAGTCCACTGATAATTGTCGTTGCCTCCGCCCGAGTAAGATAATTTTGCGGGCGGAAAGAACCGCCTGGGTAGCCGGACATGATGCCGGCAGCAGCCAGAACCCGGAGGCAGGTTCTGTCACCCGGCGGCACCTGGGCTTCATCTGTAAAAACCTGGTCAATGATGAAACCATCCACTTTTTTCCCGGAAGCAGGCAGCGGCGGCTGCAGGTAAAGCATGTGGGCCAGCAGCTGAGCTGCCTCCAGGCGGGTTGCCGGAGCATTAAAGTCATGATTTTTTGTACTATCGAATTGCAAAAATCCTTTGTCCACAGCCAGATCCAGATACTCCTGCCCCCATGAAACCCTGGGGGTATGCGCAAGGGCTTCCCCGGCATCAGCCGCCGGGCGGCCGGAAGAAGAACCGGCCGCCCGGGTTAACTGCTTGGCCTCTGCCTCAAAACCCGTTGATCTCATAAACAAAACCAGGGTTTCCAACCGGCTGATTTGCTGCCCAGGCTTAAAGGTTTGATCAGGGTAACCTTTAACGGCATCCAGGGAAGCCAGCCTGGTAATGTGGCTGCCCGCCCAGTGTCCCTGCAGATCCCTAAAAAAAACACTATTAGCAGCCGGGTCCGCCGCTGCAGGAAGTGGCCGCAAAAAAATAATTGCCGACAGGGCCAATAAAAACAGTATTGGCAGTAGCCGTATTCTCAAAAAAATGATTGGTTGCACCACCTTTTTAAACATTCTATTTCCCCTCTGCAAAAGCGCATGTTTTTATTTTATACAGGCTTCCTTTATCCGTTGCCACATAGAGAACCCCGTCTGGTCCCGGCAGGGGCCGTACTGTCACCTTGCCGTCCAGAGGCAGGTTCCAATCCAACCGCCCCTGGGGAGTCACTGCCAGCAGGCGGCTGTCGGCGGTACCAAGGTAAACCCACAAGGTTTCTTCATCGACGGCAGGACATGACAGTGTCTTATTCATCAGGACACTCCATACCTGGGAACCGTTGGCCAAATCCAGGGCAAACAGTTCGCTACCGGCACAAAAATAAAGCAGTCCATGCCTGGAGGGTGTAGGTGCCGTCAAATTATTATCTTTGATAGAAATACTCCAGCGAGGGTTGCCATCCCCAGCACTGTCGAAGGCGTAAACCATGCCTTTGGATAAACGGTGATTCACAGTGGCATAAAGCCACCCGTCACAACCGACCGCTAAATTCGCTGTTTTTATATCCCCCAGCCAGTGACGCCAGAGGATTTTACCCTCCCCGCTTATCGCCAGAAGGCTATGTCCCCGGCCTTTTTTGCCGGTAACTACAAAGACAGCCTGGCTGTTGCCGGCACAGGCTAAAATCTCCCGTTTATCTGCAATCTTGGTGCAATTTGCATCCCCGCTGTCATACTGCTGCATCAGCCACTGGTAGTGGCCTTTGGCATCAAGGGCATACAGACCTGAGGGCAAAGGCAGATACAACAGGTTGCCAGGACCAAAGGTAATCATCGGACTATTGTTTTTATCCCCATACACATTAAAATGCCAGCCACTGCTGCCGTTCAGCTTAACTTCCTGAATAGCAGCGCTGCCCGGGAAAAACATAGATCCCCTCTCGTCAAAAACAGGCAAGCCTGTTTTACCACCAGTCGAAAGGGCAGCCTCCCATAGTTTCCGGCCCTGATCATCCACTGCCATTAGCTTGTTCCCCGCCGGCAGGTAAAATAGTCCATTGGGGCCCTGAATCAGATCAGCCGCCTTGCCCAGACGCGTTCCCTGCCAGACTATTTCAGGGCTAGTTTTTTCCTGCGCCTCGGTGCAGATTACCGGGGCCAATAAAAAAAGCATAACAAAAAAAGACATCAATAGTTTCCGGCACATTTAGATCATCTCCCTACAAATACAACCGCTAACTATATTTATAACTGTGGTTAAAAAGTTGCTCCCTTATTATTCATATCGGCTAAAAGGCGCATAACTTGACAAAATGATCAAAATTCATAGCTTAAATATATAAACGGCCTTTTAGAGGGGGGGTTAGGACATTGTCCACTACAACATAACATAAAAAAAAACACCCCTTTATGGGTGCCATTAAACTGGTGATTATTCATATGTAAGCAGCCATTTAGTTTTTATGCCTATCTGGAACAAGTGCCCCCAGCAGCCATACCTCCAAGTATACCAGTAGGCCGGCCAACTAATAGCTAATAGTGTTCAAGTCTTTTGCTGTTGACCTTGCCCCTGATAACCCAATAGGCTGCATTTCCATTATACATACCCCTTCTTGCCAGTACCTTTCCGCAACTGGGACACACCAAATGGCCAGGGTGTTGTGCAAGATTTATTTCGGATGCTATGACTCTGGGAACCTGTAGTTTTAACAAGTTGCCCCTACCCTCTTTTGCATAGATCAATATAGGCATTTTACAATACCCACAGGAAACCTCTAGTGGAAAGGCGTTTCGTACTTTTCTATAACCAGGGTTTTTATATTTCATGTCATCACCCCCTCCACCAATGCCCACTTCCCCGTTACCTGCTGTTTTGATTTTATATCCTAATCTGGGATAGGTCCCTCATATTCTATCGAGCTTCCTTTGTTTCCTTGTTATGATGGTTATAAGGATACAAGGAAATGCGCATTTTGTTTCTTGATTTGGCACATACTATAAAGAGGGTTTGAACAATGGACATAAGCATTATGGGGCGTGATATTATGGATCGTAAAATAATCAGCGTTTCAAGGAAGCGTCAAATTACGATACCCTTACAATTCTATAAACATCTTGATCTTGGCAACGAGGTTGAATGTCTGCTAGAAGATGGCAAAATTATTATTCAGCCTCTTCATCGGGGACCTAGTGAATTTTCAGTTGAGATTCTAAAGGACCTGGTCTCCCAAGGATATTCCGGCGATGAATTAATTGAACAATTTGAAACACAAAACAAAAACATCAAAAAGGCCGTTACCAATATGCTTAAGGAAGCAGATGCCATTGCAGCCGGCGAAAAGCCTGGGGCTACTTTCGATGAAATCTTTGGCTCGGAGGACTGATTATGTATGAGTTAGCTCTTAAAATAGGGCTATTTTTTCTTTATACCCCCCTATGGAATTATGCGATTTTTAGCATGAAGCCCCGCCGCGGCCTCGTTTGCCCCCGTTTTGGACGATTTACTACCCCCCCCATGGGTATGACATTCCAGTACGTAGGCACTGCCCTAGCCTTAAACAGGTTTGATAGAATGGGTATTTTCAGGAAGCTCACCCCCTTAAAAATGGACATGAAAAAAGCACCTTGGTTGAGATGCCACAATGTACCTCAATATTTAAATCTTTGTGCTTGATAGTTGCAGTTCTATATTACGCCCACCCATACATTATCCTCACTATTGCAACCATTTCTTCTTCAATGCTATATAAAACACAAGGTAATTATCCACAGGAAGAACCCTTAAACCCTTACTGTGCCAAGGTTCATTTTGGTAGAGTTTATGCCTGAGGGGCATTTCATCCAGGCCATTAATTGCATTCATGATTCTATCTGTTTGCTTTTTTGCAGTTTCCGGCACCTATAAATTTATAGCAATGTACCTGTAAATATTTATGAGATCCTGCTCGGATTCTTCGGTATAAATGATCTTATAGCCCATGCCCATATTCCTTATTCATACGTTCGGCTACCTTATCCGCAGATACAATTCTACCCGCCTTCAAATCACTTAGACCTTTTTCAATTTCATGGTTGAATTCTTCTGGTGTTAAATCCCCAAGTGCAAGGGGTCTGTTATGTGTAATTTTAACCTCAAATGGCAGCCCGTTTTGTAAAACAACCTGTCTTAAAAAAATATTAATAGCGTTTGACATGGGTATACCTAGTTTGTTTAGCACCATTTCTGCTTGTTCTTTTATTTCGGGCTCAACTCGAGCCAAAATACTTGTGGTTGTGGACATGCATATCGCCTCTTTATGGTATTTATATATTACCATCCTGTATTGCGATATGCAATATATCTGCAAGCCTAAAACACTACCCCAAAATTGGGTATGAAAAAGTACTTTTGCAACAAACGCCTTTTTGTTCAATGTTTGTATCTGGCGCTGCTGTTAAAATATTCTGCTGTTGCTTCGGCGGCAGCTTCCCTGCTGATTCCGGTAGGCTCGATCTCGCTCCCGAAAGTTAAGGTTTTCATCTTGCTCAGCCTCCTGCGTTTTTTGTTAGGTCTACATATTACTTATAAACACAGGTAAGTCAAGGTATTTTAGCAAAAAACGAGCCCTGTTTAACCCGTTACGAATTAAACATATCCTTTTTTCTTGTGGCTCCAATTTTTAAATAGCTCATCTTTTCGAATTAGGGCTCCGTATGGAGGCTGGAGGAAATCAATAATTGTTTTAACAACGTGATTAAAATCAAGTTTATATTGTAGCATTCTTCTACAGAAATTATCCCACCGCTTAAGGATATTGGAATCATCCGCTAACCGAGAAATTACGATAACAGAATCCTTCTCATGGGGCGTACCTCGATTAGTAAGGGTTTCATAAATCGCTTCTTGCAACTTCCTACCCTCAAAATCAAATGTTGTTGCCAGGTAATAAATGTCGTAAAAATTCTCCTTTGAGGATGAGGTGGCCACGATAACGGGATTTAGAAAGCCTGCGAATAAATTCCTCTTGGTAAAAAAGGTTTAAGAGTTGCTGTAGCTGAACGCCCTGCCGTTTTGATTCATTTTTTAACCGGGCCAGTATTGATGCTACTTGGTTCCCCATCACAAGCGCACCCCAATATATGTCTGTACTTTGTTTGTTATATTAAATATCTCTGCATACTCAAACAGCCTTCTTATGTTTTTCCTCCGATCCTTGATGTAGCGTTGGAGGGCATTGTTAAAGATTTCTTTTTCTAGCTTGTTTTCATAACGAAGAACATCACAAATTGTGCGATCCCGATCAAATACTTTAACCGCCACTCCTGCTACCTCTATTATATCTACACCGATTTCCATAAACTTGGGCTCAAGAAAATAAGGCTCAATCAAAGGATACTTTATGTTAAATTGGGTTGTCTTACTATGTCTGTACACTGCTATTTGCCACGCCCTCGGTATACGATCTGTATAGCCGTAATATAGTAATGCGCTTTCAAGAAATATTATCGCTTGCGGAAACAGCCGGGCTATAACCGCCTCTTCCTGGCTAACGTTGTCTGTCAGCTCGTAAAAACCACGTTTAATCCTTGTGATAACTCCGTCATCTACAAGTTTTTTTATCTGCCGGCTTGAAAGTCCAAGTTTGTTCAGCCCAGCTGTTTTGAGAACTCCACCATGTCTTAAAAACTCCCTTTTTATCACCCCAACTATTACCATATTGCACCCCCTGGCCTGCATTCGTTTCCTAGTGCAGTCCCTTAGGTGCATTTTACCATATTATTACTTGACATTCAAAGGTAATTTTGTATGCGAACTTAAATATTATGCTCGTATTTCAAAATCCCTATAAGGGCCTTGGTGCTATCATCACAAAGCAGCCGGTGCCTTCCCAGCAGCCACAAATCACCGGTTTTGCTGATGACCGGCTCCTTTTAAGGCTTCATCCACATCAAAGTCATCTTCTTTGACATCCTTATCGTGAACCTGGCTGAATAGGTGTTCTAACTCAGCAGCATAAAAGACAGTAATGCTCACATCAAATATTCCGTCATCCAGTTCGCTGATTAAATCGGCTAGTTTCGGCAGGTCCCCATCACCGCTGACTTTATTAAGCGTTATGTTCAGGGCTTTTTCTAGCTGCTCATCTAGATCCACCACCACACACTCAATTTCGGATTCACCTCGGTGCTGTAAAACCTTGAGGCGCTAGTGGCCCCCTACAATCTGACCGGTTCTTTTATTCCACACAATTGGTTCCACATAGCCGAAGGTCTCCATGGATTTTTTGATCTTCTCGTATTCCGGGTCACCGGGCTGCAAATCCTTACGTGGGTTGCATTTGGCCGGATTTTATTTCTCCAGCGGTATTTTTTGAATGTCTAAAATGGCACCTCCTTCTTAACCTGTTTAAAATTGCTGTATTTCACGTCACGTCAAGGCTCATTACCTGACAACCCCCCTATGGAATTATGCGATTTCTAGCGTGAAGCCTTGATGGAGGATCTAAATGCTAAAAATTAGATACTCCAGTCGGTTTAAAAAGGATTACGGGAAGTCAACACTTTTCCGGACACTTCTTAAGCAACACTTTCTGAAACCAACATGTAGTGGTTATTTAGCCACTACAGT
>JABMJD010000011.1 GCA_013201395.1 Candidatus Syntrophopropionicum ammoniitolerans
CTTCTAAATACCTTGCGTACCGGTGTAAGCCTGGCCGTAGGAGCCATTCCGGAAGGAATGCCGGCTATTGTTACAGTAGCGTTGGCTTTTGGTGTGCAGCGAATGGCACGGCGCAAGGCTGTCGTCCGCAGGCTATCCGCTGTTGAGGCTTTAGGAAGCACAACAGTTATTTGTTCTGATAAAACCGGTACCCTGACAAAAAATGAAATGACGGTAAAGGAAGTCTATTGCGGTGGACAGCACTACTACATATCTGGTGAAGGCTACCAACCCGAGGGCGGATTTTTACGCTGTGGATATCCCATTAAACCGAAAGAAGCCTACGACTTGACAAAAACCCTGATCACAGGGGTTTTATGCAATAATGCGGTGTTATACCGTGATAAAAAAGGTTGGCAGGTACAAGGGGATCCCACGGAAGCTGCACTGCTGACGGCAGCCGCCAAGGCCGGGCTGTGGTGGAAAGACGCCAGGGAACAACTATGCCGAGAACGTGAAATTGCCTTTGATTCCAGCCGGCGAATGATGACAGTTATTTGTAAGAATGGGGGGGATAGTTATACCGCTTACACGAAGGGAGCAACTGGAACACTATTGAACCATTGCACAAAGATACTGAAAGATGGGATTGAGGTACCGCTGGAACCCTCTGAAAAGAAAAGAATCCTGGCCACGAACAACATTATGGCCAACAAGGCGCTACGTGTGTTGGGGTTAGCCTACAGAAACCTTGAGCAGGGGGAAAAACCGAGCCAGCTCGATTTGGAACACGATCTGGTTTTTGCAGGATTGGCCGGGATGGTGGATCCTCCCCGCGTAGGTGTTAAAAAGGCCATTCATAAATGCCGTGGGGCAGGAATAAAGGTTATCATGATCACCGGTGATCATAAGAACACAGCCACAGCTATCGCCCGGGAGCTGGATATTTTACGGGGTGGGGCAGTAATAACCGGCAGGATGCTGGATAATATTTCAGAATACGAACTGCTGGCGGCAGTGGAAAATATACAGGTGTTCGCCCGGACCTCGCCGGAACAAAAGCTACGCATAGTACGGGCTCTCAAAAAACGGGGCCATATAGTAGCCATGACCGGGGACGGGGTCAATGACGCCCCGGCAGTCAAAGAAGCTGACATTGGCCTATCTATGGGGCAGGCAGGTACTGATGTGACACGAGAGGTGGCGGGAATCACTCTGGTAGATGACAATTTCTCTACCATAGTTGCCGGTATTGAGGAAGGACGAACTGTGGGAGAAAACATTGACAAATCCATTCGTTATGTTCTGTCCGGTAATGCTGGTCAGGTTCTGGCCGTTTTCCTGGCAGCAGTCAGTGGTCTTCCTTCGCCACTTATGCCGGCCCAACTTTTGTGGACAAACCTGGTTACAGAGGGGTTTCCAGCCATGGCCCTGGCAGCCGATCCCCCCAGCACTGATTGCATGCACCGTCGATCGATGCAGTCCGGCAGAAATGTTTTGAATTCTGGTTCCTCACTGGAAATTATCCGCAAAGGTATTTTATCTGGTATCACTACTTTTGGCATTTACGCCGGCGGTCTCAGCACAGGCTGGCTACCGGGGAAAGCCCGGACCATGGCTTTTGCTCACCTCGTTATGAGCAGGGTATTTAATCTTTTTGACAGCCAGCGGGTTAATCGTAGCAGAGCCGCTACCAAAACAAAAAACCACTTTATTCTGCCGGCCGCAGGGCTATCTACAGCTATGCTGGCCTTGACCATGTATGTCCCTTGTTTACAGCCTCTTTTTTCAACAGTACCAATGGGGCTTGGGGACTGGGCTCTAATTGGCGCTACCTCCGGTATTGCCGGCCGGATGGATTCCCTTTTGCGCAGCAACACTGTTATAAATAAACACTAAAAAAGGCTAGCCCTTTATATCTGAACCCATGGATCCAAATTGCAAGTTTTTTATCCACTACCAAACAGTTTCACTGTTTCACACCTATTTTACCTATGTTAATACAAGGTAGCCCTTATTCAATGAAAAGCCGGGCCACAACAAATGTTGTTGCCGCTAGACAGATACTATAGGCAAAAATTTTTTCCAACTCACTGTCACCATCTTCTAACCAGTTTAGCACCTTATCTGCAAAGCTATTACACCATTTGTCTGCCCCTATTCCCTGCCATAGACGCCCCAAGGTATACCCCTCCTTACCCGCACGTATGTTTGCTTATATAGTAGCAGCGAACCTATGTTCCGTCAATGATTCCATTGATAACAAATAATGTAAGTGCTGGGATCCAAGGAAGCTGCCGAAGCCGGTCATTTTTAATTGTCACCTTTCAGTCACTCCTGTTGTAGCCTATAGGGGGTGATGAATTTGGCAAAACAGGCCAACGCTATATTTGAAGGAGGAGGTATAAAAGCTTTTGGCATACTCGGTGCTTTATATGAAGCCGAAAATAGAGGATACACCTGGGTTAATGTGGCCGGGACATCAGCAGGAGCAATAGTGGCCTCATTCATCGCCGCCGGGTATACGGCTAAGGAAATAAAAAACCTGGTGTGGGACCTTGACTTCAGTAAATTTAAAGATAAGGATTGGCTGGCCCGAATACCATACCTAGGTCCCCCCTTGCGGCTCTGGTTTAAAAATGGCCTCTATAAGGCGGCCTTTCTTGAGCATTGGCTCAGAAAGATTCTGGCTAATAAAGGGATCAGTACCTTTGGTGACCTTGTATTAAAGGATTTTGAAAATGATATTAAATGCCGTTACAAACTGACAGTTATTGCCACAGATGTTTCCCAAAGAAGACTTTTAAGACTCCCCTATGATATTAAGGACTACAATGTTAATCCGGATGAACTTGATGTGGCCACAGCAGTAAGAATGAGCGCCAATCTACCGTTTTTTTACGAGCCTTACACCTTAACATATTTGACAAACGAAAAACTGAGAAGATCTAGTTACATTATTGATGGCGGAGTCCTCAGCAACTTTCCGGTATGGATATTTGATCGGGCTGATACACCAACCCGGCCTACCTTTGGTTTTAAAATAATTGAGCCGGACAGTATGAATCCTTTACCTGTTTCTAATCCTTTTGATTTGTTCAAAGCAACCCTGACCACCATGTTGGAAGCCCATGACAGGCTTTTTGAAACGGATCCCAAGAGCGTGGTCCGGACAATTGCCATTCCCTCTCTGGGGATAAAAACTACTGATTTCGAGATTATCAACATGCAGAAAGAAAATCTTTTTCTATCGGGCATGCAGGCGGCTAATAATTTCTTTGCCGGTTGGGACTTTAATGCCTTCAAAGCACTTTTTTTTAACCAGGATATAACCCACCCAGCCTCCAAAGGATAGATGATCACTGCTGTCAATAGCCTCATAATCGCCAAAAAGGTTTGACTTTCCCCTGGTACAAAGTTAATATTATTTCATGATTATTAAAATTCCTCAAAACGTTTTTTCAATAATCAAGCTGCTGGACAGCTTTAATTTTTTTATCGGAGGGACAAACCACCATGCTCACGAAAACAACAACAAAAAATGGTGAAGGAAACAGAATTATAGTTACTGTTATCGGTCCGGACAAAGTGGGCATTATCGCTACTGTGGCCCAGGTGCTTGCCGACAATAAAATTAACATACTTGATATTAGCCAGACCATCCTGCAGGAATTCCTGGTAATGGTCATGGTCGCCGATATGGATAAGAGCACCGGCGACATGGCTGCCATCAAGGATAAACTGGCGGCAAGGGGCCGGGAAATCGGCGTTAGGATAGACGCCCAACACGAGGACGTCTTTAATTTTATGCACCGGATTTAGCAGGGAGGATTGCCTACATGCTCACCTTACAGGAAATTATGGAAACTGTTAATATGGTCCAGGAGGAAAATTTGGATATCCGCACTATCACCATGGGGATTAGCCTATGGGACTGTACTGATACCAACCCGCGCATTGCCGCACAAAAAATATACGACAAGATCTGCCGGCTGGCGGGCAGTCTGGTCCAAACGGGAGAAAACATCGAAAGAGAGTATGGCTTGCCCATTGTGAACAAAAGGATTGCTGTAACACCGATAGCTCTTGTGGCCGGAAGCAGTATGGCGGACAACTTCAATGACTTTGCCATTACCCTGGATCGGGCGGCTGCTGCGGTTGGTGTCAATTTCATTGGTGGTTTTTCAGCTCTGGTGCACAAAGGTTTTACCAAGGCTGATCACAAGCTGATCGACAGTATCCCGGAGGCTCTGGCCTCCACCACACGGGTTTGCTCATCAGTCAATGTTGCCACTACGAAGGCCGGCATTAATATGGACGCTGTATACAAAATGGGACAGGCTATAAAAAAGACAGCGGAGGCTACGGCTGAAAATGACGGTCTTGGCTGCGCTAAACTGGTGGTATTCGCCAATGTCCCGGAAGATAACCCCTTTATGGCCGGAGCTTTTCATGGGATAGGTGAGCCGGAATGTGTGATCAATGTTGGTGTTAGTGGTCCCGGTGTGGTCAAAAAAGCCGTGGAAACAGTTGGTGATGGCGATTTCGGCATACTGGCTGAAACAATCAAGAAAACAGCCTTTAAGATCACCAGGATGGGCGAACTGGTCGGTCGTACCGCCGCCGGCAAACTTGGTGTTCCTTTTGGCATTGTTGACCTGTCACTGGCCCCCACCCCCACCATTGGGGATAGTGTGGCCGAAATTCTTGAAGCAATGGGACTGGAATGCTGTGGGACACATGGAACCACTGCTGCCCTGGCACTCCTTAACGATGCGGTGAAAAAAGGTGGTTCTATGGCTTCGTCCTATGTGGGTGGGCTGTCAGGCTCCTTCATCCCGGTAAGCGAAGACACAGGCATGATCAAGGCGGTAGAGGCCGGCGCTCTAACCCTGGACAAGTTGGAAGCCATGACCTGCGTATGCTCCGTGGGCCTGGATATGATTGCTGTGCCCGGAGATACCACGGCCGAAACTATTGCTGCTATAATCGCCGATGAGGCGGCCATTGGTATGATTAATAAAAAAACCACCGCCGTGCGCATAATACCGGCAATAAATAAACATGTCGGTGATTATGTGGAATATGGTGGCCTGCTTGGACGGGCACCGGTAATTCCTGTCAAGCCTTTTTCTTCTGCGTCTTTCATCCGCCGGGGTGGCCGCATCCCGGCGCCAATCAGCAGCCTAACCAACTAATTCTAATAGGACAGATTATGAAAAAGGAAAAAGCCTTTTTTGCCACATATTATTATGGACGAAAAAGGCTTTTTTTAGTGGAAAAATAGCTATGTGAATAATAGATTAATCCTTGATAAAATAACTGATCAAAAAACTGATCACTGTGATCAATAAGGCGGCCATAAAAGCCACGCCAAAACCCTGGATATCGAATCCCTTTACAACTGCACTAACCAACCACAGCATCAGGGCATTAACAATCAGTGTAAACAAACCCAACGTCAGCATATTGATCGGCAGGGTAATCAGAAGAATTACCGGACGGATCGTGGCGTTGACGAAACCAAGGAGAACAGAGCCTACTATTGCCGCTAATACAGTCACATTAAACCCTTCGATTATACTGGCTGTAACAATGATTCCTGCTACATTCAAAATCCATCTTATTAACCAGTGCGATATGATGGATACCTCCCCCCTTCCAAGATATCTAACCTGGAATCCTATATTATTTTTATTATTAACTTAATCTTAGCGGGGGATTGGGTATTTGTAAATATTAATCGCACCTCTTTTTTGCATCTAGCGCCTGTCCGGTTATTCTTAATCCTTTGTTACCTTAACCAGGACTTTTCTCTGCCTTGGGCCATCAAACTCGCAAAAGTAAAGACCCTGCCAGGTACCCAGGACCAGTCTGCCGCCATTAATGAAGACGGCCAGGGAAACACCAACCAGTGAAGATTTAATGTGTGCTGCTGAATTTCCTTCTGCATGCCTATAGCCATCTTTTAAGGGCACGACTTTGTCCAGTTCCATAAGTATATCCCGGGCCACGTCAGGATCGGCATTCTCATTGATCGTCAACCCGGCAGTGGTGTGCAGGGTGAATAACCTCACCGTACCTTCCCCGACACCACTTGCCGCTACAATATTTTCTACCCTGGACGTGATATCAAGTAACTGCATTCTTGCCGTGGTGTTAATATCCAGGGTAGAAATCTTCGATTTCATTTTCACCCCTCCTTATAAGTGATAGTTCGGCATAACCCCTTCTCTTGGAATTGTGATAATTAATTTTTTCTGTTTGTGTAATGAAGAGGATCTCCCCATTGCCACAAACCAGGTGTAAAGCCACAGGCAGTGATTTCTTCGATCAGAGTTTCCGCCTTTTTGTAATTTTTATTTTCATATAAATAATAGTAATCTCTGGTATCCTCAGGGGTAAGAACCGGCATTACTATGTTAGCCCCCGCCTGCAACCCCATTTTCAGTCCGTCCGGGTTAATACTTTGCAGGGCGGTAGATGCTACTATATTAATATCATGCATCAAAAGCCGGGATAAAGCCAGCATCTTTAGGGTCGTAGTATAGGGGTCAAGTTGTGTGTCCAAAACCTTTGACAACGGGGCCCCATGATGGGGGATATAGGGGCCCATACCCAGCATATCTACATCCTCATCCTGAAAAAAAACTAGATCCTGATATAGATGTTCGGCTGTTTGGCCTGGTAAGCCAATCATTACACCTGTCCCAGTCTGGTAACCGATATCCTTTAAGGCTCGTAGACATTCCAAACGGGACTCTAGATGCTGTGCCGGGGGATGAATGCGTTCAAAGAGTGTCGGATCAGAGCTTTCTATCCGCAGCAGGTAGCGGTGGGCCCCCGCATCCCAGAGCTTTTTGTACTGCTGATAACTTAACTCACCCACACTGAGGGTGATACCCAAACCCCTGGCCTTTTCATCCCTCCCCATGCTCAGTCTTTTAATCTCCGCCACAATTTCCGCTAACAGGTCGATATCTGCTGTATTATTACTCTCACCCGACTGCAAGCAGATGGAATGGTAACCTTTTTCAAAGGCCAGCATGGCCATTTGTATAATACTTTTTTTATCCAGACGGTAACGCTGCAAATTATGGTTATCCTTCCTTATGCCGCAATATAGGCAATTGCAACTACAAAAGTTACTGAATTCAATCAGCCCACGTAAATACACCTTATCGCCAACGTTTTCTTTGCGGCATTCCTCTGCCATTTGGATTAGGTCCAGGAGATAATGGGGGTTATCGCCGGCTAAGATATCTATAATATTACTTGCAGAAAGCTTTATCACTGGAAACACCTCTTCAAGGCAGCAATCAATACCCCCAGTTCTTGTTCATCCAAGCCCTCGTGATGGTCAATATATATGCCATAGTCCCCATTTAGCCTTATTTTTTTTGCATTCATACAAATTTCATCACTGTTACCGAAAAGGTATGACCATCTATGTCCATAAATCCTCACCCAGCGCAACCTTAACCCAGGGTAGGAATCCAATATCTCCCTGTTGCAGATTTTTGCCAGTTCCTCACCGCTACCACAATGACAGCTATTTGCAATGTTTCTTATTTTACAGCTCATACCTGCGCCCCTTTTTTAAAGATACAGATCCCTGTCCCCAGCATCGATCTGCTGAAGGAATTTTTGCACCTTGGCCTTGACAGGTTCATTGGGCAAAGCTGAAATTTCTTTGGCAATCAACCTTTCGCCAATTTCCCTTGTTTCAGCACTGGCATAGTCTTTAAGATATTCTTTAAATGTAAGTATGGCATTAGGCATGCACAGATTGTGTACCTGGCCCTGTTTAGCAATATCCATAAAATAATTGCCGGTGCGTCCACAACGATACCCTGCCGTACAAAATGAGGTGATGTAACCTATATCAGCCAGATCTCGAATGGTTTCATCAAGGCTGCGGTTGTCACCGAGGATAAACTGTTGCCGGTTATGAACCGGGTCACCTTTGCTGTATCCACCGATGGCAATGTTGGAGCCGGCGTCTATTTGGGTGCAGCCCACCTGTATAACCTCACGTCTTACTGCAGCATTTTCCCGGGCAGTAAGGATCATTCCCGTATAGGGAACGGCCAGTCTAATTACGGTAACCAGTTTTTTAAAAATATCATCATTGACTTTGTAAGATGTTTTTTCGATAAATGGCGTGTTGACGGCTGGTTCGAGCCGAGGAAAGGAAATAGTATGAGGCCCCACCCCGCCGAAATGTTTTTCTAAATCAATGGCATGAGAAAGCAGGCCCATGACCTCAAATTTCCAGTCATATAAACCGAAGAGAGCCCCTATACCAACGTCATCAACACCTGCTTCCATAGAACGGTGCAAGGCATAGAGACGCCAATGGTAATCCGCCTTAATACCCCGCGGGTGGAGCCTCCTGTAGGTCCCATGGTGGTATGTTTCCTGGAAGACCTGAAAGGTACCAATCCCTACCTCTTTTAAAATTTCCAGATCTTCTATGGACATGGGCGCCGCGTTTATATTGCAGCGGCGTATTTCTCCGTTGCCCAGTTTTGTTTCATAGGCCACCTTAAGGGTATCGGCAATGTAGCGAGCATCAGAGCTGGGGTATTCCCCATAGACCAAAATGAGGCGCTTGTGTCCCTTGCTGATTAGGGCTTCTATTTCCTTTTCCAGCTCAGCCATATTTAACTGGTAGCGAACAGTATCCTTGTTTTCTTTTCTATAACCACAATAGACACAACTATTAACACAATGATTACTGATGTAAAGGGGAGCAAAAATTACGATCCTTCGACCATAGACCTTTTGTTTTATTTTTAGTCCGACCTCATACATTTCTTGCCACATTTCTTCATCAGTACAGTTAAGTAGAACAGCTGTTTCCTCCAGCTCCAAACGGTTTAGCTCTAAAGACTTGGCTATTACCTCCTTGATTTCATTCCTGTCCGGTTGTTGTTTGGACTGAAGCAGGCCATTAATACGGTCTTCATCTATAAAATCCCTGCCGTTTTCCATATATTTTTTTACCTGCTCCGGTTTTATTACATTAGCCACCCAGTCTTTAATCGATGTGTCATTCATTAACTGTCAGCCTCTTTTCCTTTTTATTATTTACATAAACGTCTATGACAACGTTAGACTGTAGGATTAACAGCACTCAATGCTCTTGTTCACATAACTGCATGATTTTGGGAAAAGGTGTCAGCGCCCGTGGAAGAATACCATGGACATGGGCAATCAAAACACCGTAATTTATGATCGGCACACCGGCGCTCGTAGCCTGCATCAGCCGGTGCAGCATTTCCTTGCGGTTGATCATGCAGGCACCGCAGTGGACGATCAGATTATATTGTGTTAGGTCCTCCGGCATCTCAATACCGCTGGACCATTCGAAGCACAGTTCACCGCCCGCCCTCCGGCGCAGCCAGTGTGGTATTTTTACAGTACCGATATCATCCTCTACCCGGTGATGGGTGCAGGCCTCAGAAATAAGCACCTTGTCCCCGGGCTTTAAATTATCAACTGCCAGGGCACCCGCTACCAGGGTTTCCAAATTCCCCTTGTAACGAGCGAATAATATGGAAAAGGAGGTCATCATTACATCCCTGGGTGTGCAGGCATCAACCTCTTTAAATACCTGTGAATCAGTAATTACAATTTTCGGCTTTTGCATCAACCCGGCCAGAGCCTGTTTCAGTTCTCCGTCTTTTACAACCAGGGCAATGGCATCGTTATCCAGGATGTCCCTAATCGTCTGCACCTGAGGTAGGATAATTCTCCCCTTGGGAGCAGCCTGATCAATAGGAGTTACCAACAAAACAATATCACCCGGGTTAATTAGATCACCGACAAGGGTAGGGGCAGTCCAATCTTTTGGGGCTGACCTGATAATTTCTTTTTTTAAATCATCTATCCCTTTCCGGGCAACAGCGCTAACCTGCTGTATCCTTATGCCCATTTTGTTTTCCATTTCCGCCTGATTGGCGCCTGGGTTTAGGTCTATTTTGTTCAACACCCCGATAACAGGTACACCCTGCTCAGCAGCCTTGTCAATAAGGTCTAACTCATATTCGCCCACACCCTGGCTGGGATCAATGACAAGAATGGCCAGGTCGGATTTATTTAGTACCCCGATAGTTTTTTTGATCCTCAGTGCACCAAGCCTGCCAACATCATCAATCCCGGCGGTGTCTATTATTACCACGGGGCCTACGGGTGGTATTTCCATAGATTTATAGACAGGATCTGTGGTTGTACCGGGAACATTGGATACAATGGCTATCTCCTGGCTGGTAAGGGCGTTGACCAGGCTGGACTTTCCAGCGTTCCGCCTGCCAAATATAGCAATATGCAGCCTGCTTCCCCGCGGTGTTTCGTGTAAACTACCCATGCTCGTTTTACACCCCCACGCAAAATTTTGTGCCCATGCCCAGGCCACTATTTTGTAACCAGGGCCGATCTGACCTTAACGCCTTTTACAACACCAATTTTTCCTGTCATAGCCCCAATCTCATCAGTTGACCCTTCAACAATTAAAGAAATGACTGAGATACCCCGCTCCCGGTAAGGAATACCCATCCTGCCGATGATTATTTGACTATGTTCACTCAGGGTACTGTTAATTTTTTGTACCTTATCTTTATCTTCGATCACAATCCCTATTACTCCAACCCTTTGTTCCAACAACTTGACTCTCCTCCCTAAAAAATGGAAAAGCCCTTTTCACGCCATAGCGAAAAAAGGGCTGGAAAAACCAAACCATCACATTTCCTCCTTGAGAACAGGGCGGTTCCCCTTTTCGCAGAGTGCACTAGAATTGACCCTTCACGACACCAAGATGTCTGTGTCAGGTATTTATCCATATGTTCCTAAAAGAAATTATAGCAGAATCATTTAGGAATACAATTACTTTTTTAGAGACTACTTATTTACACCTCTTGGTGTATATTTAGTATGCAATAGCTCGTGTGATTTGTGCCCCAGAGGTTTCCCCAGGAACTCGTCATAAAGAGCTATTATGGCCGGGTTTTCGTGAGACTTGCGCAGGGTCATCCGTTCGTCTTCAGTATAGGTAGCCTCAATCCGCTTCAAGCGGACTTCGGTATTGGTGGGGATTGGTGAACCACCGCCACCAATGCAACCGCCGGGGCAGGCCATGACTTCTATGAAATGATAGTCGGCTTCGCCGGAACGGACCTTGTCCAACACCTTGCGGGCATTGCCCAGCCCATTGGTAATGGCTACCTTGACAGACAGATCCCCCACCTGAACAGTAGCTTCCTTAACACCTGTTATACCCCTGCAAACCTCAAAATCAATGTTCTCCAGTGTTTCACCCGTAACAACCTCATAAACCGTCCGCAATGCCGCCTCCATCACCCCACCGGATGCACCAAATATTTCCCCGGCTCCGGTAGAAATCCCTAGGGGCTCGTCATATTTTTCATCTGGTAGATTGGTTACATCAAGACCGGCTTGTCTAAACATGCGGCCCAGCTCACGGGTTGTCAATGAAACATCCACATCCTGATATCCACTGCTGTTCATTTCAGGCCGCTGGCATTCATACTTTTTGGCTGTGCAAGGCATGATGGAGACACAATAAATATCTGCCGGGTCAATGCCTTCTTTTTGAGCGTAGTATGTTTTTACCAGAGGTCCGAACATCTGCTGGGGTGACTTGCAGGTAGAAAGATTGTCCAACAAATCAGGATAGAAATGCTCACAAAACTTGATCCAACCGGGACTGCAGGAAGTGATCATCGGCAGGGTGCCCCCGGTGGTGATACGCTGGAGCAGCTCATTTCCTTCCTCCATAATGGTCAGATCGGCAGCAAAGTCGGTGTCAAAGACCTTGTCGAAGCCCAAGCGGCGCAACCCGGCAACCATCTGGCCTGTAACAATGCTGCCGGGTTCCGCACCTAATGCTTCACCAAGCTGCACTCTTGTGGCTGGTGCTGTTTGCACCACGACATGCTTTTTGGGATCAGCAATGGCCGCCCAAACCTTAGCAGTATCATCCCTTTCCACAATGGCTCCGGTCGGACATACCAGGGTACACTGCCCGCATTGAACACATTCCATATTTGCTAGTTTTTCATTAAAAGCAGGGGCAATAAGGGTTTCAAAACCCCTATTTTCAGCACATAGAGCAGTTACCGTCTGCACATTAGTGCACACCGAAATACAACGACGGCAGAGAATGCACTTGCGCGGGTCTCTGGTAATAGCAGGGCTGGAATCATCAATAGGATATTCCGATTTGGCCCCATCGAAACGTACCTCAGTGATGCCAAACTCCCGGGCCAGGTCCTGCAGTTCGCAGTTCTGGTTGCGCAAACAAGTAAGGCATTCCATCGGGTGGTCGGATAAAATTAGTTCCAGAACCAATTTGCGGGCTTTAATCACCGCCGGAGTGTTGGTTCTAACAACCATACCCTCAGCAACAGGAGTCACACACGATGGTATAAAGGTTTTTGCCCCCTCCACCTCTACTAGGCAGATACGGCAAGCCCCGACAACATTAATGTCTTTTAAATAACAGAGTGTGGGGATCTTTGCTCCTGTATTTTTTGCGGCTTCAAGTATGGTTGTCCCCGGTTCTACCGCTACCTTTTGGTTATCGATTGTCAAATTTATCATTTTTACCTTTTTCCCTCCAAACTCCCGTATTTTTCCTCTTAACAAATCTGTTGGGAGCGGCTTTTATTCCTCGAACTCGCATACATTGCATGTGCACTTCCTGTCCCTGATATGTTCCTCATACTCGTGCCGGAAATATCTAATTGTACTCAAGACGGGGTTTGGTGCAGTTTGGCCAAGCCCGCATAGCGCTGTAGCCTTGATCGTAGTAGCCAGTTCTTCCAAAAGCTCAATGTCCCCTTCTTTCCCTTTGCCTTTACTGATGTTATCAAGGATTTCATACATCCTTTTTGTACCGATACGACAGGGGGAGCATTTACCACAGGACTCATCCACAACAAAATCAAGGAAAAACTTGGCGATATCTACCATACAAGTATCCTCATCCAGAACAATCATACCACCGGAGCCCATGATGGCACCCAAAGCGCCAAGGGAGTCGTAGTCAACGGGAGTATCAAGGTGTTCGGCGGGAATGCAGCCTCCAGATGGACCTCCCGTCTGTACAGCTTTAAAAGCTTTTTTCCGGGGAATACCACCGCCAATTTCATAAACAATTTCCCTGAGAGTAGTACCCATGGGGACTTCAATAATGCCTGTATTGTTGATCCGGCCGGCCAAGGCAAATACCTTGGTGCCTTTGCTCTTTTCCGTACCCACTGAAGAGTAGGCTTCGGCTCCCTTACGAATAATTTCGGGAATGTTTGCCCAGGTCTCCACATTGTTGAGAACTGTTGGCTTACCCCAAACACCTTCATTAGCCGGGAATGGGGGCCGCGGTCTGGGTTCACCCCGTTTACCTTCAATAGAAGTGAGCAAAGCCGTTTCTTCGCCGCATACAAATGCACCGGCACCAATTCTAATCTCAATGTCAAAATTGAAACCGGAGCTAAAAATATTCTGCCCCAACAGGCCGTTTTCACGGGCCTTCTGGAGAGCAAGATCTAATCTTTCAATAGCCAGCGGGTATTCCGCCCTCACATATATATAGCCATGTTCGGCACCTATAGCCCGGCCGCAAATGGCCATGCCCTCAATAATACTATGAGGATCGCCCTCCAAAACGGACCTGTCCATGAACGCGCCAGGGTCACCTTCATCACCGTTACAGACCACATATTTTGGTGTCCCTTTTGCCGCAGCTGTAAATGTCCACTTCATGCCCGTTGAAAAACCAGCGCCCCCCCTACCGCGTAGACCTGATTTTTTAACTTCTTCAATAATATCCTCAGGTTTCATTTCAGTGAGAGCTTTTCCCAACGCAACATAGCCGTCGTTGGCAATATAGTCCTCAATAGAAGTGGGATCAATATAGAAGTTATTGCGGAGCACAACCTTTTTTTGCTTGGCGAATAGATCTATGTCATCGACCTTGGGGGTAGGCTCTTTTGACCCAGGTGCCCTGTACATTAGTCGCCGAATTTTGTTACCCTTCATAATATGTTCTTCTACAATTGTTTCGGCATCCTTTGGTTTTAACCGACGGTAAAAGGTTGCATCCGGATATATGATAGCCACAGGCCCCATATCACAAGGCCCCATACAACCAGTTAGAACAATTTGTACCTGATCAGCTATACCATTTTTGTTGAGGGCTTTTTTCATAGCCTCAACTACATCCAGGCACTTGGAAGATATACATCCGGCACCACCGCACATCATTATGTGGGCCTTCTCAGTTTTGGACGGAACCCCCTGGCGAATTTTAAGGGCTTCCCGTCTGCTCTCCCTTATCTTTGCTAGTTCTTCCAAAGACTTCACTATATTACACCTCCGTTTAAATCCCCAGCGATTTCCAAAAGTGTCCCTGCATATTGCAATCTAAGAAAATTCCCTGATCTAATTAGATACAATGTAATGTTAATGAGGATCCTAATTGATACTATTCATACTGTTCAAGCAGCTCGGGTATAAGCTCCGGCTCCAGACGACCGTGGACATCTTTGCCATCTATTATCATTGCCGGCGCCAAACCGCATGCACCGATACAGCGCACAATTTCCAGAGTGAACCGGCTGTCGGGAGTAGTCTGACCAGGTCTAAGATCAAGCAGATCCCTGAGTGCTTTTGTTACCATTTTCGTTCCCTTTACGTAGCAAGCCGTACCGGCACACACACTTATTTTATGTCTGCCCCTGGGAATCAGGGAAAAAAAGGCGTAGAAGGTAATTACCCCATAAACATCTTGGAGGGATACCCCTAGCCCTTCCGCCACCTGCACCTGGGCCCACTTGGGCAAATATCCTACTAGATTTTGAGCCTTGGTCAAAACCTGGATTAATCCGCTAGGTTTGTCTCTATACGGATCAATTATCTTGTCTAGTTGTTTAGCTAACTCCTCATTGCTAGTATTGCAAGAACATTCAACCACAAATCTGAACCTCCCTTACTTAATTCCTAAACCCTACAGTACATCAAAACAGCGGTTCGATAATACAGATTTTCTTTGTTTATTACCCCCCCTAAATAAAAAATACGCCTACAAGATAAGCCCCTTAAAATAGGTACACAACAATTATACACCAAAAAATCCTTTGTCAATTTGCAAAAAGCATAATGGAAAAAAATTTTTCAAAATTGTCTGTAAAAATAGCTTTTGCCTTCCAGACTACAACGGTTTAGGACATTTATACCAGTGGAAGGCAAAAAAAAAGCTACTGATTTTTGATCTCTTGCATAGATTTATTGATCGCCGTAAGTGTTTGTTCTATGTCAACATCCTGGTGGGCAGTGGAAACAAAGGCTGCCTCATACTGAGAGGGGGCAATATAAATACCATTATTCAACATGGCCTTAAAAAAGGATTTAAAAAAAGCTGTATTTGATGAGCAGGCAGTGGCATGGTCCTTTACCTTTTCGCCTGTGAAGAAAGCACTAAACATGGATCCTACCCTGTTAACGGTTAATTCAATTCCTGATTCAGCAGCAGACTTTGCCAGCTCGTTTGACAGCACCAGTGTCTTAAGATCCAAATTGGTGTATAAGCCCTTTTGTTTTAAAATCTCTAACGTAGCTATACCTGCTGTAACCGCCAGGGGGTTTCCCGATAAAGTCCCCGCCTGATAAACAGGTCCGGCCGGGGAAACATATTCCATTATTTCTTTTTTCCCGCCATAGGCCCCAATGGGTAGGCCACCACCAATTACTTTGCCCAAACAGGTGAGATCAGGGATCACGCCATATAGTTCCTGAGCCCCACCATAGGATACCCTGAACCCCGTCATGACCTCGTCGAAAATTAATAAGCTATTGTAGCTTTTTGTGACCTCCCTGAGAGCTGTAAGAAATTCTGGGTCAGCGGGCACAACACCCATGTTGCCGGCCACAGGTTCAACAATAACTGCCGCTATATCGTCGCCAATCTTTTTAAATATTTCCTCAATTTTTTCCACGTTGTTGTAGTCAGCAGCAATTGTGTTAACAGCTGTTTCCCCCGGCACTCCCGGACTTGTGGGCACCCCCAATGTTAGTGCCCCAGAGCCGGCTTTAATTAATAAAGAATCGGCATGTCCATGATAACAACCGGCAAATTTGACTATTTTGTTTCTTCCAGTATAGGCCCGGGCCAGCCGCAAGGCGCTCATTGTAGCCTCAGTGCCGGAATTCACCAGCCTGAGCATATCAATTGACGGCACAGCCTCAATAACCATGGAAGCTAAAACTGTTTCCAATTCCGTAGGTGCCCCAAAACTAGTACCGGTATTTTTTAAACACTGTTGCAGTGCTTCAATAACACGGGGATGACGGTGCCCAACAATTAGGGGGCCCCAGGAACCTACATAGTCAATGTATTCGTTACCATCTTCATCATATATTTTCGCCCCTTCACCTTTCTTGATGAAAACAGGGTTTAACCCTACTGATTTAAAAGCTCTTACCGGACTATTAACACCACCTGGTATCAGTTTTGATGCTTCATTATATAGGTATATGGATCTGGTAAAACCCCTGTGCAATTGGTTTTTCCCCCTTAATATAATTTATTTCATTCAAAATATCTCATGCTGGTTTTTTTCAATTCAGCAGTGCTGAACAATAACCTGTACCTATCTATCCCCACAACTCGGGCAATTTTTTCGGCAATTTTTATACATTCCTCTCTAGATTGACCGTGTATCATAGCGAAAAGGTTATATGGCCAGCCTGTTTGCCGCGGGCGCTGGTAACAATGGGTAACCTCCCTGAATTCAGCCATAGTGGTACCGACCTGACATATTTTATTGTCCGGTACATCCCAAACAACCATGGCATTGGCCGTAAACCCGAGTTCCTGGTGACGTACGGCCGCACCCAACCGCCTGATCACACCTTTTTTTATTAAATACTCAACACGATTCATTAATTTGCTTTCAGAAATCTTCAGCCTACCGGCTATAATACGATAGGGATATTTTGTCAAGGGCAATCCGTTTTGCAATTCCTTAATAATCCGCCTATCCAAATCTAAGAGCATATAGTCACCCCGATCAAAGCTCAAAGCTTACTCTGATTTTAAAAAGTTCTTGGGCTGGAAGAATCAAAATATTATGGATGCCGGTATCCATTTTTATCTGGGCTATGCATGTATTAAGTTCTTCTATAGATGGGGCTGTAAATGTAAACCACATGTTAAATTTATGTTCCCTCAGATAATTATGGGTCACACCGGGATATGAATTAACCACTTCAGCAACTTCTTCTATCCTTTTTTCATCAACCTGCATAGCACAGAGGGTACTGCAGTAACCCAGCATCTTGGAATCAAAGATGCCGCCAAGGCGGCGTATCAACCCGTTGTCAATCATTTTTTTTAACCTGGATAGTACCTCTTCTGTTCCTATACCAAGCATCTCACCTATTTCCCGATATGGTTCCGGCGACAGAGGGAAATCTGTTTGAATTAAATTAAGCAGATTTTTATCCATTTGATCTATTTTCATTGTTCAGTAACCCTTTCGCCCATGATATAGACACCATGGTTCTTCAGCCATGTAGTCATTATGGTAATAATAGGCCCGGGCTCGGCAACCACCACAGATTTTCTTATAATCACATACGCCACAACCACCGCTATATTTTTCAGTGCGCAGTTTTTTAAAAATTTCGGCATCACGCCAGATATCTGTGAAAGGAGTTTTTCGCACATTGCCGGCAGATATGTTCAAGTAGGCACAAGGCTGGACGATTCCCACCGGGCTAATAATACAATATGATAATCCAGCCAGACAGCCCTTACTGAAACGAGTCTTTATACCCATTTGTGCCGCTATGCGCATAAATTGGGGCGCGCAGGTGGGCTTAAGTTCTATCTTCGTATCAGCCTGTTTTTTCATAATCCGGCGCAATAATTCCTCATACTGTTCCGCCCGCAGTGATTCCTCTTCTATATCCACGGCACGGCCCGTAGGTACCAGAAAAAATATATGATGGGCAACAGCACCAATTTTTACGGCAAAATCTGTTAGTTCCTCTACCTCGTCCATATTCCAATCCATGACAGTTGTATGGATCTGAAAAGGCAGGCCAGCCTCACGGCATGCGATCATGCCTTTTGTTGCTCCCTGCCAGGCACCGGGTGTGGCCCTGAACTGATCATGTTTTTCCGGGTTAGTACTATCCAGGCTAATACCCATAGCCATAGCACCGGATTCCCTTAGTTTGAGGGCTATTTTTTCAGTGATGAGTACACCGTTTGTGCCAAAGACGGGCCTTAGCCCCCTTTCCCTGGCGTGGATGACAAGTACAAATATATCATCCCGCATTAGTGGCTCACCACCGCTAAAAATCATGATCTTAAAACCAGCAGCAGCTATTTGGTCAATCAGCGCCTTTCCCTCGGCAGTATTTAGTTCGTCCGCTGCTTTAACACCCGCATCGCGGTAGCAGTGTTTGCAGTACATATTGCAGGCGTTAGTTGTGTTCCAGGAAACAATCAAATTAATCCCCCCTTCAGATGTTAGGGAACATCCCTCCGACCACATAGGAACACCCCTGGGGGAGGGTATCACCGTCCCCATTTCTCTTTATGTCTCATCCTGTAGCCACCTGGCAGCTTCCCGGGCATGATAGGTGACTACAATATCGGCACCGGCACGCTTAATACCGGTCAAAACCTCCATCACGATACGTTTTTCATCAACCCAGCCTTTCTGGGCCGCTGCCTTGACCATACTATATTCACCGCTAACATTGTAGGCGGCAACAGGGCAGCCAAATTCATCCTTGACCTGTCTAATCACATCCATATAGGCCAGGGCCGGTTTGACCATCACAATGTCAGCCCCCTCCTCTAGATCATACTGCACCTCACGAATGGCCTCCTTTGCGTTAGCCGGATCCATCTGGTATGATCTGCGATCCCCAAATTTGGGGGCGGAATCAGCCGCCTCCCGAAAAGGCCCATAAAAGGCGGAGCAGTATTTTGCCGAATAGGCCATGATTCCTGTGTTGATATAACCATTTTCATCCAGTGCTGAGCGAATGGCACCCACCCGGCCGTCCATCATATCGGAAGGAGCGATCATATCGGCCCCGGCAGCAGCATGGGATACTGCAGTCCTGGCCAGCAGCTCCAGAGTAGGGTCGTTCACAACATAATTTTCCCGGATCAGACCGCAGTGGCCGTGATCCGTATACTCACAAAGACAGAGGTCTGTTATTACTATCAGTTCCGGGTACTCCTTTTTTATTGCCCGCAATGCCTGTTGGATAATGCCGTTTTCAGCATATGCTCCCGAACCGGCCGGATCCTTTTTAGCCGGTAGGCCAAAGGGAAGTATGGCTGGAATTCCTAACCCGACAATTTCCTCTAGTTCTCTCAAAAACATGTCTATGGAATAGCGGTAAATGCCCGGCATAGCGCCGATAGGTACAGCCTGGCCGGCACCATGACAAACAAATACAGGATATACAAGATCGTTCACAGAAAGGCTGTTCTCACGTACCATACGACGTACATTCTCGCTAGTCCGGAGACGCCTGGGCCGCTGTATCGGAAATGGCATATTACTGTCCCCCAATCTCTTCGTCAGCTAGGTAGCAGGCGGGGTCAGATTCCCAAAAATCACCTGTGACAGCCTCGGCCCTGGCCCTGAAATTGCCGTTACACACATCCAACCACCTGCAACCGGCGCAACGGCCCTTTAGCAAGGGTTTGCGGTTTTTTAGACCGGCTAGTATCGGCTGAGATGTATCCGTCCAAATATCACCGAATTTTCTTTCTCTGATATTGCCCAGGGTATGGTTTTGGGTAAACTGATCCGGGTGTACATTACCGTACCAGTCCACAGCGCTGATCGCTATACCGGATCGGTTGCCTCCATTTAACCTTAGTAATTTTAAAACCTGTTGCGCTCTTTTCGGATCCTTTTCTTTTAGCTTCAGATAGATATAAATACCGTCGGCGTGGTTGTCCACCGTCAATATTTCCTTAGGGATACCCCGCCTGTGAAAGTCCAGGGTACGTTCCATAATTAGGTCCAGAGCCCGGCGGGCTTCTTCCCTCGTAACATCCTCATCTATCATTTTGCTGCCCCTGCCGGAGTAAACCAGATGGTAAAAACAAACCCTGGGAATGCCTTCTTTTTCCACCAGATCAAAAATGTCATTTAGCTCACTGTAGTTATGCTTGTTGATAGTAAAACGCAACCCCACCCTTTGATCAATTTCCCTGCAGTTTCTGATCCCGGCCAACGCAGCTTTAAAGGCCCCTTCCCGGCCCCGGAACCGATCATTATTTTCCCCTATCCCATCCAGACTGACACCAATGTAGCCTATTCCTAGTTTTTTCAAGGAAGCAACCAACTCACGGTTCAAGAGGGTCCCGTTAGTGGAGATGGTGGGTCTGATCCCCTTGCTTTTGGCATGAGCAACCAGGGTTTGCAGGTCCTTTCTTAAAAGTGGTTCTCCCCCGGAGAAAAGGATCACCGGTACCTTAAATTCTGCCAGGTGATCAATAAAACAAAGTGCCTCCCGGGTGTCCAGCTCACCCTCATAGTTTTTTGATTCCGAGTTGGAATAACAGTGGATGCAGCCTAGATTGCAGGTGCGGGTAACATTCCAGACCACCACCGGGCCATATCCCGCAGAAGCACCATGCACCTGATCCCTGGCTCCCTGACTGTAGCGCAGTGAATCCCCAAAGTGTTCTGTATCACATAACAGCTTGGTCACACTGATCATTTTATTTCACACCTTCAATGGATAATTATTGTTTGGTAAGATACCTTAATATGACTTTGACCAGACCTTCAATCGTGTATTCTTTCGCTACTAAATCCACCTTGATGCCCATGTCCCTGGCAGTATCGGCTGTAATAGGCCCAATACAAGCTATGGCCACATCGGCGAGCAGGTTATTGACATTAGGCACATTGAGCATGGTGACAAAGTTGCGCACGGTAGAAGAGCTGGTAAAGGTAATAACATTTATTTTCCCTTCCTCCAGCATTTCAACCACCCTACTACCCTGGCCTTCCCCGGTTACAGTGCGGTATGTTGTTACTTCATCTACAATAGCGCCCAGCTCAGTTAAGGTATCCGGCAATATTTTTCTGGCTATATCCGCCCGTGGCAATAGCACCTGATCTCCTTTTTTAACCTTATCTTTTAATACCTTTATTATTTCCTCGGCGCGAAATTCCCCAGGCACATAGTCAACAATAAGACCGTACTCTTCCAGTGCTTCTTTTGTTTTGGGCCCAATGGCACAAAGCATGACACCGTATAATTCACGCGGATCTTTATGAAGAAAACGCAACCGCCGGAAAAATGAATATACTCCATTAACACTGGTAAAAATGACCCATTTATACTTGCTAAGACTATTTATAGCCTGATCCAAAGGAGTAAAATCCCTGGGTTCCACCAGGCTGATAGTGGGAAACTCAAGGGCTTCCGCACCCAAGGCCTCCAGGGCTGCAGATAAAACACTGGCCTGCTCTCTGGCACGTGTCACCAGTATCCTCTGGCCGAAAAGGGGCCTGTTCTCATACCAGTTTAGTTTTTCCCGTAGTGAAACAACCTCCCCCACAATGATCAGGGCAGGATTTGTCAATCCTGCATTCACTGCCTGCTCACTAATATCTGCTAATGTGCCGATCAGCGTGCGCTGTTTAGGTGTAGTGCCCCATCTAACTACCGCTGCCGGAGTCTGAGGAGATCGGCCATTTTCCATCAATTGTTTGGTAATATGGGGCAGATTGGCCATACCCATTAAAAAAACCAGGGTACCGGCGCCGGTAGATATTTTGGACCAATCTATACTCGGATCCCCCTTCAAAGGATCCTCATTGCCTGTGATCACCGCCAGGGTTGAGGTGTAATCACGATGGGTGACCGGGATCCCCGCATATGCAGCCGCGGCAATGGCTGAGGTAACCCCCGGCACAACCTCAAAAGAAACACCTGCTTCAACCAATGCTTCTGCCTCTTCCCCACCCCGGCCAAAAATGAAAGGATCCCCTCCTTTCAGCCTGGTTATGATTTTTCCGTTTAAAGCCTTCTCTATTAACAGCCGGTTTATATCCATTTGTCCCAATGTATGGCACTGGGGCGACTTACCGGCATATATCAGCTCTGTTCCAGGACCGGCAAGGGAAAGAATTTTTTGATCAACCAGACGGTCGTATATAATGACGTCTGATTTTTGGATACATTCCAGTCCCTTTACAGTAATCAGCTTTGGATCCCCCGGCCCCGCTCCTACAAGATATACAATTCCTTTAACCATCACACTTGTTCTCCTGCCTTATTTTGCCCAATATTTCCCCCGCGCCCGACCCTAACAATTTTTCAGCCAGCTTAACACCAAGCAGTTCGGCCTCCGTGATATCCCCAATCATAGACGCGCGAATCATATCGGTACCATCAAGACTGAAAACTGCACCTTCCAGGCGCATACAATTTCCTTCAACTGCAGCATGGGCGCCGATGGGTACCTGACAACCACCCTCCAGCTTTTTCAAAAAAGCCCTTTCAGCTTCTATTGCCAGGCGTGACTCAGTGTGATCAATATTTTTAACCAGCACCAGCATTTTATCATTGTCGGCGGCTACCTCCACCCCCACTGATCCCTGGCCTACAGCGGGCAGGATGATTTCAAAAGGAATCACTTGCGATATCCTGTGATCGAGGCCCATGCGGTGCACACCGGCATATGCCAGAATGACGGCATCATATTTTTTTTGATCAAGTTTCCTGATGCGTGTCTGTACATTTCCCCGCAGGCTTGCTATTTTTAAATCCCGGCGGTAACGTCGGATCTGGGCCGAGCGTCGTAGGCTGCTGGTGCCAATTACCGCCCCAGAGGGCAGTTCCACCAGAGAGCTACCATCGAGAGCAATTAATACATCTCCCGGGTATTCCCTTTCACAAACAGCCCCTACAACAAGCCCATCCGGCAATACTGTAGGTAGATCCTTCATGCTGTGAACGGCCATATCAATTTCCCCACGCAGCATTGCATGCTCCAATTCTTTGGTAAAAAGGCCTTTGTCTCCTATTTTAGCCAGGGCTACATCAAGAATCTTGTCTCCCTGGGTACGAATGGCCTTGATTCGGTAATTGTATTGCGGTCGCAATCTTTTTAATCGCCTGGCTACCCAGCGGGCTTGCCACATAGCCAGCCTACTTTCTCTTGTCCCCACAATAATTTCATGTCTCAATGAAAATTCCCCTAATATGATTTGTTTTTTACCTTTTAATCATTTAATGTTTGTTGTCCCTCGCCTTACTTCGGCAATCTTTTTGGCTTTTGGCCCGGAACCTCCAGATCGAATAAATTTTGCATAATCTCAGTATACAAGTGTCCTTCTACAGTCAGGGCATATTTTTTGAGTTGGGTAATGGGAACATGTAACATCTGGTTGACAATTGAATTAGCAAGAGATGATACAACCTTTTGATCATGGGCCGATATTTCTCCCAAACGATTTAATGCCCGCTGCAGTTCCTTTTGCTTTATATTTTCCCCCCAGCCTTTGAGGCTGATAATGGTAGGAATAACGAATTGTGTGCTGTGCCACTTCATAAATTTTTCCAGCTCTTCTTCAATAATTGATTCTGCCCTATTGGCTGCGTTTCTACGTTGAGCCAGATTGTGATCAACCACGGTTTTCAGATCGTCGATGTCATAAAGTGTTACCCCTCTTAATTTGCCCACCTCAGTTTCAATATCACGGGGCACGGCTATGTCGACCATAAATATTTTTTTACCTTTTCTTTTTTCCACAACACGCCGCATCTCATTAGTTTTAACAACTGTATGAGATGCTGCTGTACAACTGATCACGATGTCAGCGCATTCCATATGTTTATAAAGCTCACCAAATTTGACTGCCTTGCCGTTAAACTGGGCCGCAAGGGCTACCGCTCTGTCAAAGGAACGATTGGAAACTATCACACCTGGAATACCGCTATCAACAAGATGTCTGGCAGTAAGCTCACTCATTTTACCGGCGCCAATAATCAACACCTGGTGTTTATTTAAATTGCCTAGATAATGTTTGGCCAATTCTACTGCAGCATAACTGATGGAAACCGCATTGCGGTCAATACCTGTTTCCGTGCGCACCCTTTTGCCCACAGTTAGCGCCAACTGAAAAAGGGTATTGATCACACGGTTTGTCGCCTCATATTCGACAGCATCCATGTATGCCTTCCTTAACTGGCCGATAATTTGGGTTTCACCCAGCAGCATCGAGTCCAGACCCGATGCAACGCGAAATGTGTGGCGAATCATATCGTACAAGGTATGGCAGTAAGTAAAATTCTTAATTTCCGATATATCCACACCCGACCAGCGGGACATAAAATCCCAAATAGCATTGATACCTTCGTCCATTTCCAGGGCCGCAGCATAAATTTCAGTCCTGTTGCAGGTGGATAAAATAACACAACCTTCAATAACGGGATAGGATTTTAACCGTCTTAGAGCCCCTTTGAGCGTGTGGGCAGGAAAAGAAAGCTTTTCCCTGACCTCAACAGGCGCCGTCTTGTGGTTAAGACCTACTACCGTTATAAGCACTTAGTAACATCTCCTTTGCCGGATCAAAACCGCCTTTTTTTAGCATGTTCAGGATTTCATCACTAACCAGATCCTCCAGCTTCTTTTTCTTTCTCTCGGGGTTAGAAATGTCTCTGATTATCTTTTTTCTCAAGGCTCCAAGCATCTCCAGGAAATCCCCATACTGGGGTCCATAAACCAGCTCCAATTCCTCCCTAATTCTCCTGGCCAGCAGCGGGCTTTTTCCGCAGGTAGAAATCGCTATGGCCAGGGCACCCCTTCTGACAATGGCCGGCACATAAAAATTACACTTAGCCGGATCATCCACAATATTAACTATCAGGTTACGACTGGCACAATCACTAGCGATTTGCTTATTTATCTCCTCTTTACCGGTGGCACCAAAAACAAGAAACATGTCCTCCAGATCCGAGGTTTTATAGCTCCCTCGTCTGTAGATAAGTGAACCCTCCGCAGCCATTGATAATAATGAGGGAATTATTTCCGGGCTAACCACGTAAACCTGTGCCCCACACTCCAGCAATGAACGCACCTTACGTTCAGCAACTTTTCCACCGCCTACAACCAGGCACTTTCTATTATTTAAATCCAGAGAAATCATATAATGTGTAACCATGTCCACCACCTGTAGAATTTAATCCCTACTGTTGTTTCAAAATTTTCTAGAGCATACAAAATCTGCCGCCATACAAAGGGTCTGGCGGATAGGAATATCAGGCAGCCTGTTCAGTTCAGCCTTTGCTTTCATGATATATTTTTGCGCCACATCAAAGGAATACTCTATTGCCCCGGAATCCTTTATAATTTCTAAGGCTTCATCAACTTCTTCATTGCTTTTTTCTACCTTGGTGATCAAATCAACAAGACGTCTCTTATCCCGACAACACTGCAAGGCGTATATTACCGGCAGTGTTATTATCCCCTGCCGTAGGTCCCCGCCTATTGGTTTGCCAAGTTGACGCTGTTCGGCAACCATGTCCAGGATATCATCAGTGATTTGGAAAGCCATCCCAATATTATATCCGTACCTTCTTAGTGGCAAATAAATGTTTTTATCGGCACCGCAGGTAACAGCCCCCAGTTGGGCACTGGCAGCAATTAAAAGTGCAGTTTTGCATTTGATACGGTACAAATAGCTTCTTAGACTTTGAGTGGTGTCGAATGAAGAAGATATTTGAATAATTTCTCCCTGGGACATCTGTACACTTAAATCTGACAGAACTGCAAATATTAGTGGTGTATCTTCATAGCGGGATATCTGGATTAGTGACTTAGCGAAAAGGAAAGAACCTATATGAGTAGATACCCTATTTCCCCACAGGGCCTTAACAGTAGGCTTGCCTCTGCGGGTCATGGAGGCATCGACCACATCATCATGCACCAGAGATGCCATATGAATAAGTTCAAGAGTAGCGGCCAAGGGGACAACCTTTTCCATATCGAAGTTGCAGAATTTTGCCCCATATAATGTCAGTGCCGGCCGCAACCTTTTACCGCCTGCATTTAGCAGGTGTATAGACGTTTCCGTCAATATTTGATATCTTGCTTGAACTATTTTCCTTAATTCTTTCTCAACAGCTAGCAGTTCATCCTTTATATCAACGAAAAGTTCCAGCATTTTTCCACCTGCTTATTAAAAGTATCCCCAGAAATTATGACAAGCTCATATTAATATGAAATACTAATTAATTTCTCGAAGCCAGAGTGATAATCCTTTTTAACACCTTATATATTTCAAAAACATAGTATCAAAAGGTTAAACTGTACCTAAAATAGGCTGTATATTATACAAAAACCGATAGATATTCTTACGTGATCATAGTTGGTAAAAGGTAATGGGCGCGCTTAAACCCGCAATTTACAGCAATCTTCCTGCTCTGTCATAAAACTTGATTTTTTGTTGAAATTCTAATATAATGTGGTATTGTTAGTAAGGTTTTAGACAGCGTGGGGGTGGATGGTGCCTGGTGGTGCTCCTGGTCTTCAAAACCAGTCGCGGGGCAGTGCTCCTGTCCTGGGTGGGTTCGATTCCCACGCACTCCCGCCAGTAATATCAAGGTCTCCGGGGTTCCGGAGGTTTTTTGTTTTATGTGTTGGACGGCGATTTGTCCAACATTTTTGTTTTTGGTTTTCCCGAACCTGGTTATTTATTCAAGCAGCAGGCAGGCAGTGTAGTAGACGATGCCCTCGGTAAAAGAATATTCAAGCCCCGCCTGTTTGCATAGGTCCCCCACATTAATCCCATAGGCAGACAAAGCATGCATCCTCCTGCCTGGTTTCCTACAGGGCCCCTGGGGAAAGGTACAGGACTCGCAGACGATGCAGCCCCCGGTCGTGAGCGGTAATACTACACACCCTTCGGCCCGAATCCGGTCTGCAAAGGCAAGAAGCCGCGAATTATGTTCACGCTGGAGACTGCCTAGTCTTCCCCATTTGCCATCATTAAGGGGAATTTTGCTCACCGTTTGCACCACTATACCGCCCCTATATCCCAATACCCTCTCCTGACATTCCTCGATAGATCCGCAGCCGGGGGGACAGACCCATGTGGTTCCATAATTTTGACACTGTTCCGGATTACAGTACATGCGGATTTCAGGCCGGCAGCAAAGCTTAAGCCCCGGCAAAAAAACAGCACGGGAGAAACCCAGCTCCAGGGCCGCGACAATATACCTTTCACAAGAAGCCATACATTTGCCCCCCCATCATAGGACCGGCACCAGGTTAATTCATTCTTAATAATAATTGCTCTTTTCTAGTCACAACTCCTGCTATTTTAGCCTGAAAAAATTCAGTAAGGTTGGTGTGGCCTTCGGCATAAAAATCTATCAATGCTCAGTGGTCGGCAAAGACAGGCCCCTGCCTCCAGGCTGGGATTGCATAAGAAAAAACGCCTGGCTGAGTTTTGCCCCCCTCAAACCCGGCGTTTTTTTGGATGCGCTTATAGTTGGGTGTCAGGTTTAAAACTGTATTAGTCCCCCATATCCTTAATAATCTCCTTAAATTCACTACCAATATCCTGCAAGGATTCCTCCTGGGCTTGCACCCCTTGTTGTTCAATCTGCTGGAGCCGCACAAAGAGCTTTTTGTCCGATGTGACAAAAACATTGTTGTTCGGATCCAGTTCCTTTACAGTATCATGCACCTGTTCCCTTATAGACTGAAGACGGAACCGATCAAAGCCACTTACCTTTATGGCCAAAGATAGTTCCTTGCCAATAGCCATGGCAGTTGCTTCTTCAACCCCCTTTACAGCCACAGCCTTCTGTTTGGCAACTGCGGCAATTTCATGGTTGATCACTATGTCTTCCAGGTTTACAGGTTGCTTTTTAGCAGAAGGATTTTGTATGCTGCAGCTAGTTGCCAGCAAAAGAAAAATCACCATAGCAATTAAAACAGTGTATCTCAGTTAGATCACCTTCTATCCTTTTGGTTTGAACAAGAGCGCCGCGATAAACCCAAAGATAATGGCAGCAGATATTCCTGCGCTGGTAACCTCAAATATCCCTGTAAGTATACCGATTATGCCTGTTGTTTCTGCCTCCTTCAGGGCACCGTGCACCAGGGAATTGCCAAAACTGGTTATGGGCACGGTAGCACCTGCACCGGCAAAATCTATCAGGGGTTCATACAACCCCAGGCCATCTAAAACAGCGCCGGTTACAACAAGTATACTCATAGTATGAGCCGGGGTGAACTTCCCCACATCCAATAATAATTGCCCAACAACGCAGATTAGACCCCCAACAACAAAAGCCCAAAAAAATATTTCCACCTGCTAAATCACCCCTAGTAGTTGTACTCTATCGCTACCGCATGAGCTATACCGGGTATGCTTTCCTTCTGCTGATAGGATAAGGGTGAAAGAAGCGCCCCGGTAGCTACTAACAAAACCTTTTTCAATTCCCCTTTTTTCATTCTGTTTAATATGTGCCCATAGGCAACAGCAGCGGAACAACCGCAACCGCTGCCCCCCGCCAAAACCTCAGGTTGATTTTCACCATAAATTAGCATGCCACAGTCTGTAAAAATATCCTCAGGTATATCCAGACCATGTTTTTTTAATAAATCCCCGGCGATTCGATGCCCCACGTGTCCCAGGTCACCAGTGGCTATTAAATCATAATCCCGGGGTGATACACGCAAATCCCTTAAATGGGCTGTAATAGTATCCACAGCAGCAGGGGCCATGGCGCTCCCCATATTAAAAGGGTCTGTTATCCCCATATCCACCACTCTGCCGATAGTAGAGGAAGTAACTATGGGACCGTCTCCCTCAGCGGCAAGAAGAGCGACCCCGGAACCAGTTACCGTCCATTGGGCAGTAGGGGGTTTTTGAGATCCATATTCCGTCGGGTATCGATATTGTTTCTCAGCCGTTGCGTTGTGGCTGGAAGCAGCACAAAGGACATAGTTGCCGTATCCATTGTCTACTATCAGACTGCCCAGGCTGAGGCTTTCCATGGAACTTGCACAGGCGCCATACAAACCGATAAAGGGTACATTTAAGGTTCTGGCAGTAAAACTACTGGTAATAATTTGATCCAGCAAGTCACCGCTGAGAAAAAACTGAATATCTTGTTTTTGCAGCCCTGCTTTCTTTATGGCTGTTTCACATGCCTCTTCCAACATCTTTTTCTCTGCCTTTTCATAACTATCCTGCCCCAACCACAGGTCCCCATGTAATAGATCAAATTCTTCTGCCAGGGGGCCGTCCGCCTCAAAAGGGCCCCCGACGGTGGCTGTGGAAATTATTGTTGGCTTATTGGGGAAAACCCAGGTCTGGTGTCCTTGCAGCATGCTAGAATCCTCCCAACATTGACAGAGTCGTTTTAATTAAGGCAATTACAAAGGCGGCAAAAACACCAAATACAATTACCGAACCAGCCAGCTTAAACATATTACCGCCTACCCCGAGCACAAATCCTTCGCTGCGGTGTTCAATGGCCGCCGATGCTATGGAATTGGCAAACCCGGTCACAGGCACTGCAGTACCTGCTCCAGCCCATTGAGCAATGTGATCATAGACACCCAGAGCCGTCAAAAGGACCGAAAGAAAAATCATGACAGCCACAGTGGGGTTACCCGCTGTCTTTTCTGTAAAATTAAAATTCCAAAGAAAAAACTCCTGGACAAATTGACCGATAAGGCATATTGTACCGCCTACCAAAAAGGCCTTGATGATATTTTTTAGTAGCGGCCTACGGGGTTCTCTCACCTTGGCAAAAGAATGATATTCCTGCTGAACAGGAGTCATTTTCTTCTTTTTCTTATTGGACAATGGCGTTTCACTCCTTATCTTAGCAACAAAGGCTCCAAATCTCTGATTGCCTCGGATAACCTTTGGGAAGAGTCAGTATACATCTTTTTTGCACCGGCCTGTTTTGTTCCTAGAGCATAAAGTTCACAATCTGCCTGACATTTTTTCATAATGGCGTAAATTAATTCTTTTGTCTTCGGTTTAGGAATCTGGATGGAATCATCAAATAAATCCAGATAAAGCTGACTCATTGAGTCTACCTGGGCGATAAAAACGTTTTCCGGCGCCACCCCCACTTTTTCTAGTTCTGTATGGAGCCACCGCCTATTTAGCCCCATCGCTGTAAGGGGTTCATCCATTATTATTCCGTCCAGCATTACTGTCTGGGGCACACTTTCCCGGGCAACATCAAAACCCAGGGTTTTAGGGGTGACAGCCTGTTTATCTTTTTTAATAAGTGTAGTTACTTCTCCAGTTGGTTCCAGCACAGCAAATTCCACATCAGCAAAATTAAATACATCTTTCTTTCGCAACTGGCTTAGCAAATCTTCGGGCGTCAGACGGGCCTCCAATAATTTATCCTCCAGCACCTTGCCATGGTTAATCAAAACGGTTTCCTTTCCCTGGACAATATCCCTTACTGCCTTATACCTTAGCGCTAATAGAAAAATCAATGCCGGGAAGCCGGCCCAAACCACCAGAGCAATCAGGCCATTGGTTGGGATAACAAGATTCAAAGAAATAGCGGCAGCAATGACCCCAATTACAATAGCGGTAACCAGGTCAAAAAAAGTTAACCGGGATGTTTGCCTTTTCCCTATCAGACGCACCAGTAGCAGGGTGAGTATAAATAAACCTACAGAACGAGCTAATATGCTTAACCATTCAGGCATGATCATTACCCCTTTAAAGTATTGCTAGAAACCTTTATATTGCGGCTCCTCAAACTCCAATACCCCAAGTCTTTTTTCCAAATCATTGATCACTGTTGCCACCTTTTGAATGTTGTGGTGCAATATAATATCTCTTTTTTTGCGGGAATTCTTTCCACAGAAACAAAAGTTTCTAGTGTAGCATGAATACCCTTAAGGCTGGCCAGGGTCTGTTTGACCTGCGCACTAACTGCCATACCTGCCTTACCTCCCCTCAAACAATATTCTTTATGCCTGAATGGATTTATATACAGAAAAAACTAAAACCGGATCTAATGATCCGGTTTTCTTGCAGGTAAAATCCCCCAGTATAGTTAGAAACCTTTATATTGGGGTTCTTCACTTTCAATCTGACCAACCCTTTGTTCAAGGGTATCTACAATGGTCTTGGCTTGCTGTGCCGTATCCGTAAAAAGTTGTTTGGCCTGTTGATTTTGTGTCTGCAAAGCAAAAGCCTCTAGATTACCCTGGGCACTTTTTAGGTTAGCTACTGTTTGTTTTAACTGAGCTGAAACAGTCATTCCTCTTTTTCCTCCTTAATAATAAATTATGGAGCTATGGTACCCTGGATATAAGATTTTATTCTCCTATTATCTCCTTATGCCGTTTTAAGGATTGAACAAAAAGAGGACATACAACGATCTTCAGTTAACTGTCTACCCTTCCCATCCTTGTTCACCGATGAGCGGCACAAAATGGACCGCTCCTAAACTGCGTTTCCTAATCTCACCATGGGCATCTTTGCTGATTAATTGTAGTTCCTGTGCGTTCTTTGTTCCCTGAGGTATAATCAGTCTCCCCTCTGTTTTAAGCTGGGCAAGCAAAGAATTTGGAATCATGGGAGCCCCCGCTGAAACAAGGATCCCATCAAAAGGTGCTTTGTCGGGTAAACCCCTGGTTCCATCCCCAACAATTACTTCAATATTTTTATAGTTAAGTTTTTTTAACAGAGTCTCTGCCCGCTTTGCGTGTGATGGCAGACGTTCAATAGTATAGACCATGGCTACCAACCTTGATAGAACAGCTGCTGCATACCCTGAACCGGTACCAATCTCCAGTACAATATCATTCTTACTTGGGTTCAAGGCTTCGATCATGTAGGCGACAATATAAGGCTGGCTGATAGTCTGCCCCTCTCCTATGGAAAGGGGGCCATCACAATATGCATATTCACGCAGGGCCTCGGGCACAAAAAGATGCCTTGGCACGGCCAGCATGCTGTTTTGTACGGCTTCATTCCATATGCCTCTGAAAATAAGCTGCTCTTTTACCATGGCCTCACGTTCTGAATTTCTCCTATTGTAATCCTCTAGATCTACCAAATACAATCATCTGCCCTTATTATTCAATATTAGGAATATCTTAACCTTAACAGCGGCTGTCAGCAAGTATAAAGCCCTCATAATATGGAAAACATACATGAAATATACGCCGGACAACCATTTATCCCAAGAACGATGTTTAAAAAAACAACGAGGCTGGTTGAAAAACCAGCCTTTCTCTAATATGATTGGCTAGGAACGTTTAACTTGTATGGAGGAATTGCACGATGTTAAACCCTATAGCATTCAAAATCGGCACCATTCCTATTCACTGGTATGGTATTTTGATCGACACCGCTTTTATTCTTGGTGCAGCCCTTGCGTACCACCATGCCAAGAAAGCTAGATTAAGTACAGATCACCTGCTAAATATTATTATTCTCATCATCCCGGTAGCCATGATTGGGGCCAGGCTTTATTATGTTATTTTTAACTGGCACAGTTATGCCCACAACCCCCTGGAGGCCTTTGCTATCTGGCATGGTGGCCTGGCAATACACGGAGGTCTTATTGCCGGCATTATTGTCGGTTACCTTTATATAAAAAAGCATCGCCTCAATTTCTGGGGGTATGCTGATGTTGTGGCCCCGAGTATCATCCTGGGCCAGGCCATCGGCAGATGGGGTAATTTCATAAACCAGGAGGCCTATGGTTACCCGGTAAGCAGTAAATTTATCAGCCATTTTCCAGCCTTCATCCAAAAACAAATGTATATTGAAAATCAATTTCATCATCCAACGTTCCTGTATGAGTCACTTTGGAACCTGGCTGTATTCACATTTTTAATATATATTTTTAGACGTAGACAATTTAACGGGCAGGTTATGTTGTTGTATCTCGCGCTATACTCTGTCGGCAGGTTTTTTGTAGAATCACTACGCATGGATAGTGAAATGCTGGGCCCCTTCAGGTTGGCCCAGATAATAAGCATTTTGTTAATCGGCCTGGCAATATATCTCTATACAAAATTTACCCCCAAAAACCTGCAAAACACGTAGAAGGCATGTGTAGAAAGTTGGATAATAATATTACTTGTGATTTAAATACGTGTCTTGTGTATAATCGTTGAGGAAGGGGAATTGGCCGCACTGGTTCCATTGCAGTTGCCGGGTAGGTCATAGGGTGTAAAAATACTATTTGACCGCAACAAGGGCATAAATATATTTTCTTTATATAATGTGCCTATTTCACAATAATAAGACCTGCCCGGCTGGACATTTTTGAAATAATGATTTTTTTCCTTCAGGTCAAAGTTATATGTCTGGCAAAGCTTGCCTGACACCATACTCAGCCTAATCTGCATATTCTTTTTTCTGCGCAGCGCGCTTTTTAAACCTGGCGACAACTCCCAGTATGCGTAGAGGATTTTTGGCCCTTGAAATAATAAGAAGAGTGTATTTTCGTGGTATTCCTCCGGTAATATCCTTTTAAACTCCTCACTTCCCACTTGCTATCTCCTTTCCCTTTTTATAGGTAGTTAGACAGGGGCTATTAGAACTCCTTCCAAATAGTTGATATTAAGGAACTAAAAAAGCGCTGTACCCGGTACGGCGCTTTAAAGCAAATCTATGGTATTACCTTCGTCAGGGGATATTCGATGATATCCTGAGCCCCTGCCTTTTTCAAAGCAGGTATCAAGTCCCTGACCTGTTTTTCCTCTAGTATTACCTCGATAGCAACCCAATTGCTGTGTACCAGTTGTGAGATAGTAGGCTGTTTCATGGCCGGCAACACATCGAGGATGGCGTCCAGTTCTTCACCAGGCACATTCATTTTTAAGCCGACCTTAGATCTTGCTCGTAGTGCACCCTGAAGTAATACCGACAGGCTCTGTAATTTTTCCCTCTTCCAGGGGTCCTCCCAGGCAGCAGTATTGGCATGCAGTTTTGTTGTAGATTCAAGAATGGTTGTTAAAATACGCAGGTTATTAGCTTTAATAGAACTGCCTGTTTCCGTTATATCAGCGATGGCATCGACAAGATGAGGCACCTTTACTTCCGTTGCACCGTAAGAAAACTCAACTGAGGCATTAACCCCATTGTTTTTCAGGTAATTTTCCGTTACCTTTACTAATTCTGTGGCAATCCTCTTGCCGTTTAAATCAGATACCTTTACAATATCACTGTCCCTGGCAACGGCAATTACAAGGCGTATTGGGTTTGGGGTGCTTTTAGCATAAACTAAATCCGCCACCTCAACCACATTGGCCTCGTTTTCCAAAATCCAGTCTAGCCCGCTTATACCCGCGTCAAGCACACCTTCATCTACATATCTAGGTATTTCCTGGGCCCTCATCAGAATTATATCCAGCTCCGGGTCGTTTACCACGGGGAAATAGGAGCGTGAGCGCACATTAATAACGAAACCTGCCTGTTTAAAAAGATCAAAGGTAGCCTCTTGCAGGCTCCCTTTGGGCAAACCTAATCTTAATTTCAAACCCTTTTCCTCCTCTGTAACGTTACCGCAAATGATTACATTTAAAAAGTATACCTCCAGGAAATTCAGGTGTCAAGATCAGCATTATAGCTAAAGGTTAGGGGATGGTTAATATTTGACCCGGATAAATTAGGTCCGTATCCGTAAGTTTGTTTAACCTGGCGATAGCACCCACAGTGGTCTGATAATGCAAGGCCAGGGTGTACAGTGTCTCACCTGGACTGACTACATGTATGGAATTAGGGTCACCTGTGGTTGTCAGTTGCCATACCTGAACCGAACCATCAGATGTGCCCACTCCCAGCAGCCCGGCACTGCCTAATACCAGACTGAATATTGGTCTTCCTACATTTACGGCCCAATCCGGCCCAGCCCTTACGACCGGTGCTTTAAAACCAAAAAGAAAACCACCGGGGCTCCCGGCAACAAGGGTTTCCCTGCTTTCCCCGGCAACCATCCCAGTGGTTAATGCAGGTATAAAGCTGCCCAAGTTATTGGAGGTTAGAATGTTATCTAAATGATCATTTACCCCAACTATACGCAGTGCTCCATCCCCGCCACCCCAGGCGCCCTCTTCAGCATTTGATCCCCTTAGTCTGCCGGTTGTAAGAGACATCACAGATGCCGGCAAATTCGGCTCCTCCGGTCCCTCAACAAACCCCCTTTCAGTAAATAACAAGGTTAGTAAACCAGAGGTACTATTATTTTTATAGGCTGCCACAATTAACGGCAAATTTCCTACCCCCCGATCCAGAACGGCCACCTTTTGGGACGGCCCCGGCAATATCCTAATAGCCAACAGCTCAAGTGTTGCCGCCTGTGGTTGCCTGTATATATAAAGCGCCTCCTTCCCTTCGGACGCAGCAATAACCTCTTCCCGGCCATCACCATCAATGTCGGCAATGGCCAGATCGACAAAAAACGCGCCTGGTTCGGGCTCTGTTTCAAATACTCTGGCCGGCATTCCTTCTTGTATAGTAAAAACAATAAGCCTATCAGCTGTACCTACGACTATAAACTGCGACTGCCGCCCCACCGCCAGACTTAACACCCGAGTGCCCACATCTGCCGTGCCGGAGAGTGTATATTCCGCTGCTGCGGGCACAAAAAGATAAACTACATTGCCTGCTGCCGCAACCAGTTGGGCTTGACTGCTATTGGTTTTTCTCCAGGAGACCCTAACCGGGTTATTGAAATTTGTCTGCGACCATATTTGATTAGCTCTTATATTTGGCACATAAACCATCCCCTTATAATTTTATTCTAGATCTATGCCTTATTTTTATAAATGACCCCTGTCTTTTCTAGAAAAAATAAAAACCGGTCACAGGACCGGTAGAGAGATTTTTTACAGTGCACAGTATCAGGGGTTAACCTATCTAATATAAATTTAAAAGACCTACAATACTGAAACCACGAATTCTTGATTATTATCATTATCGGATATTATATCCTTTGTTTCTATCTCATCTTTATTCCCTGTTTTTTTCATGATCAACATCCCTGCGCGAATCTCTAATGCAATGTCGTTCCCACTCTTGATATCCAAGAAATTCATAATCGAACGTGGTATGGTGATCTTACCGTCGGGAGTCAAATGGGATAATTTTATCATTTTTCACTTCCTTTTTTGCTGTGATAGCCGCCGGCCTTTTCATTATAATTTACCCCCTGGTTTATATCCAGAGTGTATTAATGTCGAGACATGTCACTCATTGCTCTCAAGCCTAATTAGATAATAATTTTTACTTGAAATATTCCCTGGATAGGATAAGATACCAGAAAAAGAGGTTTCATAATCAAAGGGGGATCCCAATGGCTATATCAAAAAAAATAGAAAAAGCAATTTCAGGTGCCTCCTGGATCCGTAAAATGTTTGAGGAAGGCGAAAGATTAAGAAGAATCTATGGAAGTGAAAAGGTTTATGACTTCACCCTCGGTAATCCTGAACTGGAACCACCGGCAGCTTTCAAAGATGCGTTAAAGGAGATTGCCTTAAAACCTGTCCCCGGGATGCACCGTTATATGAGCAACGCCGGCTATGAGGAAACACGCCGGGCTGTTGCAGAAATGCTGGCCAACCGGGATGGGCTGCCTTTTACAGAAAACAACGTAATAATGACCTGCGGCGCCGGAGCCGCACTAAATGTAGTCTTAAAGTCAATACTTGATCCTGGCGATGAGGTGATTATTTTATCACCCTACTTTGTAGAGTACAAATTCTATATTGACAACCAGGTTGGCATATCTAAGGTAGCGGCCACAAAGAAAGATTTCACCTTGGACATAGAGGCCATACACAGCGCTATAACCCCTCGAACCAAGGGTATCATCATCAACACACCCAACAATCCAACTGGGGTAATTTATAACGAGGAATCACTCCAAGAATTGGGCCGCATGGTTGCGGATATGGAAAACAAATTTGCCAACCAAATATTTGTTATATCTGATGAACCCTATGCCAAGATTATCTATGATGATCTATCCCTGCCCAGTATTTTTAACTGCATCAAAAATAGCATAGTTGTTACTTCACATAGTAAAGACCTGGCACTGCCGGGAGAACGTATCGGTTATGCGGCAATATCACCGCTGATAGAAAATGGTGGATTGCTGATGGAGGCGCTAGTTTTCTGCAACCGTACCCTTGGTTTTGTCAACGCACCGGCACTAATGCAACGCCTTGTAACCGGCCTACAGCATGAAAGTGTGGACATAGCCGGATACCAGGAAAAGAGGGACATTCTATATGACCACCTGACTGCTTTTGGTTTTAAAATGGTTAAACCCCAGGGAGCCTTTTATCTTTTCCCCCAATCACCCCTGTCGGACGACGTTGAATTTGTCATGGCTGCCCAAAAACACAACATCCTGCTGGTACCCGGCAGTGGTTTTGGAGCGGCGGGGTATTTCCGCATCGCCTACTGCATTGACAAAAAAATTATTCTTAATTCACTGCCGGCCTTTAAAACACTAGCTACTGAATTGGGCATGATCGGTTAGAAGAAGAATAGTATCCAGTTTAGAAACAAAACGAACCCGGCCCTGCCGGGTTCGGTCTTAAAACACCGCCATAAAGAACCACATAATCATAATTACTTCTATTGCCAGCTTAATGACAAGTCCACCAAAAAAACCAACCAGTGTACCAACACCAACCTTAAAGGCTTTATCCAGGGTATTATTCAAATATAGTTCCCCCGCCACAGCTCCCAGAAAAGGGCCGAATATTAGACCAAAGGGACCCAATAGAACCAACCCCAGCAGGGCGCCGATAACACTGCCCCAAATGGCCTCCCTGGAACCGCCGTAGCGGTGAACCCCCCAGGCACCGGCCAGATAGTCAACAATAAATACTAACACCACCACCAGGCCCTGCCCAAGAAAAAATGTCCAGGGAAGATTATCAAAACCTGCTATCAGGCCATACAGCAACATGCCCAACCAGATTAAGGGTGCACCCGGCAATAACGGCAGCACAGTGCCAATCAAACCTGCTATAAAAAACAAGATTGCTATGATTATCCCGATAATGGACATGTTTTTACACCCCTCACTACCATTCTAATATATTATAGGATAAAAAAGACCACCCTATAGTGGCCTTTTTGTTTGTTAATCCTTTTAAATTACATCACCTGTTACATCTACCTCCACAGGCCTTCGTCTCCGTATAATGCCCTTCAATCTACAGGTGGCTTTATCGGTAGACTCAGTAATGGATTCACCCTTTAGGTGCCTGTTAATCCTTGAAAGGGCAATAAACGCGAGCGCAGCCGCACTAATCTTGGCAATGGTACGAAACGAGAACATAAGAGCGCCCCCTTATCATATTGATATCTCTATTTTTGCCGGAAGCGCTATTTGTATTCACCTCTAATCGGAGCACAGGCTTTCTCTATTTTCAATGGCATCCGTTTTTTGTGCACTAGATTAAAAACGATCCCACTAATTCCTCTGGCCGAAGCCAGGCCCCACCCGCGTAGTTGCCGCGCTAGCATCGGCCAGAAATCGGGCCGTACCGGCATATATGGACCAGGCTATTTTTTGTTGATAAACAGGATCCAACATCAGTTTTTCTTCACCAGGGTTAGAAATAAAACCGATCTCAACTATAACACTGGGCATTTTAGTTGTCCGGCAGGTGAAGTAATCAACCTGCTTGGCGTGACGGCCGGAATTTTGCAAAAAGCTATTTAGTTCCTTTTGAATAGCTATGGCCAGTTTTTCACTTTCCTCTGATCCGGGCTGGGAAAATGTCTGGGGGCCACACTCACGCTTATCAGGAAAACTATTCACATGAATACTCATAAAAATGTCTGCATTATTTTGATTGGCCAACTCTACCCGCCTGGTTAAATCCTGCATTTTTATTTGATGAAAATTAGGCAGCCCCTCATCGCTAAGGTCCCGATCATTTTCCCTGGTCAGTAGCACCTGGGCACCGGATTGGCGCATAATATCAGCCAGTTTCATGGAAACATCCAATACTATATCCTTTTCCACCACACCTTTGCTCCCCAGGGCACCTGGATCCACTCCCCCATGGCCGGGATCTATCACAATCAATTTATCAGCCATAACCCAGGATAGTGTTGAAATATAATGCTCCTCATACCTTTTGTAAACAGATTTATAATAGACTAGAAGAATTATTAGAAGCAGCGCAATAACCACAACGCTGCTTTTCCTTAATTTAAACGCACGTAGCATAAGAGTCAATTGCCATTCCTGCCCTTCTAAGGGTTGGGTTACTTCAACCCTGTTTTAGCTAATGGTGTATATCTGCTATTTTAGAAGGTATGCCTGTTTTTTTAAAATATGTATACAGGCATAAAACAGAATTTTTCCTATTGGCAATTGCTGTTATTGCTGGACGGTTCCTAATACCTGACCTCCAGCATACAAACAAAGAGCTACCTATGTATCCGTATTATGCTGGTATTGTATGAGAACATTATTGGGAAGCTGTCCTGGTGTTAACCCGTGTATTAGCGGTTATCCAGTGCCTTGCCTGGCAGGCGTTTGTCACCCACCCGCCTGGTTAATCGCTCCTGGTCAAAATACCCCAGCAGCGGTAGAGCATATTTACGTGAGGTCTGGAGTAAGTCCCGCAGTTCCCCCACTGTTATTTCACCATGCTCATTAAGATAGGCGGTAACCTTCTTTATCGCCTCCAGCAAAACCTCTCTCTGGAAATAGAGTCCTTCAACCACCTTGACCATTTCCCCTGTTCTTAATAAATATTGCAGCAATTCTTCTCCCTCTGTTTCATTAACCCCCACCCTATTACTGAGTTCATTCCAGGATGGTGGAAGAAAAGCGGAATCAGCCATGACCTGGGTTATCTGCCGGATTAGCTTTTTTTGCTCCTGATTAGGGCCAACGGCAAAATCCCTCACCGCCACGACCTTTGGCATCACTCTGAGAATACCTTCCTTTGCCATTTCTAATAACATCATTTGAAACATTTTTGCATTCAGTTGTGGAAATTTTCTTGAACGTATCTCTTCCTTCGGATAGCCGTCCCTTAAAGGAAACTTCTGATGATAGGAAACCACCAGGGTTTTTATGTCCTGCAACCAGCTGTTGTAAACAGTTGTTGAGACCAGGTATTGTTTACCTTCACCACTAATTATTCTAACCTCTTTTTCTTCGGCCAATGTGGTAGCCGCCCTCATCACTTCCTCTTCCTGCAAACCGGTACCCTCTGCCACCAGCGCCGGCAGGTGTATGTTGCTATTGGCGTCAAGGTATAATTTTACCATTTCAGAAGGGTCACCTTTCTCCTTTGTGGACAGGGTTTCCAGCACATCATTGCGAAAGCGTTTGTGCTTACGTTTGGGTGCGGGGTCGATAATAGTCCCGCCACCAATTGTCCGCATTGGTGAGTATGATCTAATCACAAAGCGATCCCCTTTAACCGGCACTGTCAGATCCTCCAGTATCACCTGAGCATAAACCATGGATCCAGGTTCCAGCTCATCCCTATCCAGCAGCACAACCCGCCCCAGTGTCTCCCTGGTACCCAAATAAAAACGTACCCGGGCTCTATTTTTCAGGGGTTTAACAGCATTTTTAAGCAGCAACAAACGCACATCCAGACGTTGTGCCGGTTTGATCAGCCCTGATCCGGCAACAATACTACCCCGGCTAATTTGTTCGGCCTCTAGACCCGCCAGGTTAACCGCTACCCTCTGGCCGGCCTCAGCAGTCTCAACCTTTTCACCGTGTATCTGAATGGTACGAACTCTGGCCGACAAACCTTCCGGTTGGATCTCAACTACCTCACCAACTTTTATTACACCGGATAGTAGTGTTCCAGTCACCACCGTACCAAAACCTGTTATGGTAAAAACCCTGTCTACAGGTAACCTGGGCAGGCCCCGGCCAATCTTCGGGGCCACCTCTCCTACTGCCCGATCGATTAAATCAAGCAACTGGGGAATTCCCTTTTTAGTAACTGATGACACCAGCACCACAGGGGCATCTGCCAGGACCGTGCCTAGTAAGAAATCATCTACATCTTCTCTAACTAGTTCCAACCATTCAGCATCCACAAGATCACACTTGGTGAGTACAACTATCCCCTTATTGACCTGAAGAAGTTCAATAATATCCATATGCTCCCTGGTTTGGGGCATGACGCCCTCATCTGCTGCTATTACCAGCAGCACCAAATCAAATCCACCGGCCCCGGCCAGCATGTTTTTGATGAACCGTTCGTGCCCGGGCACATCAACAATACCGGCCCGGCTACCACCGGGAAGATTGAGATAGGTAAAACCAAGCTCAATGGATATACCGCGCTCTTTTTCTTCCTTCAAGCGATCGGTATCAACCCCGGTCATAGCTCTTACCAATGCGGTTTTTCCATGATCCACATGCCCCGCTGTCCCGATAATAAGGTGTTTCAAGCTATACACTTCCAATTATCATTTTAAAGCCCTAGCTAAAGTCACCGCTAGCAGCTGAAATTCCGTATCACTAATGGTCCTGGGATCCAGAACAAGCCTGTCTCCCTGAATTCTCCCTATAACTGCCGGATCCCCGTCTCGTAATGCGGCTTGTAGTTCACCTATGCTTTTGTTACACGGGTTCACAGTTACCACTGCGGTAGGAAGCTGCGCTGTGGGCATGGCCCCACCACCCACTGCCGACATACCTTTTTCGACTGTGAAGGCAACTGTGTTTTTATCTGAAACATCCTCCAACAGGCACCTCAAATGGTGCGCCCTTTTTGCCAGGACTTCCTGGTTAGCGGTGAGCATTTGTAATGTTGGGATTTCCTGAATTGCCTTTTCTTCATCCCGGTATTCCCTCAGGGTAGCCTCGAGTGCTGCCACTGTCATCTTATCAATGCGCACCGCTCTGGTTAAGGGATTTTTCTTCATTTTTTCTATATAAATGCGCTTGCCAAGAATGATTCCTGCCTGGGGGCCGCCCAAAAGTTTATCGCCGCTGAATGTTACTATATCCGGGCCTGCTTTCAGCACCTCCCGTACAGTTGGTTCCTGGGGTAGATTAAAACCACTCATATCAAGTAAAAAACCACTACCCTGGTCAGACATTACCGGTAAATTGTATTCCTTACCAATTTGAACCAGTTCCTCGACAGTGGTTTCTCTGGTAAATCCAACAATACGATAATTACTGGTATGCACATGCAGCAACAGGGCAGTTTCACTGCAAATAGCCTTTTTATAATCTTCCGGATAGGTTTTGTTGGTAGCGCCTACCTCCACCAGTTCGGCACCGCTTTGGGCCATAACTTCCGGTATGCGGAAGGAACCGCCAATTTCCACCAATTGCCCCCGGGAAACAATAATCTGCCGCCCCTTGGCCAGTGTACTCAGTGCCAGCAAAACAGCGGCCGCATTGTTATTAACAACAAGGGCGTCCTCTGCCCCTATTAGTGAGGTAAGCAAACCCTCCACAGCAGCATATCTGGATCCCCGGCGCCCTGTTTTAAGATCTAGTTCAAGATTGGAATAGTTGGTAGCCGCCATCTTAATAGCCTCTTTGGCGCCTTCACAAAGAAGGGCCCGCCCCAGGTTCGTGTGGAGTATAATACCGGTAGCATTGATTACCCGGCGCAGGTTTGTCTGTACTGAACACCTTACCATTGCTGTTGTTTTTTCAACGACCAATTCCAGGCATTCTTTTTTGTTTATGCCCTGAAATTCGCCGGCAGCACCCGCTAGCACTTCCTTCCTGGCACTGGCCAATACAGCCCTTATAGCCTCAAGGATTACCATACGCGGGTGGTTTTCCAACATTGCCGTTATGCCGGCATTCCTCAGCACCTCATCAACAGATGGCAGCTGTCTGAGGCTTTTTTCCATATATATTCCCCCATACAGCATTACAAAAAACTTGTGTTTCCCTATTGACTTTTTAAATTATATGGTAGTAAACCAGCAAAAGCAAGTATTTAGGATATTTGGCGTTTTAGCCATTTTCTTTTAACAAACACCGCTATGCAAAGAACCCCATGCTATATATAATAGAATATGGCTGGTGGAAAGCTCAAATATTAACCGCAATAAAGGCGGTTTCTTTGATCTTTTCCCACCACGGGGCAGGGAATATAAATTTTACCACCAAAGTTTAATTTCTCTAATGAAAGGTGAATACCCTGCCGCTACCATTGGAAAGGAGGCAAAATATGATCCAGGAAGTACGGGTAATGGTCCGGGACAGCATCCCGGACAGCAAGGGGGACGAAATCCTCTTTGATATCCATCAAGCCTTGGGTATTAACAGTGTGGAAAAAGTAAGAACGGCCAAGGTTTTTCGCTTTGAGGGCATTAGTGAAAATAATGCTCTTTTCCTGGCTGATAAACTACTGGCCGAAGATATATTTCAGTCCTTCCGGGTGAACAGCACGATCATTGATGATGCTGACTTCACCGTCGAGGTTGCTTACAAACCCGGGGTGATGAACCCGGAGGCTGCCTCTTTGATGAAGTCAGCCTCTGATCTGGGTATAGATGGTTTAATCGCCGCCGACTCAGCCTGGGAATATGGCTTCTACGGGAAAAAGGTGACAGAGGCTGATATAGAACATATTGTTAACGGCTTGCTGGTTAATGCTACTGTACAGTATGTGGTCAAAGAAAGTCCCAAAACACTTATTATACAGGGCAAACCCGGCCCTACGGAAATTATACCCATTGGCAGCATGAGCGATCAACAACTTATTGATTTAAGCAAGGACAAGCTCTTCTTAAACCTAGAAGAAATGAAGGTCATTCAAAGCTACTTTAGATCACTTGATAGGGATCCCACTGACTGTGAAATTGAAATCATTGCCCAAACCTGGTCGGAACACTGTGGGCACAAAACCTTTAAGGCCAAGCTGATTGTTGATGGGGAAGAAAAAAAGCCCCTACTGCAGAGGCTCAGTGACGCCACGAAGGAAAGTAAACACCCGCTGGTGCTGTCGGCTTTCGTTGACAACTCCGGTGTGATGGATTTTTATGATGGTATGGCTGTTTGCGGCAAGGTTGAAACCCATAACTCCCCATCAGCAATTGAACCATATGGCGGGGCCATGACAGGCAGCGGTGGTGTTTTCCGTGATATTGCGGGTACCGGGCTCGGTGCGAAGGTAATTGCTTCCACAAATATGTTTTGTCTTGCGCCCCCTGGCTTGCCGGCTGATGAAATACCACCCGGATGCCTACACCCCCACTATCTTTTGCGGCGTGTTATTGCCGGGATTAGAGATTACGGCAACCGCATGGGGGTACCCACAAACAACGGGTCTTTACATTTTCACCGGGATTATCGGGCCAAGCCCACTGTCATTGCCGGTGCTTATGGTATTCTACCCGCCGCCGGCTGCCAAAAAGGCCAGCCGAAAAAAGGCGACAGGGTAGTAGCCATGGGTGGGAGAACCGGCCGGGATGGTATCCATGGTGCTACCTTCTCCAGTGGCGAGATGACCGACCGTACCATAGATGTTAATGCCAGTGCTGTCCAGATTGGCCACCCAATTGAAGAAAAACGCATGTTTGATGCTATATTAGCTGCCGGGGATGAAGGCTTGATCCGGGCTATAACTGATTGCGGTGCCGGTGGATTTGCCTCAGCGGTAGGTGAAATGGGTGCGGAAACCGGGGTGCGCATAGCTCTTGATCTGGCACCTCTAAAATATCCAGGGCTTTCACCATGGGAAATACTACTCTCCGAAAGCCAGGAAAGAATGGTCCTGGCCGTAGCACCGGATCATGTTGAACGCCTACTGGAAATCTGCCGCAATTATAACGTTGAGGTCACTATCCTGGGCGAATTTACGGACGACGGCCATTTTACTGCTACCTATGGGGAGCAGCAGATAATGAATCTGGATATGGATTTTCTTCATGACGGTTTACCTCAACGAGTACTAAAGGCCGCCTGGAAGAATCCCCAGCTGTCCAGTTTTAAAACTAGTGAACCCGCAGATTGGCCTGGCCTGTATAAAAAAGTGATGAGGGATCTAGATATCTGCTCCAAGGAACCCATTGTCAAAATGTATGACCACGGGGTCCAGGGGACCAACGCCTTGCCGCCGTTTTCCGGTGTGCACCTGGACGGGCCAAATGACGCAGCTATTTTAACACCGATATTAGGCAGGCCCTACGGACTGGTAATTTCCCATGGTCTTAACCCTATTTTAAATCGAATTGACCCCTATTATGGCAGCATTTGGGCAGCAACGGAGGCAGTTTCCAATGCTGTTGCCTGCGGTGCTAACCCAAATGAAATGGTCTTAATTGATAACTTCATCTGGCCCTTCCCCGATGAAGAACAGCTGGGTGCCCTGGACATGGCCATTGATGCTTGTGTTGATTTCGTGCGAGCAACAGGTATGCCTTTCATATCCGGTAAAGATAGTCTTTCCAGCACCTACAGAAGCCAGGACGGCACGGTAATAAAAATCCCGCCTGTCCTTTGTGTTTCGGCATTCGGCCGCATCACTGACGTTACCAGGACCGTTTCCGCAGATTTTAAAAAGGCGGGGAACCATATTGTCCTTTTGGGTTACCGGGACACGAAAGAAATGGCCGGCTCAACCTATAACCAAATCCATGGTACCCTGGGCAGCAACCTACCGAGGATCAATCTAGACAATTTAACATGTGTTTTAAAAACGCTCTATCGCTCCATCAGTTTAGATCAACTGCAGGCTTGTCATGATCTTAGCGAGGGTGGTCTGGCTGCCGCACTGGCGGAAATGTGTTTTGGCGGTGACTTAGGCGCTGTCATAAACATCCCCGATGATGAAAACCCGGTAAACTTTCTATTCAACGAAACAGCGGGCTGCTTCCTGGCTGAATTACCTGCCGGGTTGGAACCAATAGAGGTTTTTGGAAATATCCCATGTAGAATAATTGGTGTAACATCAACAGATAAAAAAATAACAGTAAAACACTCCGAGGGAAAATTATTTACCCTGACACTAAATGAGTTAAAAACAGCCTGGCAGCAACCAATGAAGGAGGTTTTCCGTTGATAAAAAAACCAGATGTTTGTATTTTAAGAGCTGATGGCATTAACTGTGATGAGGAAACCTTCCATGCCTTTGAAAGCGCCGGAGCTAAATGCACCATGGTGCATATTAACCAGCTGAGGCGCGGTGAAGAAAAGCTCTCCCGCTATCAGATTCTGGCTTTACCCGGTGGGTTCTCTTATGGTGACGATATCCATTCAGGTAAAATTCTGGCTGTAGAGTTAATTTATTTTTTAAAGGAACAGCTAACGGAGTTTGTTAACAATGGAAAGCTAATTATCGGCATCTGTAATGGTTTTCAGGTGTTGGTACGGACCGGTCTGCTGCCCTATCGCCGGCTTGGTGAAATCAAGACAACCCTGATGGACAATAGTAGTGGCCATTTTGAATGCCGCTGGGTAAACCTTTTGATTGAAAGCAGTCACTGTGTTTTCACCCGTGGTATGGCAGGAAGGGTTATGAGCGCCCAGGTTGCTAACAGCGGAGGCAAATTCTACACCTCGCCCGATATTTTACAGGATATTGAGAACAAGGGCCAGGTTGTGTTCCGCTATGCCGGGAATGATGGCCACCCCACGTTATCATATCCCGCCAACCCCAACGGCTCAATTAACGCCATAGCAGGGATATGCGACAGCACAGGCCGCATCATGGGCCTGATGCCCCACCCTGAACGCTGTGTGAGCCAAACCCAGCATCCCAACTGGCGCAGGCTGGACAACAATATATCACAATGTTGTCGGGATATTTTTAAAAACGCTGTAGAATATGTACGGGAAGCGTAGATATTTCTAAGAAACAAACAATGGGATTGACCCAGACCTGCCATACAAATTGGCAGGTCTTTTTATGCCCGCCCCTTTATTTTAAAGCATAAATTGCGCTGCTTAAGAAAGAATATAGATAGCAAATTATTCGGGAGGAAATAAATTTGAAAAGGTATCCAATAATTATGGTGATTATTCTATGTGCTTTGCTTTATACTTTATCATCTGCTCCCCCGGCAGCAGCTACCAGGATTGTACCTGAAAACCTGAGCATAATTATTGATATGGACAACCTTACCCTGACACTCTTTAATAAAGGGGAATTCTATAAAAAATACCCCGTGGCCATGGGAAAATATCAGACCCCAACACCAGTAGGTAACTGGAAAATTATTTCCATGAGCAGTAACCCACCGTCTGTCATGGGTACCCGCTTTATGGGACTAAATATACCCTACGGTCAGTACGGGATTCACGGCACTAATAACCCACATAGCATTGGCAGTTTTGCCAGCCTGGGCTGTATTAGAATGTTTAACAGCGATGCTGAGGAAATATACCGCCTGGTAACTGGCGGTACTCCTGTGGTAATAGTTGGTACCCCTTTCGGTGCCCCGGGTGCCGGTCCATCACCACTAAGAATTGGTAATAGGGGACCTGATGTCCTGGAAATACAAAGAGCCTTAAAAAGATTGGGTTATCTCAAATGGACGCCGGATGGCTTTTGGGGCCAGGGTACGGAAAAAGCTGTAAAAGAATTTCGCCAGGACAGGGGCCTAACAGGCGCCAATATCATAGATGATGAAACATTTAAATTGCTGGGATTCTAAATTCTCCACTTATGCATGTAACCACAAATAGCGGGCTAGAAAAGCCCGTTTCCAATAAAAACAAAACCATGCCCCTTAAATTACCATACGTCTTTTAAAAATGCTATGGTTAACAAGATTTTTAATTACTTGTTCTAATATATATTTTTCCGCTACATCGGGAACCCCTAGTAAGACAGCTAAGGCGTTTTCAAGATAGGCAACTGAAAACTTTGCAGCAGCGTTATGCTCCATCAAACCATACGCCATACCGATATTCATCCCCAAATGTTTCATTTTTTCCTGTTGTTCTACTGAAGCATTTGCAAGACGTGCACCCATTGCGGAGCAGCCGGCAAAAAGTTCTGCCGTTTCCTTGCGTACAACCTCGCGATAGGCCTCTGAGGCAAAATTATTCCCCTTTATTTTGTTCCTTAAAATACCCCCCTCATGGATCCGGCAAACAATTTCAGCTATCGGACCCATAAAATTAATCATATCTGCATTATATAGGGACGAAAAACCCTTTCCATAAAGATAGTCACCTACAAGAATGGGAAATTGTGAACCGTCCCTGGGGTCGGAATCCCCCCGGATGTAATCGGTATCTTTTTCCGGTATAAATTTATGCACTATAGAAGCCAGATGTGTAAACTGGAAAATGCTCGCCAGGTACTGGGCCTTTTCACCTGTATAGCCATAAATACGTGCTGATAGTATTACCAGGGCCGGCCTGATTACCCGTTCACTATATGTTAATTCCAAATGAGCGTATCTACCAATATGGGCAGATTTTATATACATCTCCTTTTCTACAATATTATTCACGGTATGCAATTCTTTTTCTATAGGTTTTATAATTTCCCCCAGCATAAAAAGCACCCCTCCACAGCAAAAAAACATAACAAATCATAGCGATTATATTCGGTATAATCCCTTTAAATCCTTCTGTTCAGTAACAGATAACCGCCCTAAAAATTAATGAACCCTGCAACTAGTCATGTTGCAAGGCTCATTAACCCGTTATTCGCTCGGTACTAATAAATATCCCCCCTAAATATTTACGGCTTCCTTTAGAGTTGCCTGTGGGGTTACACCGCGCTTCAATTCCTTAGCTGTCATATGTTTAGCACTAAAACGATTGTTAAGATAATTGCATGCGTCCCAGGGATTAACCCTATCACCACAGGTAAAAACGTCTACTGCCGCATAACCAAGTTCCGGCCAGGTATGGATAGCCAGATGCGATTCCGATATAACAACCACACCGCTGACCCCTTGAGGACTGAATTTGTGGAAAACACATTCCCTAACCTCAGCGCCTGCTTCCAGCGCAGCATTTACCATGATCTCCTCTACCTTTTTAATGTCGTTGAGAATGTTAAAGTCGCAACCACAAACCTCAGCCAATACATGGCGGCCCAAATGTTTCATTTATCTGCCTCCCTTATTAATACATTTTAATCCTACAAGCCTCCAATACATTTCTGTGCGCTTTTTCAACCAAATTAAATTTTAGCATATTATTCAATCTTGTCAATAAATTTTTGAGGCTTATAGCCCTAATCTTCGTTTTCCCAGCATATTATGTATATTTGATTGAAAAACCCACATTTTGCGCCTTTCAGCTTGATAAACCTTGAACCAATCGGCCATATTCGATCCCTTACAGCATACGAATTGGCTATTATAGATGTGTCGTTTCTATTAAAAATTTTCAGATGCCATAAAATTGCAATAAGAAAACACCCCTAATAGGAAACAGGGGCTAAAGGCATGATCACATTTTATTTATTCTTGTTTTTTTTCTTTTCCAAAGCTACCCCCCCACGAAGATGAGCCATTCTGTTTTTAAACTCCTCTATCTCCAAGGTAGGTAAAGGATTAGCGTTAATGTTTATTTTATCTTTTTCCTTCTCCGACAAATCGTCACCGCCCAGGTTTTAATTTATTCCTCACTAATGGCCTCGGTTGGACAACTTTCCAGCGCCTCTCTAGCCTCATCCTCAAGCTCTTCCGGCACCTCATCGACTATACTATGCGCCTTATCATCATCATTCCAATCAAAGACCTCGGGACACACATCAATACACGCGCCGCAACTGATACACAATTCTTGATCAACCGTAACACGCAATGGCTATCACCCCTTTATATTTTTAAAACAGTTTTAGTTTGGCTAAAGAAACACAAATTATGTAAGGCTAAAAAATTATTAACCACCCTTTTACGAGTGGTTAATGATTTTTACAAAAATACACAGATCATGCTATACGGTGAAGTGGTTTCAGTGGTCTTATCTCTGCCGGTTTTCCCAATATATAAATTGCCCAGGTAACAAGTACCTGAGCAATTTTGGTCGGAGCGACTGGACTCGAACCAGCGGCCTCTACCACCCCAAGGTAGCGCTCTAGCCAAACTGAGCTACGCCCCGATAGATATGCAATGTATGCAACAAGAATTTTAACTTTTTTTTATGTAAAAGTCAAGAAAATAAAGGGGATCAAGGTTAGTTGGGTTAAACGGCCGGCCCATATTCTTATGGTTTTGAACAATATATGGACAAACGGGATAATATTCGCTGGTTTTTAAAAATCCCCACGAGACAAACTAATAAAAATAAATATCCATTTAGGAAGGTGAAGTAATGTTTACTAAAAACAATTCCGGTTCTGATATGATAACCATATTATTAACATCGGCTTTTTTGACACTGCCATTTATTCACTACGCCAGGGATATTGCCCATTCTCTACGCATTATTGCTAAAAAAACATCTCCCCAATAAAAGATTTGCTGTGAATATTCTAGATCTGGATGCCAGGGTTTGCCCTTTTAACTTATCCAGCGACCAATAACGAAAAGAACGGTAATCACTGAAAAAACTGAAATGGTAATGGTTGAAAAAACCTGGGTAAGCCTGTGTTTATGCAGTATATGGGCCAGGGTGATAAATCCTGGAAATAAAACAATGATATACCTGGGCATACCCAGAGGAGTGCTGCCAACCACGGAAGAAAAAGGAATTAGAAAACCCAGCACCAGAAATATGAGCAAAGACTTGTCTTTGATATATTTAAAACTTCGTATAACCAGGAAGAGAAAGAGCATAGCCATGCCTGATTCAAAAAGACAATAAAATATACCACCGGTAAAAAATTTAGCCAGGTTTGTAAATTGCCCAGCACCCGGATAAGCAAAATGACGAAAGCCCCAGTATTCCCGATTCAAAGATGTGGAAAAAGCCAGGGGGTCCCCTGTTGCTTTCCATAAAATTGCCATAAATATCAATAATGAAGCCGGAATTATCAATAGTGTAGCCGATTTTTTAAGGTCGAATTTTCTACCGTTAGCCTCATAGAAATAATAAAGGAGCGCAAAAAAGGTAACAACACCAATATTTCTCGTTAGTGTTGCCAGTGCACCAAACACTGCAGCTATAATAAACTTATCCTTTCTAGCATAGTAAAAGGCACCAAGTGAAAAGGCCAGTAAAAGGGACTCCGAATAAATTGATGAGAAGAATATTGCTGTCGGGAAAAACAACAGGACGAAAACCGTAGTCATCGCAATATCCTCTTTGTAATCATCCTTCACTAATCGGTAAAGAAAAACGCAAGCCACAAATAGGGCTATGTTGGAAATCAAGAAACCAGAAATAACATTGCTCTGTGTCAACAAAGTCAAAGCCCTAATCAAAAAAGGAAACATCGGGAAAAAAGGGGCGCTATCAAAATCATATCCCTGGCCGGCTATTCTTAAAAACCACCCCGCGTCCCAGTGAATCAGTGAATCGAACAGGACGTGTGGGTGCATGTTGTCTGTTATCGCCGGGAGAAAAGGGTCAAGCACATCTCTCGTTATGAACACCAAAAAAATAATTAGTAATTTATTTAAAAAATAAAGATAACCGACACGTTTGATATCTTCTGAAATGGTCACTTACCCCCTGGATGTTTTGGCCACCATCTTTTCTTTGCGAAAAACCCATAATTTGTTGAGAATAAAATTAAACAAAAAGGTTATAAATGTAGCAGAAAACAAGGCTATGGCTTGCTTAATTTCCATATTGAGGAATACATAGATAGAAACGCTGTTAATACCAAGACCAACAAGATTCACCAGTATAAACTTGATAAACCGGTTTCCCTTATTTCCATGCAGGTTCGCCTTAAAGGTCCAAAACTTGTTTAGAAAAAAGCTGTTTATTATGCCGCAAAAATAACTAAACCCCTTAGCGATGGTATAAAACAGCACACTTTCCGCCGGGAATGATTTCAGGACAATGAGATATATCCCCCAGTCGATAAAAGTGTTCACAAACCCAACTGCTGCAAATTTTAGTAACTGAAAAAAGCCTTCCATGTGGACTCCCTGTGTCCTTCCATAAAGCCCCTATGTATATTTTAAACCTTATTAAAGCGCCTTTTTAATTTATATAATTCAATAAAGGCCTTTACAATTACCGATAACTTGGCACCGGTCTGAGTCCCTGCTGTCCGGGGGTAGTGGTTAACACCCACTTCTGTTATAGTGTATCCCTTTGATTTTGCCTTAGCCAGAATCTCCGTATCTATAAGCGCACCTTGAGAGGTGAGGGTAATGTTATCAAATATTTCCCTTTTGTACAGCTTAAAGGCCGAATCTACATCTGAAACCTTTAGTTTAAAGAGCATGTTGACCATGGCACCCCACATAAAGGCATTTAATCTACGATGTACAGGATCCTGCCTTTTGATCCGGTAGCCGGAAACAATATCATACCTTTCAATATGGGGCAGAAGGTTTTTTATTTCCTTCACTTTAAACTGCCCATCACCATCCGTATAAAACACCAACTCTTTACTAGCATTTTTAAATCCTGATTGTAGCGCTGCCCCATAACCTTTGTTCACTTCATGGTGCACCACTCGCACTTCTGGGTGTTTTTCCGCCATTCTATCAGCAATTTGGGCAGTGCGGTCTTTGCTGCCGTCGTTTACAATGATAACTTCATAATCATTAGAAACCTCCCTGGCAGCAGCTAAAGCATCATAGGTTACTTTTTCTACATTCCGCTCTTCATTATAGCAGGGAAAAAATATTGTCAACGAGTATTTTTTCATATCTCCCACCAATTCCATGCCACTTGTAATTGAACCACATATTACCTTCGACACAGTTGATACACATCCTTCCAACCATCTGGTAACCTTTTACCTTCGACACAGTTGATACACATCCTTCCAACCATCTGGTAACCTTTTTGTTTAATCTGGTAAAATTTTATAGATTTTATACAGGTTAACAAAAATAAAGACAT